>JAAYPK010000097.1 GCA_012519845.1 Clostridiales bacterium
AGATTTGTTTTAATAATTAATTTTTCATTAGTAATATTAATAATTTCTTTATAATTATTATATTTATTAATTAGTTCTTTTCTTTTTTCATTGTTTCTATCAAATCTATTTTTATATTCTGTATATTGAGAATTTAATAAAATTCCTTGCTGAACTCCTTCTTTTATACTGCTGTCTATATTTAATGACTCTATCTCCTCTTCATTCTTCTTTATAATATCGTTAATGCTATTAATATTTAAATTGACTTTTTTTAAATTTTCTTCAAATTCTTCCTTTTGTAAATTTAATGTATTTTTAAGTTTTACTATTTTGCTTAATTCAATATTTATTTCATCTATTAATTTTTTCTCTTCTAAAGCATTCTTTGCTCGTTCTTCTCTTAATTTAAGAATTGGTAACTCATTTTCCTTTTTATCTTTAGCTTTAATAAAACTTTCTTCAATTTTTTTGCTTTTTTCCTTTATTTCATCTATTTCAATAATTAATTTTTCTTTATGATTATTGGTACTTTTAAGCTCTTCTCTTGTACTTTCTAAAGACAAAATAAATGGATTTACCTTTAACGCGCCTTCCCCAAGGTGAAGCTTTTTTTTACATTTCTTTATTTCATCTTCATTATCTTTTATAAGTTTTGCCTCATTTAAATATTCTTTAAGTTCCACATTTAAATCATATATTTCTTTTATCTCAGTAAATTGTTCCTCTATATCTAAATATTTTTTATTAGTTTCTTCATAAACATTTACTAAATTATTGTACTCCTTTTCTTTTTCAACTAATTTTTCTTTAGAAATATCTTCATACCCTTTCATTTCTCCAATAAGTTGATTATTTAATATTCTATTCTTTGATATTTCCTTCCCTAATTTATTAGAAAGATCATCACCATATTTTTCTAAATTAAATAATCTTTCAAGCATCTCACGTCTGCTTTTCCCTTCAAGTTTTAAAAACTCGCTAAATTTTCCTTGAGGCAAAACTACGGTTCTTAAAAAATCATCAATTCCTAAGCCTATTATTTCTTTGCACTTTTCGTTTACCTCTCTTACTTTTTCAGCAAGAATTATTGGCTCATCTCCTGATATATCAACAATTTTGCATTTCCCCGAAATAGAATTTCCAGTCTTTTTATCTCTTTTAAATTCACGATATACAGAATATTTTTTTACTTCTGAAGCAGAGATCTGAAATTCATAATTTATTTGTAGTGCATCACAGTTTGTATTGATAAAATTAGTACTTTTCCTTGATATTTCTCCATATAATGCAAGGGTAATCCCATCTAAAATAGTTGATTTTCCACTTCCTGTAGGTCCAAAAATACCGAATAAGCCTTTATCTGTAAGCCTTAAGAAATCAATGGTTTGTTCCTCTATAAAACTATTTAATCCCTTTATTTTTAATTTAATTGGTTTCATTATTATCCTCCTCCTTTGAAAGAATTGACATAAGTATATCTACTACTTCTTTCTCAGGTTCAACACCTCTTTCTTTCATATAAAATTCTTGAAAGATTTCCTTGAAAGGTTTATCTAAAATTTCTTCCGAATTATTATTTTCATATATTCCAGTTATTTTGGGATTAATTTCTAATATGTCTTTTTTGTTGCTTTTCATTTCTTTTATTTCATCTTCTCTTATATATCTATCTGTCTTAATCTCTAAATAAACATAACTATCCCTATCCTTATTTTTTTTACACATTTCAATTGCATCCTCTATGCTATTGCATTTCCAAATATCAATTGGTTTATAAGTTTTAAAATTAATATTTTCAAAGTAAACTTCTTTATTAGCTTTAATATCTAATAAAATACACCCTTTTTGTGTATTTGCTTCCTTTTTACTATATTGAAGTGGTGATCCAGAATATCTTACTTTCTTATTACTTTTAGGTACTATCATTGGTTTATGTATGTGTCCAAGAGCTACATATTGAGCTTCTCTTGGAAAACAGCTTGCAGGAACAATATAACTTCCTCCAAGTTGAATACTTCTTTCAGATCCTGCCTCTTCACTTCCCATTGTATATAAATGAGATACAACTAAATTAATAGTATCTTCCCTATATTTATCTTTAAGTGAATCAAATAATTCATTAATTCTCTCACCATAAGACTTTAACTTTTCTTCCTCATCATCCATTTCTCCATATAATACTTCATTCAATCTTTTTTCACTTGGATATGGAATGGTTAGAATAACACTTTTTTCATTATTTATTTCAATTTCAATATATCCTTCACCTGAATCAATTACTTTATGTTTTCCGTAATTTCCTGTAGGAATTATAGTCTTAGGTGTTCCAATCATAATTATTCCATGCTCCATAGCAAGTGGTCCTGCTGCCACAAGCCTTTCAGGGCTATCATGATTTCCTGCTATAACTAAACTAAGTCTCTTTCCACCCTCAGATATTTTTTTTAGAGTATCATAAAATAATTTTTCTGCTTTAGCTGGAGGATTAAAACTATCATATACATCTCCTGCAATAATTACTAAATCTATGTTGTTTTCTTTAACTATTTTTACAAAATCATCTAAAAACATTTCTTGCTCTTGAAGTCTACTATATCCTTCTAAATTTTTTCCTAAATGCCAATCAGCTGTATGTAATATTCTCATTATTTTAAACCTCTTTAACTTTAATTTTCTTGGTTAAGTTTTCTACCACCATTTTCTTTATTATACACTAATATTCCTGCACTACGCCTATCATTTGAATAACTTCTTAAAATATATTAAAATATTACTTATATAAAGGAGGAATTAAAATGTCATTAATGGAAAATATAGCCGCATATAGAGCTGGTATTGCATTTTATAAAAAACAATATGAAAAAGCAGAGGAATTATATAATAAAATTTGTTCAAAACCTAATGTTTCTCCAGTATTAATTCTCAAATATGCATATCTTGAAATTTACCTTGGAAAGAAAAAGGCATGTAAAGAATTATTAGATAAGGTTGATTATGAAAAATTATCCGATGATTCAATTAAAAATACCTACAAACAAACTGAAGGTTTATACCTTTGGAAAAATAATGAATTGGATAAGGCTATTGAAATATATGAAGACCTTCATACAAATTACAAAAACACATCAATTTATGAAACTCTAGGGTATTTGTATATTGTAGATAAAAATTATGAAAAGGCATTATCATATAACCAAGAAGCCTATGAATATTCTAATGACAATAATGTAATAATTGATAATTTAGCTGAAAGCTATTACTTTCTAGGAGATTATACAAAAGCAAAAGAACTATACGAAAAAATGTTAAGTCAAGAAGAAATTAAGCTTCCTAAATTTCCTGAAGCCTATTATTACTATGGAATGATATTGAAAAATGAAAATAATCTTAATGAAGCATCAAGGCTTTTAAAAAAAGCATTAGAAATGCGTGAATCAAATCTTTCAATTCTTACACGTAAAAAAATCAAAGAAGATTTAGATGAAATAAATGAATTAATATAAACTTGGTAATAAAAAAGTAGACTATGTTGTACTTATACATAGTCTATTTTAACATAATTCTTCTATTAAATTAATTTGTTCATTAATGGAAAATACTCCTTTGGGTCTTAATATTTTAAAATATTTAATATCCTTCGCAATATCTAAAATATTCACAAAATATTTTCCCTTAATGCCAATTTTTTTTGCAATTTCTACTCTATAAATATTATCAATAATTCTATTTAGTTTTTCAACACCCATTACCTCTTCTACTACTACAGATTTATTAATTTCATTATCATTTACTAAAATTTCAAAAATACAATTTAGTTTAGATTTATTTAAATGAAACTTATCCCTAGAAGGTATTGCATATTTTTCCCTATCTTCATCTAGTAAAAGTAAGTCTTTAATATTTAATCCAAATTTAATTGCTGCATCTTTGCAAAGCTTTTGCTGTGGATATGCTGGATTTACAAATATACTATTACTTTCCTTTGTAATTACTGACACATCATCTGCTAAAAATTTATACCCTTTTAATCTTAAACCAGATGTTAATGTAGATTTTCCTGCTCCCATTTTTCCAGTAATAATTATCCCTTTATTATTAATTAAAATAGTACCACCATGAATAGCTACTATTTTTCTTTGAATTAATATAATTCCAAAGGCCGATCCTAAGATAAAGCATTTTATTTTATTTATATCTGTGCATTTTGGTTCAACAATAATTTCATTTCCATTTTTCACATGATATATAGCTGTTTCTTTAACACTAAACCAGGAATCATTTTCTTCAAAGCTATGATCTATTCCTTTTTCTAAATTACTTGTAATTCTTTTATCTATTATACTTATTTGAATTGTTACATCTACATCTTTATTTATATTCTTTTCTATTTCAACTAGTTCACTAAACTTAAAGGGTGATTTTAAAATTAAGCCATATATTTTATAATAATAAGTTTTATTTTGTAAATTTTGCAACAACTCCATAACCTTCTCCATTTCCTCCTGTAACGTAGTAATTGCCACACCTAATCCATGCATGAGCAATCATATTCCCATCTTCTTTCCCAACTCCTAGATATAAAGTTGTTTTTATATTTTTTGAAGAAAGTATTTTCTGAGATATCATTGCTTGGACCAAACATTTGCTTTCCCATAATGTGTGCCTAGATACTTTATTCACAGCCCACCTTACTCTTTTACATATGTTTATTTCCCACTCCTCACAATTATATTCCGATTCTACATTCACTTTACCCAGATGCTTCTTTATATACTTAAAAGGTATAATAAGAAGTAAAATTCTAGTTAAAAAAGATAAGATGAAAACTTTTAGAATTAGATATTTATCTCTTAGATTAAATTTAAAATAGCTTCTAAATAACCTTAATAAGTTCTGCATCTTCCATATCCTTCAAATATGCTAAAACTGCCTTTTCACATGTATCATTATCTATTTCATATTCCATTAGCAATATATTAATTATTTCTTGTACAGTAATATCCTTTTTCATCAATTCCCAAATTCTACTTCCAACTTCATTTAAAGAATAATAAATCCCTTTTTCTATATTCATCATAACTTTTTCACCATTTAAATCAGTAGCATCAATTTCTTTTGATTTACTTATTTTTGAATCAATTCCTATCATTAATTTCCCCCCATAACTTTAAATATAATAATCCTTCAAATATATTGAAGGATTATTACTAAGCCATAATGTTAAAAACTTATTAAGAAAAACTTACCCATAGGTTTCCATCTGGATCTGTAAAAGTACCATCTTGTGATTGTGTAACCTTAGGACTCTTTTCAGTCATCTTAACAGTTAAATCCTTAACTTCTGGATTCATCCATTCTTTTTTCATAAATTCACCTCCTTTAAAAATTATATTTATCAAAAAATTTTGATAGCGATAAAATAATTAGAAACATTCTTACTTTGTATTTTTCTGTATCATCATCTAAAACTCTTATTGTTTCTATTTCTTCTTTTAAAAAATCTATATCCAAATATTTAGTAATTTTTTCATTATTTAATGCTTGTTTTATTTCAACAAAAGTATTGTCCCAGTTTTTTGATAATCTATAAATCCAATCAGAAGCTTGATATCCCCTTTTTACCAAATTTAATCTTATTTCATCTGGCAAATATCCCTTCATACTTTTTCTTATTAAGTATCTTTCTATTCCATCCTTTACAAACATCTCCGGTGGCAAACTTAAACAAAACTCAATGACTCTCATATCCCTTGTAGGGTCTCTTTTAATAATCCCATTGTACAATGCAATTTTAGAATCTAAAATGGATATATGAGTAAATCCTATTGGTGAAACAATATTCTCTCTTATTTCTTTTAAATCATAATTTCTTTGTGGAAATAAATTAAAATTAAGTTTGTCAAATCTTTCTTCCACATTCCATTTTTTAATTAATTCTCTATTTACAGCACAATTATGAAATCTATCTGTGCCTGGATTGTACTTTAAATATTTTTTCCTAAGAATGCTATATGGCATTAAAGCTTTTATTATTTCTTTTCCTAATTTTTTCTTTGAAACATTATATCTTTTAGAAGATATAAAATACTCTTTAAGAAAAGTAATAAATCGTCCTTCCTTGAATAAGGTTTTTTCATGAATTAAAAAATCTCCAAATGATACAGTGCTATTACCATATTGACCAGTTAATAAAACTTTACAACCTTTTTCATAGGATTTTTTAGCTATTTCTTCTATCCAAAAAGAATTCTCAATAATTTTGTAAGGCTGTTCAAATACATCAACAAGATAATCCATTACCTCTTTAGAATCTTTATCCTCACATTTGCAAAACTCAACATCCAAATTAGAAATATAGTTTTGTAATATATTTATTCCTTTTGTCTCATCCTCAATTAAGTGTTTTGGAATATTCTTGCTTCCTACTTTTATTGGAACAGATGAAAATCCTTTTAATGATTTTCCTTCTTCTTTAAGAAGTCTAGATGCAATTGCTGCAACAGAGCCAGAATCTAAACCACTGCTTAACATTAGTCCAACTTCCCCATCACATCGTAATCTGCATCTAACAGCTTCTGAATATATTTCTAAAAACTTATCTATATATTCTTTTTCACTATTAAGCTTTAATTTCTTAACATTTTTTATTGGATCCCAATATTTTTCCTCTATCATCTTATTCTCTTTAATAGAAAATTTATTACCACATTTAAGTAGTTTAATACCATTAAAAATAGTTTCTGTTTCTTCTGTGATATGAACAACACCAAAGGCTGATAAAAAATCAGTAAGCCACCGTTCATTTATTTCTGGCATTATATTAGTTAATTCAAGAAGTGGATCAGACAATGAGGAAAATGCAAATATATTATTATCAAAATAGTAATACAAACATCTCATCCCTACTTGGTCCCTAGCACAAAAGACTTTATTTTGCTTTATATCATAAATAACAAAAGTAAAATCACCTAACAGGTATTTAGGACATTCTTCCCCCCATTTTTTATAACTCATTAATATATACTCGCTATCAGTATAATCACCAGGTTTTTTATTATTAATTCCTAATAAAACTAATAATTCTTTCCTGTTATCAATAATTGCATCACAAGTAATTAATAAATCACTTTCCTTATCATAAAATGGAAGCACTTCTCTTTTCGATTCTTTGGTGATAAATTGAAGACCACATCCCATAAAAACATTTTTATTAATAATATATTCATATTTATCAATTTTATATTTATGCCTTTGGTTCTCCACTTTTTTATATAGTTCTTCATCTATATCCTTATTATTTATATTAATGTATCCCCAAATAACACCACTCATAATACTTTACAGCTCCTTTATACTACTATTGGTAATTACATTATATTATGATAAAATTAACATATAATTGAAATAACATATATACTATACCATAAAAAGGAGCGAATATGAATAGTTTGTTACTTAAATTTAGGTGGTTTTACAATAATTGTAGAAAATCTATACCATATATTATTTTATTAATTATTATTGGCACTTTATTATCACTAGCAAACTTAGGAAGGGTAATGTTAAGTAAATACATTATTGATAATGCAACAAAAAACAATTTATCATTAATAAAACTTAATATTATTTTACTTGGAATGTTAATTATATTTCAGATGTTTTTATCAATTTCTCAAAACATATTTTCAACTAAATGTTCTGAAAAATTAAAAAATAAGTTACAAGAAAATTTGTATACTCACATTATCAATTCAAAATGGATTGAACATAGTAAACATCATAGCGTTGATTTATTAACAAGAATAACAAATGATATTTCAACTATTACTAATGTTATTGTTAATAACATACCTTCATTAATATCATTAATTGTAATGTTAATATCATCTTTTTTTGCAATATTAACTATATCGAAATATATGGCTTTATTTGCAATAATTTTATTTCCTTTATTAATATTATTAAGTAAACTTTATGGTAAGAAATTAAAGGCATTTTATATAAAAATACAACAAAAAGAAACAACTTATAATAGCTTTTTACAAGAAAGCTTCAATAATATATTAATTATAAAAAGTTTTTGTATAGAAAAAATTAGAATTAAAGGACTACAAACTATACAAAAAGAAAGATATGATCTTTCACTTAAAAAGAGTTATTTCAGTTCCATCTCAAATGGACTTCTTTCTTTAAGTTCCACTATAGGGTATTTTTCTGTGCTTATTTGGGGTGTATATGCATTTTCATCAAATGGTTCTAATGCCTTTGGTGATTTAACTGCTATGCTTCAATTATTCACTTCTATACAGGCACCAATATATGGACTATCAGTAAGTCTCCCTCAATTTATTAATGCTTTAGGTGCTATCGATAGAATTAATGAAATTGAAAAAATGACTTTAGAAGAACCTATTGAAGTAAGTGAAATAAGAATTAATAATATTAACTTTAATAATGTGTCCTTCAATTATGATTCTGGAAATACTATATTGAAAAATATTAACCTAAATATAAATAATGGTGAAACAATTGGTTTAGTAGGTCCTTCAGGGGAAGGCAAAACAACCCTTATTAGATTGCTATTATCACTTATTAAGCCTTCTGAAGGTACAATTAAGATAAATAATAACCTAATAAATCCTGCCCATAGAAAATATATCTCTTATGTTCCTCAAGGAAATACTCTATTTTCTGGTACAATTAAAGATAATCTCTCCTTAGGTAATGAAAATGTTACTGAAGATGAAATAATTAATTGCCTTAAAGCGGCATGTGCCTATGATTTTGTATTTTCTCTTAAAAATAATATTAACACTGTAATAGGCGAAAAAGGTCTTGGGATTTCTGGAGGACAAGCTCAAAGATTAGCTATTGCAAGGGCACTAATTAAATTAAAGGATGTATTAATTCTTGATGAAGCCACATCTTCTCTAGATGAAAATACAGAAATAAAAGTTCTACAATCTATTAAAAGACTTAATCCTAAGCCAATTTGTATTATAATAACTCATAGACCATCTGCATTATCAATATGTGATAAGGTTTATTCACTATCAAAAACTAAATTAGTAGAAAAATCTATTTAAATTGTAAATTACTTATCCATCAGTTAAAAGTTAATGTAATTTCTTAGAAAATATAAATAGGATGTGCAAAATTTCATATGCTAACCCTATCGGGATAGCGTATAAATGACAATCATTTTGCACATCCTATTAATTTAAACTTTTTCTTCTATATATCAAATGTAATTAAGAATTTTCTCCTATTATTACCTATAGCTAAAGATTCACTAATATTTTTAGCACATTGTACAATTCCATATTTATTAATAACACCTTTTTTAAATATATAGTGAATTGCATAAAAAGGAAGTAGAATAGTAAATTTATCTGCACCTTTATAAGTATGTTTAAGCTTAGTTTTTGTTGGAATTATAAATCTAGCTACTTTTAGAAAATTACTACATTCTTTTTTCTTAGCTATACCATTTCTTGCTAAATACTTAAAGTCTTCAATTTCATTTTTCTTTCCATTATTACCGCATAAATAAGCAAAGTTTATAAAAATTTCCACTTCTTCTTTTTTTATATTAGTATCCTCAATAATTATTCTTGGTACTACAACGTCAAAATATTTATTTAACAATACTAACATTCCATCTAAAAATCTAGTTATCCCAAATTGTTCAGCTCTTTTCATTAAAAGAAACCAATCAATTTTTTCATTTTCTATAAACACAGCTAAATCAAAAATTTGTCTTAACCCAAAACCACTATATCTTGCATGAACTGCCATATGGAAGCAAAGATGAATAATTGAATCCTCGCTAGAAAGTACTCTAACATTAACTCCATTTATTTTTTTAGCAATACTGTTTGTCCATAAATTCTCTTCAAATTCTTTTGTGTTTTTAAAAGTATAATTCTCATTTACTAACTTCCAATGAACTTCTATTATATTATTTGTATTTTCAGAATAAAATACTTCATGTAAATTATTAATTTCACCTTTACATTTATATCCTCTATTTAATAAATATTCACTTACTTTTGAAAAATCTTCCTTATGAACTAAAATATCACCATCATTCATAGTTCTCAGTTCTGCCTTAGGATAATAATCCCTTAATACTAAACCTTTTAAACAGATTATTTCTACACCTAGTTCAACTAAATCAGATATTACTTCATATATTTCATTTATTGTTTTAATTTGATGAACATTTGAAAAAAATACATCTTTTTTCCAATCATTTAATAAGCCTTCATCCATTTTATTTAATATTGATTTGTCTAAGGTATAATAAACTAGTGAACTAAGGTCATGTTCTATTGCTTCTTGAAATATTTCATTCCAATTATTACATTCTATATTCTTATATTTACTATTATTTAAAGAATCCTTAAGTATATTAATTAGTTGTTTTTTTTCATTTTCCATTTTTTATAACCTTAATCTTCTTTCCTTTCTTTTGTCTATTAATAGTAACCATAATAAGATTCTTTACTTACTCTAACATTATTTAAAATTGCTCCAATTATTTTTCCATCATATTTCTCAATTATTTCTTTACAATTTTTAAGTTTATCTTTTTGTGTTTTTTCGTATTCAGCAACTACAACTACTCCATCTACCTTATTAATTAATATTTGTGAATCTGCAAAAACTCCTAAAGGGCTTGTATCTAAAATAACATAATCATATTTTTCCCTTGCTAATTTAATAAGACTATCCATATTTTCAGAATCAATTAACTTTGCAGGATTTATTGTTTTAGTACCTGCTACAATTATATGAAGATTGTCACTATATTTTTTTATAGCATTATTAAAATCCACCTCGCAAACTAAAAAATCAGTTAATCCTTTAGTAACAGGTAATTGAAATTTCTTATGAATAGTTGGCTTTCTTAAATCACAATCAATAAGAAGCACCTTTTTATCCTCTGCAAAAACTCTTGCTAAATTAGAAGAAATCGTTGACTTACCTTCTCCTGCATTAGCTGAAGTAATTAATATTACATTTTTGTTTTTATCTGCAGAAGAATATTTTATACTTGCTTTTATAGATCTGAATGATTCAGAAAATATACTTTCAGAATTTTCATTTATACTAGGCATATTTTATCCCCCCAACATTTTTTTTAGAGGCTTCTTTTTTATCTTTACAAACTGGTATAGTTCCTAAAATAGGAATTCCAATTTCTTTTTCAATGTCTTCAATGCTTTTTATACTATTGTCAAACACCTCAAATATTATTGATAAACAAATTCCAAAAATACATCCAATTAAAAATCCCATTAAGGAATATGTCTTTACTCCCCTGTTAATTGATCCTTCTGGAACTTTAGGAGTATTTACAACACTTATTAATCCATTAGGTATTAATTCCTTTGAAGTTTTTATAAATTCAGATGTAATGGCATCTAATACATCTACCCCTAAATATTTATCCCCTGTTTTTATACTTAACTGTAAAAATTGACTGTTCTCAACTTGTTTTATTGTTAAATTGCCAAGAATTTGCCTTGATGAAGCAT
The DNA here is from genome assembly GCA_012519845.1 of Clostridiales bacterium. Taxonomy (GTDB): domain Bacteria; phylum Bacillota; class Clostridia; order Clostridiales; family Clostridiaceae; genus Clostridium. The sequence continues at coordinate 11,526 of JAAYPK010000097.1, forward strand.
CAATATTATTATTAATTAATGCCCTGTTAATAAGATCCTCTGAACCTACAAGTCCTGCATATGTTCCCATTAACTGCCTGTATAATACAACATCATTACTACTGTAATCAGATTGACCATCTGAAGATGATTTTCCTATAAACAATGTAGTACTTGTATTGTAAATGGGTTTAACTGTTAAATAGCTATATAGCGCCGCCACCCCTGTAAATAAAATAACCACAATTACAATTAAGTAAATTCTCTTTTTTAAAACTGTTAGTATATCTTTCAAAGTAAAAATAGTACTCATTCTACGCCCCCTACTGTATAAATTTTTAAATAATTACACTTAATACTATATTCATATTTTATTAGTAAATTTTCCATTAGTCAATTATATAATTACCTAAAGAATAAAATAGGTACCTACTATATTAAGTAAGTACCTATATAACTAAAATCTAAAGTCTCTTTTACCATGATCAATCTCTTTTAAATTATCTTCAACTATTTTTCTAACTTTATCACTTTTTATGTTATTTATTTCTATATTAATAACTTCTCTACCTTTCTCTTTTGTTTCTTCTGAAGCATAATCATCTAAATATTCATTTAATGTCATTAAAGCATTAGGTTGACAGCAATTTGCAATTTGTCCTGATTTAACAAGCTTCATAAATCTGTCTCCAGTTCTTCCTTCACGGTAACAAGCAGTACAAAAACTTGGAATATGTCCCATATCCAAAAGCCATTTTACAATTTCATCTAAGGTTCTGTTATCATTAACATCAAATTGTGCTGAATTCTCATCTTCCTTTTCTTTTTCTGCATAACCACCTACACTTGTACAAGATGCACCACTTATTTGTGAAACTCCAACTTTTAATACTCTTTCTCTTGTTTCTTGTGATTCTCTTGTGGAAACTATAATACCAGTATAAGGAACTGCAATTCTTAATACTGCTACTATTTTCTCAAAAATATCATCTGAAATTGCATTAGTAAATTCTTCTGGATTTATGTCATCTGCTGGTCGTATCCTTGGTACACTAATTGTATGAGGTCCAACTCCTTTTGTTGCTTCCAAATGTTCTGCATGCATAAGTAATCCAACAAAATCATATCTATACATATTCAGACCAAATAAAACACCTATTCCAACATCATCTATCCCTCCATCCATTGCTCTATCCATAGCCTCTGTATGATAAGCATAATCATGCTTTGGACCTGTTGGATGAAGTTTCTCATAACTTTCTTTATTATATGTCTCTTGAAAAAGTATGTATGTTCCAATTCCAGCTTCTTTTAATTTTTTATAATTCTCTACTGTTGTTGCTGCAATATTAACATTTACTCTTCTTATAGCTCCATTCTTGTGCTTTATACTATATATTGTTTTTATACTTTCTAAAATATATTCAATTGGATTATTAACAGGATCTTCTCCAGATTCTATAGCTAATCTTTTATGGCCTAAATCTTGAAGAGCTGTTACTTCTTTGATTATATCTTCTTGAGTTAATTTTTTTCTACATATGTGTTTGTTCTTGTGATGATATGGACAATAGGTACATCCATTTACACAATAATTTGAAAGATACAATGGAGCAAACATTACTATTCTGTTACCATAGAATTTATTTTTTATTTCCTTCGCTAAATTAAATATTTTTTCATTTTCTTCTTTTAAATCACAATCTAATAGTAAAAGTGCTTCTTTGTGTGAAAGCCCTTTTAAATTTTTAGCTTTATTTATAATTTCATTAATTAATTCTTTATTGTTTTTATTTTTCATTGAATAATCTAAAGTACTCTTTATTTCTTCATCATCAATAAACTCTGTAGCAATATTAGATTTAGCATTATACATTTTGGTACCCCTTTCTAGAATAAACTGTTTTTACACTTACACCAGATATCATTCCTAATTTACCAGATAAAGAACTTATTACATCGTTACTTGCATCTATTACAACACTAATAATAGAAACGTTTTTATCTTTATAGGGTATCCCCATTCTTCCTACAATATATTTTGAATATTCATGAAGTATTTCATTGATTACGTTAGCTGCCTCAATATTTTCTACAATTATACCTATTAATGCTATTCTAGTTTCCATAAAGACTCCTTTTTATACAAATTCTTATGCGTAGCATAAAAATCCTTATGCGTAGCATAA
>JAAYPK010000098.1 GCA_012519845.1 Clostridiales bacterium
ATTAGTCTTTTTCTTCTTGCTTTTTTTATGTATATATTACTTTCTTTTCCCATAATAATCCCTATCTTAATTTTATTCTCAATAATAATAATATCACTTTATTGATTTTTTTTCCTTAAAATATTATTAAGAAAAAATAAATATTGAAAAAAGTCACCTTAAGTGACTTTTTTATAATTTACTTCTTTATCTTTTTGTCTTGAAATGTTAAGTAGTATACCTACTGCAGTCATAGTTATTGCAAGAGATGTTCCCCCATAACTTATAAATGGAAGTGGAACCCCTGTTACTGGCATTGAACCAGTTACAACAGCAATATTTATAATTGCTTGTACTCCAATTACTGAAGTTATTCCAATTGCTAAGAGCATACCATATACGTCCTTTGCAGATAATGCCACTTTAATGCCTCTCCAAATTAAGAATACAAAAAGTGCAATTATTACTAAGCATCCTATTAATCCTAACTCCTCACCAATTATTGAAAAGATAAAATCATTATGTGGCTCTGGCATATATAATGTTTTTTGTCTAGATTGACCAAGCCCAAGTCCTGTTATACCTCCAGCACCTAATGCATAAAAGGATTGAATTAACTGATATCCATTTCCAGAAGCATCTTTCCACGGATCTAAGAAATTTAATAATCTGTCTCTTCTATAATCTTCACCTAATGTAAATACTGCTACTGCCACAAGAAGTACTGGTGCTACATAACAAAATAGATGTTTTTTCTTAGCGCCATCACAAAATATCATAATAAAAGTAACAATCATAATTAATGAAGCTATACTTAAATTTTTCTGAGCTAAGATTAATCCAGCATAAAAACCAGCAATTCCAATATAAAATACAACATTTTTTAATTCTTTAATCTTTTCACCTTTATTTGCCATACTCATTGCTAAAAACAAAACTACTACATACTTTGCAAGTTCAGATGGCTGAAATGATCCAAAAGGTCCTAAAGGAATCCATCTTTGTGCACCATTTACTGGCGGGAAAAGTCTTACCACCAAAAGTAGTGGTATAGTAATAATCATTAGAGGAACAGTTACCTTTTTTAATAAATGATAATCTACACTCATAAAGAAAAACATTGCAATAAAACCAGCAACAGCTGAAATTGCTTGTTTAACTAAGTAATATGTACTAGAAACTTTATCATGGTACATGGCATAATATGAGCTTGCAGAATATACCATTACAACTCCAATTGCTAAAAGTACAATTACAACATAAAAAACTCCATAATCAATTGAGCCCATTTTTTTCTTTTGGTGTTTAGTATTCACCATATCTTTTCCTCCACTTATTTTCTAATATACAAAAAAACCTAATATACATAAAATACATGTTATTATTGAAAAAACTGTTACTATTTTCACTTCATTCCAACCTAATTGTTCAAAATGATGGTGAATTGGTGCCATTTTAAAGACTCTCTTTCCAGTTAATTTAAAGCATGTTACTTGTATAATAACTGAACATGTTTCAATAACATATATACCACCTACTAGTATTACCAAAAATGGCGTTTTTAATACAAGCAAAATTGTAGCAATTGCTCCTCCTAAGGCAAGGGATCCTGTATCTCCCATAAATACCTTTGCAGGATAAGCATTATATCTTAAAAATCCAAATAAAGCTCCAACAAGTCCAATTGAAAATACTGCTACTGAATTATATCCCATGTTATAAGATACAATACTAAAGAAAAGTAATACTAATACTGTTACTGATGAAGCTAATCCATCTAATCCATCAGTTAAATTTACCGCATTAGTAACAGCTGCAAAATAAAAAATTACAAAAGGTATATAGAATATTCCAAGATTTATTGTGTAATTCTTAAAAATAAATATTTCTGTACCAAAGGTTCTGTAACCATAATATGCTATTACAGCTGAAAATAGTATTTGTAAAACAAATTTTTGTTTTGATGATAAACCTTCATTTTCTTTATGAATAATTTTTAATATGTCATCTAAAAATCCAATTAAACCAAATGCAAGTGTACCATATAATACAATCATGCCTTCATCATTTATTTTATATCTCATTAATATCATTACAGCAACAATTGAAATTAAAAATATTAGACCTCCGATTGTTGGTGTTCCTGCTTTCTTTAAATGACTTTTAGGTCCTTCTTTTCTTATATTTTGACCAAATTTCAATTTATGAAGTAATGGTATTATTATCGGTCCAAGTACCAATGAAAATAATGCTCCAAATAAAAATGCTTTTATAATTGAAATATTAAAATATCCATTTAATAATTCCCCCAAAGCTCTTTCCTCCTTTTAAATTGCTATATTTATTAGTTCATTTACTACTTCTTCAAATTTTATTCCTCTTGACGCTTTAACTAAAATAACATCACCTTTTCTTATATTATCCTTCAGTGATTTTATCAAGTCATTCTTAGTATCATATATTTTAATATTATTATTTGCAAATCCTTTGCTAAAATTCTTACTATATTCCCCTGTTACAATTAATAGATCAATTTTGTCCCTAGCATACTCTCCAACTTTTTCATGAGCTTTTTCAGATTCTTGTCCAAGCTCCCTCATTGTACCTAGTATTGCAACTTTTCTACTACCTTTATGGTTTTTTAACACATCTAATGCTGCTTCCATTGATGCAGGGCTTGCATTATAACAGTCATTAATTATTGTTATACTATCTGTCTTAATAAATTCAAGTCTCATAGAAGTGTTTTCAATATTGTTAATACCTTTTATCATTTCTTCATAGGTAACATTTAATGATTTACAGGCACAAATTGCTAATAATCCATTTAAAACATTATGAGCTCCTACCATTGGCAAAGTAAACTCAATTTTATTTTCACCATCTACAACTGTAAATGATGTACTATCATCGTTTAAGACAACATTTTCTGCATATACGTCTTCATCTTTATTATATCCAGTTTTTATTATTGAATAATTAGCTTTCTGAATTTTATTTAAATATTCATCTTCACCATTAATAATTAATATACTGTTTTCATTGAAAAAATCAGTTATTTCCATCTTTGCTTTTAAAATATTGTCTTTTGTTTTTAAATTTTCTATATGGGATAATCCAATATTAGTAATTAAAGCAATATCAGGTCTTGAACAATTTGCTAATGTATGAATTTCACCTAAATTGCTCATTCCCAATTCTAAAACTGCCACATCATAAGAAGAATCTAATTCTAGAATCATTAAAGGCAAACCTATATGATTATTAAAGTTTCCTTTTGTTTTAAAAACTTTGTATTTTTCACTTAAAAAAGCTGCCACCAAATCTTTAGTAGAAGTTTTTCCAGTAGATCCTGTAATACCAATAACCTTAATACCTAACTTCTCTCTATAATACTTTGCCAAGCTTAGTAGAGCCTCATTACAATCTTTCACTTTAATAATAGTACTAGCTTTATTTAAATCTTTTTCTTCAAAACATATTTCATCTACTATTGCAATAGATGCCCCTTTACTAAAGGCTTCCATAATATATTTATTTCCATTAAAATTTTCTCCCTTTAATGCAAGAAAAATGTTGTTCTTTTGAATTTTTCTTGTATCTGTACAAAGAGAATTAAATTCTTCACTTTCTTTTTTTATAATTTCACCATTTATTGAATTTATCAATTCCTCAAAGGTTAGTTCCAAGTATATCGCCTCTTTCACATATTAAGCTTATTTTAATTGTAATTCCTTTACAATATCTGAAATAACTTCTCTCTCATCGAAATGAATTTTACCACTATTAAGTATTTGGTAATCTTCATGACCTTTTCCTGCTAACACTATTACATCTCCATGTTTTGCATTTTCAATTGCATATTTTATTGCTTGCTTACGATCTAATATTTCTACATATTTCCCTGTAGTTTTACCTATTCCAACTTTAATATCATCAATTATAGCTTGTGGTTCTTCTGTTCTTGGATTATCAGATGTAATTATGGTTAAATCAGCTAGTTTACCTGATACTTCTCCCATTTCAAAACGTCTAAGTTTTGAACGATCTCCTCCACAACCGAAAAGACAAACTAATCTACTTGGATTATATTCTTTTAATGTTGTTAAAATACTTTCAAGACTCATTGCATTATGAGCATAATCTATCATTAAAGTAAACTCTTTAGAGATTGGTATTATTTCAACTCGTCCTTTAACTTTTATTTCTTTAAGAGCTTTTATTACAAGTTCCATATTAATATTAAAATGTCTTGCAATTGCAATTGCTGTTAATGAATTGTATACACTGAATTTCCCTGGAATATCAACAGAAACTTCATTATTTAGTAATCCAGATAATTTATATTTTATACCTAAAAATCCAGCTCCTTTTATTAATTCAATATTACTAGCCCTTAAATCTGCTTTTTCATTTAGTCCATAAGTTTCGATTTTACAAGTATGTCCTTTAATCACATCTTCATATCTTTTATCATCAGAATTTACAATTCCAACTTTACATTGTTTAAATAACATTCCTTTGCAATTAATATATTCTTGAAAATCCTTGTGTTCATTAGGTCCAATATGATCTGGAGAAATGTTAGTAAAAATACCAAAATCAAATTCTATTCCTGCTGTTCTATGAAGCATTAATCCTTGAGAGGAAACTTCCATAACAACACAATCTATTCCTGCTTTCACCATTTCATTAAAATATTCATGAATAACAAATGATTCTGGTGTTGTATTCTCAGCTGGAATATGTTTTTCTCCTATTATTGTTTCTATAGTACCAATTAATCCTACCTTAAATCCTGCTGCTTGAAGCATCGATTTTATCATATATGTTGTTGTAGTTTTTCCTTTTGTTCCTGTTACACCAATTATTTTTAGCTTTTTTGCAGGATTTCCAAAATATGCAGCAGAGATTATTGCCATTGCATATCTTGTATCCTTTACTTTGATAATTGTAATATTCTCTTCAGCTTCAACCATATCTTGACATACAATAACTTTTGCTCCATTTTTTATTGCAGCTTTTACATAATCATGTCCATTTGAACTATATCCTTTAATACAGATAAACATATCTCCTGCTTTTATTTTTCTGCTATCATAATTAACATTATTTACTTCAATTTCAGTATTTCCTTGTATTATCTCATAATCTAATTCTTGTAATAATTCTTTTAAAATCATTTTTTTCACCTCTACTGTATTTCATTAATCCTTGTAATCTGACTTTAATAATTTTAATGTTACTACTGTTCCTTTTTGTATTAATTCTCCTTGTGGTATACTTTGTGCTGAAACTTGGCCTTCCCCTATCACAGAATATTTTATGCCTAATAAATCTAATAAAGATTTGGCTTGTTCTAGAGAATAACCTTTTACAGATGGCATAATAACATCATTTGAAGTATCCCCGTCTGTTTTTATAGTTACTTTCTGCCCTTCCTTTATAGTATATCCAGGAAATGGAGTAATAGTCTTTACAGTATTTCCTGTGCCCTCAATTTCATATGATATTTTAGAATCTTTTAATGTTTTTTCAGCATCACTTAATTTTAAACCTCTTACTTCTGGTATGACAACATCTTTTGCAATATAATTTTCATTTTCTACTGAAAAGTTACTATCTAAATAATTAAATATATCACTAAATAATGTTTTAGCATATGGTACGCATACTTGTCCAGCATAATATGCTCCATTACTTGGTTCATCTACAGTTATCATAATTGTAACCTTAGGATCGTCAACTGGTGCCATTCCCACAAAAGATGAAATATATTTTGAAGGCTGATATACACCATTAATAACCTTTTGAGCTGTCCCTGTCTTTCCACCAATATGATAACCTTCAATATAAGTACTAGTGGCAGAACCAGCTGTAACAACATTTTCAAGGTAACTTCTTAATAATTTAGTATTTTCTTCACTTGCTACAGTTTTTTTAGTTGGATCAAAAGATCTATCTACTATTTTTGTTCCATCTTCTTCATGAGTTATTTCTTTCATCACATGAGGTTGAATCCATGTTCCACCATTTGCAACTGCATTAAAAGCAGCCATATATTGAACTGAATTTACTGTATTCGTTTGACCAAAAGCAATTGTAGCTAAATCTGTCTGTGAAATCTTATCCACGGATTTTACAATACCTGAAGCTTCACCTGGTAAATCTATGTTAGTTATTTGACCAAAACCAAATTTTTTAATATATTCACATAATTTTTCTTTCCCTATTTTTTCTCCTAGTTGCATAAATCCTACATTACAAGAATTTTGAATTATTTCAGGAAAAGTTTGAGATCCATGTCCTTGAGTTCTCCAACATTTTATAGTTCTATTTCCAAAGGTTAAACTTCCATTACACTGAAAAGTTTCATTGGGAGATATTACGTTTTCCTCCATTGCTGTAATAGATGTTATAACTTTGAAAATTGATCCTGGTTCAAAAGTATCATTAACTAATCTATTTCTCCACATTTTTTGAAGCTTTTCCCCATCATTTGAGCCTTCAAAATTTTCTATCCCAGAATATGGAGTATTAGGATCAAAATCTGGTTTATTTACCATTGCTAATACTTCACCTGTTTTAGGATCCATTACAAGAACTGAAGCAGCTACAGCTTTATTATCTAAATAAGCTTGTTCAGCTATTTTCTCCGCAAATGATTGTATTTTTTCATCAATAGTTAATACAACATCCTTACCATCTACAGGTGCAGTAAATTGTGAAATTGTGTAAGGTAAATCCTCACTTTTATTATCAAGCTCTGTAATTTTCATTCCAGGAACTCCTGCTAATTCATCATTATATTCTAATTCTATTCCTGTAAGTCCTTTTCCATCAATATTAGTACTTCCTAAAACATGAGCTAAATAATTATTGTTTGGGTAATACCTTTTTGTATCTGGAGAAACAATTATTCCTGAAATATTAAGGGCCTTTATTTTATCTGCTTCAGCTTTTTCAATTCTCCTAATTAAAGTTGCTGATCCAGCATCTAAGCCACTTGGCAACTTAGAATCCAATTTTTTTTGAACTTCATTAACATCCATATTTACAGCTTCTGCTATAAGAGGTGCAATTGACTCAGTTGTAGTATACTGTGATTTTCCTTCTTGCTTAGAAAGATAGCTTCTTATAGAATTCAAATCAAAATCAACTCTATAAACATTTGCAGATACAGCTAATTCTGTTCCATTCCTATCTAGAATTCTTCCTCTTTTTGCATCTATTTTAACTTCACTTGTCCACTGTTCATATGCTAGGGCTGAATACTCATTACTTTTAAATATCATAATATAAGACAGACGAATTGCTAGTACTGTAAAAAGTAAAGTTATTACTATAAATGCTATGCTACCTCTTTTTTTTAACAAGCCTTTATCTCTGATTCTTTTATTATTCACTCTTATTCCTCCGAAACAAATTATATTATTCTTAATATAACGTACTTAGGATGCACTAAAAATTAAGTGCATCCATTAATTTTGAAAATATACTTTTATTATCCTGTGCATTTTTTTCATCCTCATTATTTAAAGATTCAAAATAATTTTTTGACAAATCAATTTCCACAGAATTCTCCTTTGTAGCTATTGTCATTCCTAAATTTTCTTCAGCATTACTTCTTATATTAGATATTGACGAATATTTTAAAATATCCACCTTTATCGCTTCATTTTCTTCTTCTATTTCATTAATTTTACTATTTAAATCTCCAATACTATTCTGAATATCATATACTTTAGTATCTCTTGTAACAAGAGTTATTCCTAAAATGAAAATTAAACAAGCAATTTGTAATACTGCTTTTTTCTTTTTATTTTTTTCTTCTATTATTCTTCTATTTCTATTTTTCTTAGATTTTTTTAGTTCTTCATATTTCTTTTTATCTCTTTCTGTACTTTTTCTATTGGGATTAATAGCTGCATTACCAGTATACTCATATTCCTTTACTACCATATTATTCACGTCCTTACTTTATTATTCCCCCTAAATTCTTTCGGCGATTCTAAGTTTTGCACTTCTGCTTCTAGGATTATCCTCTAATTCATCCTTGGAAGGTTCAATTACCTTTCTTGTAATAAGCTTAATCTCTGGCTTTTTCCCACACACACATATTGGAAACTCCTTTGGACATGTGCATGGATCACTTAACTCCTTGAATTTTAGCTTAACAATTCTGTCTTCCAAAGAGTGAAATGTAATAATTGCCATTCTCCCTTTAGAATTTAATCTTTTTATTCCATCTTCAATAGCTTTGTTTAAAATTTCTAATTCCTTGTTTACTTCTATCCTAATAGCTTGAAATGTCCTTTTGGCAGGATGTGGTCCTTCACGTCTTGCCTTTGCAGGAATTGCTGCTTTTATAACATCAACAAGTTCTAATGTTGTTTCTATTGGATGCTTCATTCTTCTATCTACAATGAATTGTGAAATTCTTTTTGCAAACCTTTCTTCACCATACTCTTTAATTATTCTAAATAATTCTTCTTCTGAATATTCATTTACAATATTATAGGCTGAAAATTCATTATCTTTATTCATTCTCATATCTAAAGGCGCATCCTTCATATAACTAAATCCTCTTTCAGCTTCATCTAATTGATAAGAAGAAACCCCTAAATCCATAAGTATACCATCTACTTTTTCAATTCCTAATTCATCTAATATGCTGTCTATATTGTAAAAGTTATTATGTACATATCTTACGTTTACATAAGAACTTAGTTTTTCCTTTGCTGCTTTTAAAGCATCCTTATCTTGGTCTATGCCAATTAATAAACCATCTTTTGATAACCTTTTTAATATTTCAGATGAATGTCCTGCACCTCCTAAAGTACAATCTACATAAATACCATCAGATTTAATATTTAATCCTTCAAGACATTCATTTAATAATACTGATACATGTTTAAATTCCATATTTAAGACTCCTTATATTCCTAATTCACTCATTTTTTCTGCAATAGAGTCAAAATCAATATTTGAATCGTTATAATTATTCCACTTATCTTTACTCCATATTTCCACTCTACTTAATACGCCTATACTTACTATTTCCTTTTCTATACCTGCATATTCCTTTAAATTTTGTGGAATAAGTCCCCTGCCCTGCTTGTCCATTTCTACTTCACTTGCACCAGAAAAGAAAAAACGAACAAATGCTCTTGCATCTTTATTAGTTAAAGGTAAAGTCTTTAACTTCTCTTCCAATATTTTCCATTCAGAAAGTGGATAAGCATATAGACATCCATCCAAGCCTTTTGTAATTACAAATTTACTTCCTAATTCCTCTCTAAGCTTGGAGGGTACAATCATTCTATTCTTACTGTCTAGGGCATGTTGATATTCACCAATAAACATTTTGTACTCCTCTATATACTTTATAGTTTTTTTACTCTACTTTCAACCACTTTGCTCCACTTTTAACCACTAATTAGTATTATTCTATATATTTTTAAATTTTCCTTCTTTAATTTGTAAAAAAGTTGTTACTAAATTAAAGATTATATTTAAAATTCTTAATTAATAATGCCAAATTTAAAATTTAAAATTTAAAATTTAAAATGAATGATAAAATTCTTCCGGAATTTTTTAAATATACTTTCTAAACTTGGCTCTGCCAAGTTTATTCCAACACTCTTAGTTCTTCTGTAATCGTAACGCTAAATTTATGACTAAAATTAAGAACTGCCGCTAGCAAATTTTTACTTTGCAAGCGGCAGCCCTTTTTCTAATCATCGTTTTTATTTATTTTTATTAACTAAACATTAAACCTAAAGTTTACAACATCTCCATCTTTCATTACATAGTCTTTACCTTCTAGTCTGAACACGCCTTTTTCTTTAGCCTTTGCTTCTGATCCACATTGAACTAAATCATCATAGCTAACTATTTCAGCCCTAATAAATCCTCGCTCTATATCAGAATGAATTTTCCCAGCAGCTTGTGGAGCTTTTGTTCCTTCTTTTATTGTCCATGCTCTAACTTCTTGTACTCCTGCTGTTAAAAAGCTCATTAATCCTAACAATTTGTAAGATGCTTGTATTAGTTTATCTAAACCTGATTCTTCTAGCCCATATTCAGCTAGCATTTCTTTCTTTTCTTCATCATCTAAAGAAGAAAGTTCTTCTTCTAATCTAGCACATACTACCATTACTCCTGAATTTTCATTTTTAGCATATTCTCTTACCTGTGCTACATATTTGTTATCTTCTCCGCCACTCATTACGTCATCTTCACTAACATTACATGCATATAAAACTGGCTTTGAAGTTATTAAGAAAAAGCTTTTAATTAATGCTTCCTCTTCTTCATTTACTTCTAAAGTTCTTGCTGGTTTATTTTCTTCTAAGTGAGCTTTAAGTTTTTCCATTAAAGCATATTCTGCTTTTGCATTTTTATCTCCACTTCTAGCTAACTTTACCGATTTTTCCATCCTTCTTTCTAAAACTTCTAAATCAGAAAAGATTAATTCTAAATTTATTGTTTCTATATCCCTTATTGGATCAACACTACCTTCTACATGAACAACATTAGAATCATCAAAACATCTAACTACGTGAACAATTGATGCAACTTCTCTAATGTGAGATAAAAATTTATTTCCTAAACCTTCACCTTTAGAAGCTCCTTTTACTAATCCAGCTATATCATAAAATTCTATTGAAGTATATACCTTTTTCTTTGTATTATACATTTTTTCTAAAACATCTAATCTTTTATCCGGTACTGAAACAACCCCAACATTAGGCTCTATGGTACAAAATGGATAATTTGCAGATTCAGCTCCAGCCTTTGTTATGGCATTAAACAAAGTACTTTTACCTACATTTGGTAACCCAACTATTCCTAATTTCATTATGTACATCCTTTCTAAATAAAAACTAACCTTATCAAATTATACTCTACATAGTATTTTATTACAAGAAATAAGAAATTTCAAAGTATTTTATACTGAAATTAGTAAATAATATTAATATATATACAAAAGAAAAGGTGTGAGATCATGAAAAAAACGATAGCGTTTATTATAAGTTTTTTAATATTAATTTCATTTATATCCAAAGTCCCAGTGCTTTCTAAAACAGCATTAATTGATACAGAACTCAATTGGTATTTTGTCCCTAAAAGTCAAGGTGAAACTCCAAGATTTCCTGATGAATCCTCCTTGTTTTTTTATGAAAATAATTGTTATTCCATTGGGGATACAAAGAATAAAGTATTATACCTTACCTTTGATGAAGGATATGAAAATGGAAACACAAGCAAAATATTAGACATTTTAAAAGAAGTTCAAGTTCCTGCTGCTTTTTTTGTTGTTAAACCCTATATATCTCAAGAACCAGATCTAATAAAAAGAATGGTAGCTGAAGGACATTTAGTTTGTAATCACTCAAGTCATCACTTATCCATGGCTACCATTACAAATAAAGAATTATTTAAAAAAGAATTTACAGAAGTTGAAGATGCTTACCTTTCAGTTATTGGAGAAGAAATGCCTAAATTTTTCAGACCTCCAATGGGTAAATATTCTAAAGAATCCTTAGAAAAAACTAAAGCTTTAGGCTATAAGACTATTTTTTGGAGTTTTGCATATAAAGATTGGTTAATTGATGATCAACCGGAGGAAACAAAAGCAAAAGAAAAAATTAAAAAGGGTATACATCCAGGAGCTATTATTTTACTTCATGCTGTATCTGATACAAATGCTATAATATTAAAAGAAGTACTTTTAGATTTAAAGGAAGAAGGATATGAATTTAAGTCTTTAAATGATTTACCATAGATAATAAGCATTTCTCAATATAAATTTGAGAAATGCTTATTAAATCTTAAAGTTTAGTATTTAGGAAAATAATGGTTTGATATCAGCTTATAACTACTACATCTTCATCACGTGACTTTTTTTAATAATATGCCACGCAGCAAACTTGCCCATGGCAACCGCAGTAGGAAGTCCTCCTGGTCCCATCAACCATTGGCTTGCAAGCAGCACATTATCCAATCCTTTTATTTTCCCCGGAATTGTAATACTCTTTGCCTGTTTTGTAGTTACAAAGCTCATATATGCACCTTTATATGAATTACAATAACGAGTATATGTGATTGGTGTCCATACATCCAGTATGTGAATTTTCCCCTCCAAGAAAGGATATTCTGCTACCACTCTTTCCATTGCCTTCTGTGCAATTTCATTTTTCTTATGATAGTATGCAACTTTATCTTGATAGATTTCCTCCCAATACTTATAATCTGCTTCTGACTGGGAGAAATTTGACTGTAAAATCATTTTCCCTTCAGGAGCAAAATCCGGCTCATAATCATAGGCTTGAATACTCATACTCTCTACAGTCTGGCTTCCTACTTCAATTTCATCACAAGAAAAAATTCTAGTTCCAGTAATCTCTGAAAAAGCACCATCAACTGCATAAGCAATTTGAAATCCACTACTAACCGGATATTTTTTTCTTTCCCCATATTGTTTTCTTAACAACTTAGGCATATATTCCTTAGGTAATAAAGCACGGAATGTGTAGTCCGTATCACAAGCACACACCACATAATCCGCTTCAACTTTTGTCCCATCCTTCAATAATATACCTTCCGCCTTTTTAGCATTGAAAAGGATTTTTTCAACCTCTGAATTTGTGTGCAGTACACCGCCTTTTTCTTTATACTTATTGGCGATTCGTGTTGCCATTGCCATTGAACCCCCTTTAGGAATATCACCATTTCCTCCTGTTACTGTTCCATAAGAAACAATAAATGCATAAGCCTGATATCCTCCCGGCATATAATCTATAATAGCACGCTGAATCAATGGATGTTTAAACCCCATAGCAAGTTCTTTAATATCCATTTTCCCATATTCTTTCATTAC
Organism: Clostridiales bacterium; assembly: GCA_012519845.1. Classification (GTDB taxonomy): domain Bacteria; phylum Bacillota; class Clostridia; order Clostridiales; family Clostridiaceae; genus Clostridium. The sequence goes on from JAAYPK010000098.1 coordinate 12,866, forward strand.
TTTTCCCATGGACTTCATAGATATACCAAGCTTCATAAAATCCAACGGATTCATTGCATCAAAAGGCTTTTCAACTGGAACTGTCATTGTTTCAGCCATTTCTACATAGTCAATTAATTTATTGATTTCTTTTTCATCTTCTGGAGAAAGTGCTAACATTTCCCGTCTGGTTTTTTCCTTATCTCTCCAAAAAGTAAGTACCTCACCGTTTAACTTGGAAGAAAAAAACATTTCCTTTTCATATACCTCTACATCATCTCCCAACGCTCCAATCTCTTTCCATAGTTCATGCAGTGCACTTCCTTCTCTTGTTCCCGTTAGCCAATGGATGCAATTATCAATAAAATAGCCTTCTCTTTTCCATCCTGTACATTGTCCGCCTGCCACTGCATTCTTTTCAAAAATCTCTGTCTGAAAGCCCGCTTTCTGCAATAAAATACCTGCTGTCATTCCAGCAATTCCACCACCGATTATCGCTACTTTTTTCATATAATCCCCCTATCTCTTTCTTACAATATCAACAACCCAATCTGGTTCCGGTAAATCAATATCCTGATTAGTAGCATATCTTTCAGCAATACCTTGAATACTACACCAAAATGCGTTGGAAATCACTGACGGATCCCCAACTCTGATTGTTCCCTCTTGTTGACCCCATTCAATAATTGGTACAAAATGCTCAATGGTATTTACCTGCATGGCAATTTCTCTGATATGTGTTGGTGTTGCTTCATTTCTTTGCGCTTCAGCCATAAGTACGAACATCTTTGCCATCGCTGGCTGCTGACTTATATGGAAAAACAATTGTGTTGTAAATTCCACAAAAAAATCGATGGCATGGTCACACACCTGCTCCGCCGGATACGCAGTCCTTTCAAGTCCCATTCGAACCAACTCTTCATATAATTTTTCCTTTGATTCAAAATAATGAAACAAAAGTCCAGTACTCATATTTACGTACTTCGCAATATCTGTTACTTTCGTAGCAGCATAGCCTTTACTCACGAAAAGTTCTAGTGCAGCGTAGATTATTTCCTGCCTTCGTCTCTCCTTTTGCTCTTTTCTTGTAACCATTTCTTCTCTCCATATATTTTTAATTCATTCGTTGAACTCTTTTTCGTTGAATTTCTATTCAACCATATCATATAACAACCTCTTTGTAAACCTAAATCTAATTACAAAACCTTGGAAAACACCGTTTTCCAAGGTTTTACTAACATTTCCTTTATTCAATTAACACTTGTTTTTTTCTTTATCCATTTAAAATTTTGTTCTTTCTTTCAAAAGAATTATTTTTTATTTCTTCTATTTCATTAGTTATTTTTTCTCTATATTCTTTATTATTAATTGATTTTAAATTAATTTTTACATTTTCAATAGAACATTCTATTGCTGCAGATAATAAAATAGCTGCACAAAAAGCATCTGATAGAACCATTTTATTCCCGTATTTCACAGCTATATCTATGTTGTCAAAAAATTTATAAGCTTCCTTTGTCAATTCATAAGGAGCCATCATTGCACCTATAGTTTTTTCTTCTATAGCTTTATTTCTTTTAGCCACTTGCTCTTCTGTTTCCTTTGGCATACTATAACAATCCATAAGACTGTTAAAAGCATTTCTATCCTTTTCCATAAGCACTAATGATTTTTTTACAAATTTAGTTGAAGCTTCTTTAAAATCTAAAACTAATTTTTTATCTTCAAGATCCATTTTTTCAAAAGCCTTTTTATTTACAGTTAAAGAATATACCATTGAATTTAAACTACCAGCTAAAGCGGAAACTAACCCTGCTACACTACCTCCTCCTGGAGTTGCTTTACATGATGATAAGTCATTAATAAATTCTTCTATTCTATAAGATTTGTATTCCATATTATCTCCTTATACTATTTCTTTATATATCATTTTGATTTTCTTTATAATTCTTTCTTCTCCATAATTTTCATGTACTTTCCTTATAATTAAATCCTTATTATAATAAGGAATTTTATGAACAAATTCTTTTAACCCTTCTTCTAAAGCTACTATATTCTTATTTTCTACTATTATACCATTGTAATCTTTTATTATGTCTTCAGCGCCTCCATTTTTTGTTCCAAGTATTGGTTTCCCTACTGCCATTGCTTCCACATATACCATACCAAAGGTTTCATGTTCTGAGGCCAAAACAAATCCATCACATAGATTCATTTCCTTAGATACTTCCTCTCTACTAAGAGCCCCCAAAAACTTAACTTGGTCTTCAATGTTTAATTCTTTAACCATTGACTGAAGATGTTCTTTTAAAATACCATCTCCACCTATTGTTAAATTAACATTTTCACCTTTAAATGCATTTTTAAAAGCAATAATCAATGAATCCATCCCTTTTCCTGGAACTAAATATGCTAGCGAAAAAAGATTAATCTTTTTGTTATCTTTTTTCATATCTATAGGAACAAAAGTATTTAAATCAACCATATTATGAATAACTGTAATTTCATTTTTAGTATAGTTTTGTAGCTCTTTTTTTAAAGAATTACCTACTGCTATTAATCTATCACATTTATTATAAGTATCATAAATCCATTTTTTATAACTTTCCCTTACATATATGCTATCTTTCATTGAACTATGTTCAGTAAGAACAAAAGGAATATTATATTTTTTTGCTACATAACAAGCCGATATTCCTCCCCAAAAAGCAGAATGAGCATGTATTATATCAATTTTCCCTTCCTTTTTCACTATTTCCTTGTATAGGCTTTCCATTCTTTTATTAAATATTCTAAACATATTAGGATTCTTAGGAAGGAAATTATAATCCTTATATCTATATACTTTTAAACCATCTTCATATTCCAGGTTTATACCCCTTTTGCCATTATTCTTTAGAATCCTTGTTATTGGCCAAATTTCATTGTATGCTACAATAATATTTTCATGGCTTCTTTGTAAGGCTAAAAATTGTTCTTTAAAAAAACTACCATGAACTTTGTTTTCAGAAGATGAATACCATGAAGGGACAACCATTATATTCATATGTTACACCTCTAAAATATTATTTAACTTCTCAACTATATTACCCCATTCATATCTTTCATCAGGTTTTGAAAAATATTCTTCTTTATTTATACTTAATAAATTAGTTAAGTGCTCATATATTTTTTCACTGTTATTTAATGAGGTAATACACCTTTCATTGTTTTCTACTAATTCTTTTAATGGATCATTTTCATCTCCATATATTACAAATATTCTACCTGAAGCACCAAAATATTCATATATTTTAGCAGGAATTTGTTTTGAATTTTTATTACCAAATAGAAGTAAGACTTCACTATTTAACACGTATTTTATTGCTTCTTCAAAGGGAATTCTTCTATTAACTTTACAAATACTTAAGCTTTCAAGCTCCCTTTTAACTTCTATATCATCTATGTTACCAAAGAACAGAATATTTAGTTTATTATATAGATCAATATTATTTTTTCTTACTTCTTTTACTGCATTAATAAAAGGCGTAATATCCCGAAGTTTTGTAAATATTTCTCCTGCATAAATAATATTTATTTTATCATTGTTTATTAATTCAGGTTTTTCACTGCCAGATAATCTGGTAAATAATTTTTTATCATAGCCTCTAGTAATTATAAAAGTTTTATCAGGATCTATATTATAGCTATTAATATAATCATTTCTATTAGCTTCTGTAACAAAAATAAATCTATCAGAATTAATAACAACTTCTTTTTCCATCTTTTTTTCTATTAGCTTCTTTATCAAAAAGGACTCTTCTCTTGTGCTATCTTTAAGCCACGGATCACTCCAATAAGTTATCCAAGGTATATTACTATATATCTTTTTAATTTTATATGCACATAAGTGAGATGATGGTGGTTCATGCATAGAAAAAATCACATCAATTTTTTCTTTTTTAACAATTTCTCTTCCAACAATACTTGCATTATTAGACCATCCATAATACATATCTGGAATAACAAGTGCATTTTTAATATTCTTTAACATTTTAAATGTATTAAGAGTCCGATTATTAGTTTTCTCCTCAGAAATTCTCGGAACAAATCTAGTAAATATTTTACCACCTTTAACAGGATATATTTTTACATTTTTATTAATTAACTTAGATAACTCCTCATCATAGTAAACAGAATTTTTAGGGAAATCAACTGTTAGCAAAAATACTTCATTATCTTTTATTTCGCTTAGCTTATTTAAATATTGTAATGTTTCAATTGCAGCTGAATTGTTGATAAATGGCGAATAGCAAGCTATAAATAAAATTTTCAAATTCCATCTACCCCTTTCTTTTAGTAAAAGATAATATTTCTAAAAACTCATCTATTTTTATTACATACATAATAATTCCATAAATTATTATTCCACAAATAGTTCCTATTATTAATGAAATAATATAATTTAATTCATTGCTTAATATATTAATTAATAAAATTCCACCACCCATTATTAATGATGAAAACAGTATCTTTGCAATTTTTGTAAATATATTGTAGACATTTATTTTACCTTCCAATTTAACAATACTTACAAATAATAAAATCGAAGTGATTGCCATGGCTATAGAAGATGCTATAGATATCCCTAAAATACCATATTTTTCAGAAAGGATAACTGTTAATATAATATTAATTATTACTCCAATAACTCCATTCTTAGCTGTTATTTTAGTTTTTCCCATAGAAAATAAAGTTGAATTTAATATATCTCTTACTCCTACAAAAAATATTCCTAAAGTATATCCTAATAAGGCTAAACTAGTCATTGAAATATTATTTTCAGTAAACTCTCCACGTAAATAAACAATTTTAATTACATCAACCCTGTATATTATTAATCCAATTGTTATTGGAATAAGTAAAATAGCCATATAAACAATTGTTTTTGATAATATTTCTAAAAATTCTTCTTTTTTACCTTCATTTATTCTATTAGATAAAATTGGATAAATTACACTTGTAATAGCAGTTGTAATCATTGTACTTACTACTGATACAAGTAATTGTGCATTGTCTAAGGTTGTTATTCCTCCAATTATACTTGAAGCCATCTTTTTATCTACAATTAAATTTATGGAATTTGCGCCAGCCCCTATTATTACAGGCACAATTAATAAAAGTATTTTTTTTATTCTTTCATCTTTAAAATCAATAATAAACTTATATTTATACCCATTTTTATGCAATGAAGGAATTTGAACAATAACTCTAAATAAGTTTCCTACAACATTAGCTATAGTAAGGCCATATACATTTAAATCTTTTGCTAATAATATATATATTATCATAGGTAGATTAAAAAACAAACCTAGTATTGATGGGATTATGAAATCTTCATTTACTTGCAACAAAGCAGTAAAACAAGCATTTACAGCTAAAAACAACAAATTAATTAAAATAATCCTAGTTAAATCTGATGCTAATTCTATTGTCATTGGCTTTGCATCGTTAGTTAATAATTGTACAATTTCCCTTGGGAAAAAGCTTGCAATTATAAAAATAATAAATGAAATAATTACTAAAATATTAATTACATTATTAGCGAACTTATACATTTCTTTTTTGCCTTCATTTGCCTTAATTTTACTTAACATAGGCAAAAATGATGTTGAAATCGCAAGTCCAACTATCATAAAAATAGTATCTGGTATTGAAGCTGATAGCTTATAAGCATCAGTATATTCTGATACACCAAAATTGCTAGATATTAATATATCTCTAATAGCACCTATAAACTTGCTTATTAAAGCAATAATCATTACAATACCTGTAGATTTAATTAAATTTCCCTTTTTCATTCTAACTCCTATTTTTTCTATTCCTAAACACTATCCACAAAAATTTAGGAATAACCCCTAGCCTTTTTATTCTCCAAGGCTCATTAATTACTCTATACAACCACTCTAATCCTAAAGACAACATCCATTTAGGTGCTCTCTTAAGATTACCTGCAAAAATATCAAAACTTCCTCCAACTCCCATAAATATTTTACAAGGTAGCTCCATAATATGTTCCTCAATAAACTGTTCTTGCTTTGGAGAACCCATAGCAACAAAAATTGCATATGGATTACTTTTTTTAATATCTTCAACAATTTCATTACAAGAATCTAAATCAAAATATCCATTATGACTTCCAACTATTTTTAAAGAAGGGTATTCATTTTTTAAATTTTCTATACATTTTATAAGAACTTCTTCCTTAGCCCCTAATAAATATATTCCTTTATTCATTTTATCAGCATTATCTATAATCTGCTTCATAACTTCTATTCCTGCTATTTTTGTATTAACAGGATCTTTAACTATTTTTGAAGCCAAAACTGTCCCAACTCCATCTGGAATAATTATTGAATAATCCTCATGAAAATTCTTATTTAGTATTTCATTATTTAGCCCGTTATATAGTATTTCAGGATTTCCTGATACAATATTCACTTTATCTTTATTAGATATTGTAATTAATAAATCTTCTATATTTTTATTAAATACTTTGTAACCTAAAATATCTGTAAACATTATTCCTAATATGATGTATTTACCTAAAATACATCAATATCTCCTTTCTGCTTATGATTAATCACTTAACATTCTATCAAGTTTACAAACTACATCATCTTGTGGATTTATTTTTTTAGCAATTTCCAAATTTAATTTAGCTTGTTTAATATCTCCTATATTAATATAACACATTACAATATTTGTACAAATCTCCAGTTCTTTAGAAGCCTCAAATGCTTTCTTAAAATACTTTAATGCTTCATGGTAGTTTCCAAGACAAGCATAATTTAATCCTAGTTCATTAACTACTTCAAGGATACCTGACTCTAATCTTAAGCTTTCACTTAAGTAATAAATAGCTTTATCATAATCTTGTAATTTTCTATAACATACTCCTAAGTAATAATATAGTAATGGATTTTTATCAAATTCATCCACTAGTGATAAAAAGGTTTTTAAAGACTTTTTGGGTTCTTTATCTAAATCTTCTACTGCTTTTTCATACTTTGAAATATTATTAATATCATTAATTATATTTTCTATCTCTTTACTTACCTCTCCCCCTTTTGCTATATATTCATTTATTTCAACTTTTGCTCCCTGATAATTGTCCTTTTGTTTTAAAACTAAAGCATTATATAAATAAGGTTCAGCCATATTAGGAAATTCTTTTTTTCCATAATTACAATCCTTTGATAAAATATCAGAAAAGCCACTATCTTTTTCTCTTATGGTTTCCCCAACTAATAGGATTTTTTTATAATATTCTTCATTTTGAGTAGCTTCATATAATCCCTTCAATAATACATAGGCTTCAAGTAAATCATCTTCTTTAACACTTTTTGCAACTAAGGATTTACCACACTCTTCGCTCCCCTTAATATTATTTAAAATTATTATATAATCTACTTTGTACTTTATATCCCTATCTGCCCCTAAAGCTATTAACATTCCTTCAATTAAATAGTATATAGGTAAATTAGTAATTTTAATAATATCATTTGCATTATCAGCTACATATTTTGAACTTATCGGAATATATGCATCTTTAGTATTTAGCTTTATTTTTTCATCTATATTAACGTTTTTTTTGAATTTTTCCCAATCTATTTCTAAAAATAATAACTTATTTAATTTTTCCTTTATTTCTACGTTATAATCCATCTTCACAGCTCCTAATAATATTTATTAATAAATTATACCTCAATTTCATTACTTATATCAACCAATAGATAAAAGCAGCAAGAACTACTCTTACTGCTTTTATCTTTCCCCAACATATTATTCAAAATGAAATCAACTTTACAAAAATATATTAACATTAATTTATACTTTTTAGTAATTTTAATAAGATATTTAAGTATATTTTAAGTTTACATTATAAATTACTTTCTATTAAATCCATTACTTGGCATTTAAATCCTTGGATTTCTTTATCTGCCTCTTCTAAACTTTTAGCTCTTACAGCAAGATAAATTTTCATTTTAGGTTCAGTTCCTGAAGGTCTTACAACAAATGAAGATCCATCTTCTAAAATGAATTTTAATACATTTGATTTAGGTAATTCAATTGTGCTAGTTGTATTATTCTCAAAGTTTTCTTCTTTACTTAATTTATAATCATATTTTTTAGCTACTTTTATATTATTAATACTTGTAATAGTAGTATTTCTTAAAGCATCTATACATGAAGCTATTTTTTCTTGTCCTTCTTTTCCTTGTAATTCTAATGAAGTTAAATCTTCTTTAAAGAATCCATGAGTTTTATAAATATCTAATAAAGCTTCATATAAAGTCATACCTTTTTCTTTATAGTATAATGTCATTTCAGCTATTAGCATTGAAGCTATTACCGCGTCTTTATCTCTTACAAAATCACCAGATAAGTATCCATAACTTTCTTCAAACCCAAATAAGAATGTCTTATCTTTATTTACTTCAAATTCATGGATCTTTTCTCCAATATATTTAAATCCAGTTAATACGTCCATTAATTGTACTCCATAGCTTTCAGCTATTTTTGCAGCACCTTCTGTGGTAACAATAGTCTTTATTACCACACCATTTTTAGGAAGATTTCCAGTTTCTTTTAAAGATCTTAACACATAATCTGTTAATAATAAACCTGTTTGATTACCAGTTAAAACTTTAAATTCACCATTTCCAATATTAGCAACAACACCTATTCTATCACAATCTGGATCTGTACCAAAAATAATATCCGGTGTATCTTCTTTTGCCATTTTTAATGCTAATTCAAATACTTGTGGCATTTCTGGATTTGGATATGGTGCAGTTGGAAAATCACCATTAGGTAATTCTTGTTCCTTAACAACTTTAACTCCTTCATATCCTAACTCCTTTAAAACTCTTCTTACTGGAATATTTCCACTTCCATGAATTGGTGTATATATTATTTTTAAGTCTTTTGCATTATTCTTAACTAACTCTTTTCTAATTGTAAGTCCCTTAACTTTTTCAATATATGCTTTATCAACATCTTCACCAATATAATTAAGTAATCCTTTATTAATTGCTTCTTCTTCAGATATTGATTTAATCATACTGAAATCACTTATAGCGTTTACACATGAAATTACTTTTCCAGCCTTATTGTCAGTTACTTGGCCACCAAATTCATCATAAACTTTATATCCGTTATATATTTTAGGATTGTGCGAAGCAGTAACTACTATACCACCTTGACAATTTAAATGTCTTACTGTAAATGATAACACAGGTGTTGGTCTAAGGCTTTCAAATAAAAATACCTTAACATTATTAGCTGCAAGTGTTAATGCTGCTGCTTTTGCAAATTCATCAGACATATTTCTTGAATCATATGCTATAGCAACTTGTGGATTATTAAAGTTTTCATTTAAATAATCAGCAAAGCCTTGTGTTGCTTGTGAAACAGTATAAATATTCATTCTATTTGTTCCTGCTCCAATTACACCTCTAAGACCACCTGTTCCAAATTCAAGATCTTTATAAAATCTATCTTCTATTTCTTTTTCATCTTTTATATTTCTTAATTCATTTTTAATATCTTCATTTATTATTGTAGAGTTAAGCCAAGCATTATATTTTTCTTTATACAACATAAATAACCTCCTTGTATTTCATACAAGTATATTATACAACAACTTCTTAACTTTACAATATTTCTAAAATAATATTGTTAATTTTGTGACATTTTCCATATAAATATGTGTTTCTTTCAAATGATTATACAAAAAATCACTTAAGTCTACCTAAATTTAGTGTTTTAGCCTATTTACCTATTAATATATAAATTTATTAAAATCAAATTTATATAAAA
>JAAYPK010000006.1 GCA_012519845.1 Clostridiales bacterium
AAATTAGTATCTTTTGCACCTAAAATAAATATAAATTGAGTAACCCAAAATGTACTTATTGATTTTAAAGTTACTATACATATCAAAATAAAAATAATAATCGAATATTTAAAAAATTTACTTTTTTTATCTTCAACTATTATAAATTTAAGAAATATAATACCAATTGATATTAACTGTATCAATTTATATACCAAGGATGTTCCTGATATATAGGTTAACTCACTTTGTGTCAAAGTTAAATATAAAAACAGATTCAAAGCCCAAATAGAATAATAAAGCTTTTCATTTTTCCAAATATTATTTTTTATTATTTTATTTTGTAAAAATTCACTTTGCAAAATTTTATCCTTCATAAGTTAACACCATCTATTTCAAATTTGATAAATCTCTTTTTATTTCAGTAGTAGAAATTTCTGGCGTTCTTGGTAAATAAATCACTTCACATTTTTCTTTTAAAAAATCAAATTTTCCTTCCCAATCATTTCCCATAACAAATATATCAACAAAATACTTGTCTATGTCTGTAATTTTTTGCTCCCAAGATTCTTCTGGAACAACTAAATCTACATATCTGATAGCTTCTAATAATTGTTTTCTTTTTTCATAACTGAAATAACATTTCTTATTTTTTTCTTTTAAATTAAATTCATCAGTAGATAATGCAACTATTAAATAATCTCCTAACGCTTTAGCATTTTTTAATAAATTTATATGACCATAGTGTAATAAATCAAAAGTTCCATAAGTAATTACTCTTTTCATATTAACCTCCAATTAATTCTTCATAATATTTAATAACATTTTTTGCTGTTGATTGAATTAAAAAGTTCTCTTTAACATATTCATAAGAATTTCTTATTATTTGTTCTGTTAAATCTTTATTTAAAATAGCTTTCTTAATTTTTAAATATAAATCTTTGTAATTTTCTGATTCGTACAAAATACCGTTATAACCATCTATAATTAATTTTTTAGTGAAACCTGATTTTGCTCCAATTACTAAACACTTAGCTATCATTCCTTCTATTGTGACTCTGCCAAAAGCTTCGTTTTTGGAACAAACTAACTGAATATCACAATTTTTTCTATACTCATTTATATTATTTGAGAAAGGTAGTATTTTCATATTTGAAGCAAGATTATTATTTTTTATATACTCTTCTAAATTATCAAAATAATCATCTATTTTGTTTCCTATTATACTCAAGTTTATTCTATAATTCTTTAATTCTTCATCTTTAAGTAATAGCTCCATTGCTTTTACAGCTTCAATTTGTCCTTTACCTTCACAAATTCTGCCTATTATCATTATTTCAACACTGTCTTTATATAAGTTCTTCTTCTCAGGTATATTATAAGTATCATAATCAATGCCATTATATATTTGAATTACTTCTTTATTTAAAAGCCTCTCATATTTTTCTTTTATATCATCAGATATAGCTATTAATCCTGATGCATTTCCTAATAATTTAAAGGCCAATTTCTTGTTTAAAAATTCGATCCCATGATCTTCTTCCATGAATTCTCTTATATGCCATATATATTTTATTTTCATTTCATTAGCAACTATAGCACCTATTCCACTTAATAATGTATTAACATGAATTAAATCAATATTTTTATCTTTTAAATATTTTTTTATTTTATATATAGCTATAAAATTCAATTTATTTCTAAGAATAGATTTTATTCTATCTTTTCCACTTAATGATACTATCCACGAAAAACTTCTTATAACTTTAAATTCTATATTATTTTTTAGTAGTTCTTTTGCTAGTGGTCCATTACAAGGTAAAATAACTGAGCATTTATATCTCTCACTTTTATTAAGCTGAACTATTAATTCTAGCATAGACTTATTTGCACCTGTCAAATTAGCTGCATGTGCGAAAAAACAAATATTTTTCATTTTTTACTCCCTCTTAAAGATCTATAACTTCAAAGCTATGATGTACTCCTCTTTCATTTTCCGGTGGTAACTTCATATAATCCCCATACATTTGAGTTAATATCTTATCGTAGTCTTCTGCACCTACCATTTCTATATCTTCAAATTTGTATAATTTACCGTTTCCATAATAACTTTTCGGGAACATTTCCTTAAATTTATAAGCACCAAAAAAATTAACAACATAATCACAAGAGTCATAATTATATTTTTTTAAAGTTTTATCAATTTTTAACAAACACTTTTGGGTATTTAAAAGTTTACCTATCTTTGTCTTTATGGCAATCTTAATTAGTATTCTTTCATGTAGAGGTCTATTTATCACTTTTAAATTAATTCTATTTTCAAAATCTGAAAATTGAATCAGCATCTTTCTATATAATAATTTATATTTATGCATTTTTCTTAATAAGGAATTGTTCGGCATTCCATCTAAAGGAAATATATCTAACCATACATTATAATCATAAGCATTTAAATTAGCAGTCATTTTTATTTTAGTTTTTAAGTCCAATACTTGTGTAAAATATTGATTACTTCCACCAGATATAAAATTAGTAATTTTATATCTTTCATCAATTTCCATCTTTGCTATTTCTAAAAACTTTTCATAATCTGGACGTGGCATTCCTAAATCAACATCATCATCCCAAGGAATAAACCCCTTATGTCTTACAGCTCCTAGGAAAGTTCCCCCTAACATATAGTATCTAAGATTATGCTTTTCACATATGTCTATAATCATTTTAGTCATATTTAAACAGCTTTCTTTTATTTTATCCATTATTTATTCCCCTTAATATATTCAAATATTATTTTTATAATCTTTAAATCATCAACTAAATATCTTCTAAACATTCTCTTTGGTTCCTTAATTAATCTATAAAACCATTCTAATCCTAAATTTTGCATAAACTTTGGAGCTCTCTTAACATTTCCGGCTTCAAAATCAATAGTGGCTCCTATCGCTAATGAAACTGGAACATTTAACCTATCCTTATACTTATATATAAATTTTTCTTGTTTAGGGGCACCAACTCCAACTGCTAAAATATCTGGTTTCTTCTCATTAATTATATTTATAATTTTATCTATTTCATTTTCATTTTTCTCAAAACCAAAAGAAGGTGAATAAGTTCCAACTATATTTATGCCTAAATATTTTTCTTCTAAATTTTTCTTAGCTATTTCTGCAATACCTTCTGCAGCTCCTAATAAAAATATTGAGTACCCTTTTTTAGTTGCCCTTTCACATAATTTAGGAAATAAATCTGATCCTGATATCTTTTCTTTTATCTTCTCACCTGTTAAATTAGATATCCATATAAGTGGCATACCATCTGTTACTATTAAATCTGCATTTCTATATACTTCTCTGAATTCTTCATCATCTTCTAATTTTACAATATGGTCAACATTAGGTGTTACAACATATGAATTATTCCTTTTTATAATTAAATCTTCTATTCTACTAATACTTTCTTCCATAGTAAGATTATCCACTTCTATATTAAGAAATTTTATTCTACTCATTTTTCACCTTTCTAAACTAAATCTTTTAGTTCTTTCAACTTATATAAACTTTTTATATCTCCAATTATTATTTTTCCATCACTTTCTATAGCATACACATTACTTAATCCATTAATTAACAAT
>JAAYPK010000099.1 GCA_012519845.1 Clostridiales bacterium
ATATTAACTAATTCTTCTTTTATACTTGAAATTTCATAATCATCATTAGTTAATATTATTTCCTTAATAAATACTTCCTTTGATAAAATTGTATGAAAGCCTTTATATAGTTTTTCCTCATTATTTTCATAAATAAGTTCTTCTATCTTGCAAGAATCATCATATTTTTCTATATCAGTATCCATTTTTTACTCCTTAATTTCTATTATCTATTAATATTATATTACTTCTTATTACCATTTTCTATAAAAGCAATTTTTATTAATAATTTGTACAATAAAAGGACATACTATTCTTAAGGGAGTGATTAAATGAAAAACAATAAAAGAAGAGATGGAATAATTACCTCATCATCAATTAAATTTTCAGTTCCAAACAAATCCTTTAATACTGGAACAACTAATTTTAAAGATGTAAATGATATTAATCCTGATATCGCACCAAATCAGAAAAAATAATAAATAATTAAAATCAACATTTCTCTTAAATACCTTATAGGTAATCATTTCTTAACAAGATATATTATATTTTAAACAAAAAGAAAGCTCATTTTAACGAGCTTTCTTTACTTTAGGCTTAGGTAATGGAATAACAGTTTCTAAGATCTCTATAACTTCCTTGCTAAGCATTCCATTATCTATGTCTAAAATATAATGTTCCTTTGCATTTTTATAAGGTATACCAACCTCTGCATGTACCATTTTCTCTTCAATACATTGAAGTTTTTTAACATACACTGTATTATCACAAACCAATAGAATTGGTTTATCATTAACATATACCATATACTCCCCAAACATTTTCCTATAGCGAATAACACCTACACCATGTATTTGTTCACATACATACTCTATAAAATCTAATGTTGTTGCCATAATTTCTCCTTTACTAATTACACCATTTTTTGCACTGTTCTATACGCTTACCATTATCCCCCTCTTTTTCATCATAAGCAAACTGTAATAGTACTTTACAAGGGAACTGACCACACTGTCCACAATGCTCTTGCTCTTTACTTTCACAACAGGACTTTACAGAACAAGACTCACCCCAAAAGGGTTTATCCATAGCAATACATCCTTTGCAATTTACTTTCTCTTTATATTCACATTCACTACACTTAAGTCCACATCTTGATTCTACCATATAAATCACTCTCCTTATAGAGAGTGTAACATAACTAACATGACACCTGTATGTCAGTATTAAGAATATTTTTCCAAGTTGTTTTCTATTATTCTTTTCAATTCTAATCGAAGTTCTGCAGGCTCAATAATTTCTGCCTTATCACCAAAGCTTAATACCCATTGAATCAAATACTCTTTATTGGTAAAAGGAACTTCAAAACGTAACTTTCCATTATCTAAATCTGTATAACAATCAATTCCATATTCCTCTATTAAGCGATATTTAACACTTTCATCAAAGAAAATAACTGGATGAATTTCATCAGTGAAATACTGATTAAAATCAAGCTTTTCCTTTGGAACATCCCTCAATTTATAAGATTGTTCTGTTATTTGTAGATTCCAAAGTCTATTTAATTTATACATTCTAAATTCATTATTATTTTCTTCATAGCCAAGTATATACCAATTTGACCATTGAAATACAATTAAATAAGGTTCAATTATTTTTCTTTTTTTCCCACCTACATTATAATAATCAAACTCTATTTTATGTAAACTCTCTATTGACTGTTGAATCTGTTGTATTTTAGGTGCAAGAGAACCTTTATAATGAGAAGATAAATTTATTAGAATATGATTTTTCACATAAGTATTATTTTTATCAAAAAATTTATCAATAATATTTTGATATTTATTATCTAATGTAACACTATCAAGGCTTAAAAGTCCTGTAAATATTGCTTGTAGTTCTTTTTCTGTAAACAAAGTTTTATCAATCTTATAGTCATCCTCTATCATAATACCGCCATCTGTTCCAGCAAGTGTTATTACAGGAATCCCTGCTAAACAAATATCATTGATGTCTCTATAAATTGTACGTTTAGAAACATTAAATTTCTCTGAAAGATAAGATGCCGTTACTTTTTTATTTTGTAATAGAATAATAATAATGCTAATTAGTCTTTCAATTTTCATACTATACCTCCAGTATAATCAACTTCTATACTTTTAGGTATAGTTTAAATTTTTCCTCATCTTCTTTGCTTTTAAATGCTTCCTTAGGAATTACTAATATTTCATTATCTTTAATTAGCAAAGCAAAATTATCACTGTTTTCATAAATCTTATTTATATCCTCTATATTATATTCAAGCTTTTTTAATCCTTTATTTATTATTATGTAATTACTATTAATTAGAATTGTATATTGAATATTAAAGTTCTTTTCATTCTTACCTACATATTCATTTAACCTAACTCTAACTTTATTTTGAAACGCTCTTTCAATAATTCTCCTGCTTCTTTCTTTGAATATACTTGTTATCATAGCATATACAGCCCAAAATACTGCAAAAATAAAGAAGGCTTTAGCAGAAAAATCATCATCTAATATCTTTAAAGTTATTATTCCAACTATAATAAACCCCACTGCCATTCCAACTGACATTTTAATTCTCTTACCTCTTGCACTTTTTACAGCAGACTTATATGTATCTAAATCTAAAGCCATTTCAAAGGCTGCATCTTTAAATCTTTCTTCTTCATTGTTATATGTTGCATTAATCATTTTCAATCTCCTAATATTTTATGTTCTAGGTGTATTATACCAATTTTCATAACTTATTGCATAATCCTTTCCTATTATTTATCCTAATAATAAAAAATACTGTATACTCCTTTGAATATACAGTATTATCATAATACTTTATTTATCTTTATTATTTTTTAGCCATGATATAGCAGAATAAGTATGCATAGCAGCACCTGTAACTAATATGTCTTCATTAAATACCACTTTTTCATTATGCATTGGAGCTCCATACAATGGATTTTCTTGTTTTGTTCCAGCCCCTAACATTAAATATACACTTGGAACTTCATAAGAATAAGATGCAAAATCCTCTGATCCCATTCCTCCTCCTTCAAATAAATGAACTGCTTTATCCCCTATTAATTCTTTTACATAAGAAGTAACTTCTTTAGCTAAATCAGTATTATTTGCTAATGGTGGAACTGATGATAATTCTATTAATTCTGCATCTCCTCTAAACATTTTTGCAGTTGATACTACAATATCATTTATTCTGTTAAAAATATATTCTCCAATTTCTTTATTTAAGCTTCTTATAGTCCCTTCCATAATAACCTCACCTGGTATTATATTAGGTGCATCTCCACCAGCAAATTTTCCTATAGTTATAACAGCAGATTCAGTAGCTGATATTTCCCTTGTAATTATTTCTTGCATAGAAATATATATATGACATGCTATATTTATTGGATCCACTCCAAGCTCTGGCATAGCTCCATGACATCCAGTTCCCTTTACAACTATTCTAAATCTATTACATCCTGCAATACTAGTTCCTAAACCACATAATACAACATTTGAAGGAGTTCCAGAATGAACATGCATTGCCATAGCTGCATCAACTTTTGGATTTTCAAGTACACCTGCAGATAACATTTTTTTAGCTCCTGTAAATCCCTCTTCGTCTGGTTGAAAAACCAATTTTACAGTACCTTCTATTTCCTCTTGATTTTCCTTAAGTAGCCTTGCTGCCCCTAATAACATTGCAGTATGCATATCATGTCCACAGGCATGCATACAACCATTATTTGATTTAAAATCACATTCTGTAGCTTCAGCCACTGGTAATGCATCCATATCAGCTCTTAATAAAAAAGTTTTACCTGGTTTATTACCTTGAATAGTTGCAACTATACCACTTTCACATATTTCTTTTGGTTCATACCCAAATTCCTTTAGCTTATCTATTACATAAGCTTTTGTTTTTGGTAACTTATCTCCAACTTCAGGATTACTATGAATAGTTCTCCTATAAGAAATAATATCATCTTTTATTGCTTTTGCTTGACTCATAATTTTATTCATTTGTACACCTCATCCTTTGTATAATATTTATTTTTTACCTAACTAAAGAAATTAATTCATTAGCTATTAATATATATACTATCACCAACTAGTAAATTAATGCAATAATTGTGCTAAATATATGCATATATTACATTACTTGTTTGACTAGTTTAGTTTTGTAACATACCTATAAAATTTGAATATATTTATAATATCTTGGATAAAATAAGGAGTGTATTTATGAATAATTATTACTGTCATGATCCTAATGAACAAACACATGACCATGAATTTTTAGGAAGCACAAGATTTGCTGAAGAACGTGATGATAGACATAATCATCGTTTTGCATGTGTTAGTAGTGAAGCTTATCCTATAAAAGGATCTCATGTTCATAAAATTAAAGTTAGAACTGACTTCTTTGGTCATTTTCATGAAATATGTGTGACTACTGGCCCAGCAATCCCTGTTGGAAATGGTAAACATGTTCATACTGCAACTGGTTTAACATCTTGTAATGATGGCCATCAGCATGAATTTATTTTTGCAACTTTGATTGATGCTCCTGCTCTTGAAAAATAAAAATTTCTATAAATTGGGGTTTGTAATAAAGGATATTTACCTTTTTGTGCTAACCCCTTCTTGCTATAATGCAATATGCTTCATATTAATTACTTTTTACAAAACGCATCCATTTATCATTCATATAAACATCAATATTATTTTCATCAACATACTGAAATCCATAATCTGAGCCAAAATTAGATTGATGATTTTCTGTTGGAGTCTCAGTGTTCTCTACTGTAGATGCGATTTTCCCATCCATATTACCGCACCTTGCCCCTACATCACTTTCGTTTCCAGTACCATAATAAAGATTATTATTAATCATAACCATAGGTTTAACATCTATTTTTTCTTTTGTATCATTTTTATCATTTGGATTGTTAGTTCCACATCCTAGCAGTGAACAACTTATGGAAACAATTAGTATGATTATTGAAATAAACTTCTTCATAAGACACCTCTTCCTTATTAATAAAAGTATTTATTCTGCATCTACCCATAAGTGATATTTGCCGCAATTTAAACATCTAAATAAATATCCTGCCATAGAACCACCTTTTACAAGATATTCTCTTACATCTTCATAATGTGAGTCACGATTATAATATTCTTCAAACACTTCATAAGCAATTCCCATTTCATCTAATTCTTTTGTACCCACCTCACCTATGTATTCACAAAAATCATTGCAGCAAGCTAACCAATATTCTCCCTGCCAGCTCAAATAACCAGGTGTCCTATATAATAATTCTTCATGCTTGCTTTTATCATCTACTTTACTTAACTCCGCATCCTGTATAAAACATCCATTAAATTTTATAGCAGCTTCACCAGATGAAATACATTTTGGACAAATACAAGCTACATTTTCAGATGTATATATGTTTTCAATATAGTACTCTGTTTTATTACCACAACATTGACATACAGCCATAGACCCATCTTTATTTTTAGAAAATACATCATTTTCCCACACATTTGGATGATACTTAAACTTAATTTTGTCCATTAAAAGTCCTCCCTTAGTATCTTTACTATTTACTATGATTTAATATCATTTTTATAAAGTAATATCAATCCAACTATTTTGCCAAATTATAAATCTCGTCTCATTAAACTAAAGCTATGCCAGTTGGTCCAATTTATGGTTTATTTGCCATAAACAATGTAATGCTTGTAACTTCCTCTGGCTTCTTAATCCATTCATCATCAACTGAGAATATGGAATTACTATCTCTCATATGTTATTTTCCATATCAGTGACAACTGATCCTGGAATTAATTCATTAACACTAATATTAAAACTATGTAGTTCCTGTGCTAATACTCTTGTTATCATCCATAATAATGCTTTTTATTGACACTAAACTAATTATAGCATTTATATGAAATATATTCCAATTATTTCACAAACTGTACTTATGATCTATTTATCATTTTATTAAACAAAAAAAGTCTAAAACTCATTTATAGTGAGTTTTAGACTTTATTATTTAACTTATTTTAAAGAAACTAAGAATAAAATTACTTAGCCATTCCTTCTTCAACAGCAACTGCAACTGCAACAGTAGCTCCTACCATTGGGTTGTTACCCATTCCGATAAGACCCATCATTTCAACGTGAGCAGGAACTGATGATGATCCAGCGAATTGTGCATCTGAGTGCATTCTTCCCATAGTATCAGTCATACCATAAGAAGCTGGACCTGCTGCCATGTTATCTGGGTGAAGAGTTCTTCCTGTTCCACCACCTGATGCAACTGAGAAGTATTTCTTACCTTGTTCTACACATTCTTTCTTATATGTTCCAGCAACTGGATGTTGGAATCTTGTAGGGTTAGTTGAGTTACCAGTAATTGATACGTCAACTCCTTCTCTGTGCATTATAGCAACACCTTCTCTAACATCGTTTGCTCCATAGCATTTAACCTTAGCTCTTGGTCCGTTAGAGTAAGCTTTTTCAGCTACAACTTTAACTTCTCCAGTATAGTAATCAAAATCAGTTTGAACATATGTGAATCCATTAATTCTAGAAATTACTTTTGCAGCATCTTTTCCAAGACCATTTAAAATAACTCTTAATGGTTCTTTTCTTACTTTGTTAGCTTTTTCAGCTATCTTTATAGCACCTTCTGCAGCAGCAAAAGATTCATGTCCTGCTAAGAAAGCGAAACATTTAGTTTCTTCTCTTAAAAGCATTGCACCTAAATTTCCGTGTCCAAGACCAACTTTTCTGTCATCTGCAACAGAACCTGGAATACAAAATGCTTGTAATCCTTCTCCAATTGCTTCAGCAGCATCAGCAGCCTTCTTGCAACCTTTCTTTATAGCAATAGCTGCTCCTAAAGTATAAGCCCATCCTGCATTTTCAAATGCAATTGGTTGAGTTTCCTTAACTATTGTATAAGGATCTATCCCAATTGAAGCACATACTTCTTTAGCATCTTCTAAAGTCTTCATTCCGTATTTTTCTAATACTGGAGTGATTTGATCTATTCTTCTTTCATAACTTTCAAATAATGGCATAATAATATATCCTCCTTATATAATCTTGATTATTCGTTTCTTGGATTAACTAACTTAACTGCATCGTCAACTCTTCCGTATTGACCTTTAGCTTTTTCTAAAGCTTCATTAGCATCCATTCCCTTACCGATCATTTCCATCATCTTACCAAGGTGAACAAATTTATATCCAATTATTTCATTTTCATCATCAACAGCAACATCTGTTACATAACCTTCTGCCATTTCTAAGTATCTAGGTCCTTTAGCTTTAGTTCCGTACATTGTACCAACTTGGCTTCTTAATCCTTTTCCTAAATCTTCAAGACCAGCTCCGATAGGTAGTCCACCTTCTGAGAAAGCTGTTTGAGTTCTTCCATAAACTATTTGTAAGAATAATTCTCTCATTGCTGTGTTAATAGCATCACATACTAAATCTGTGTTTAATGCTTCTAATATAGTTTTTCCTGGTAATATTTCTGAAGCCATAGCAGCAGAGTGAGTCATACCAGAACATCCTATAGTTTCAACTAATGCTTCTTCAATTACACCATCTTTAACATTTAATGTTAATTTACATGCTCCTTGTTGTGGTGCACACCAGCCAACTCCGTGTGTTAATCCTGAAATATCAGTAATTTCCTTTGACTTTACCCATTTTCCTTCTTCAGGGATTGGTGCTGGTCCATGATTTGTGCCTCTAGCTATAACGCACATTTCTTCAACTTCTCTTGAATACATCATACTTAATTTCTCCTCCCGATTTTATAACTATAAATTTATTATTAGCTATTTTATATCGTTGGACATAAAATGTCCCTATGGGGTAAATCACCCTATAACTATTCTAGCAAATGAAAAGCCATCTAACAACCTATATCTAAAAATTTTTTATTCTTTTTTATTTTTATTCATTTTTTTTTATAATCTTAAAATTCATACTTGTTTTATTATAATTATTGTGATAATATATTTTCGTTGTCAAAATAACGCCGCTGTGGCGGAACTGGCAGACGCACACGACTCAAAATCGTGCGGGAAACCATGTGGGTTCGAGTCCCACCAGCGGCACCATAAGTATTGCAAAATTACTCTTTCACTTGCTTAAGAGGGCTTGTGGAGGAGTTTTTTATTACTTTTACCACTTCTACATAATAAGCTTAACTTACAAACATAATTTTAGACGTAATAAAAACACCTACCTATAACTA
Source organism: Clostridiales bacterium (assembly GCA_012519845.1). Taxonomy (GTDB): domain Bacteria; phylum Bacillota; class Clostridia; order Clostridiales; family Clostridiaceae; genus Clostridium. Next base: position 8,291 of record JAAYPK010000099.1, read on the forward strand.
AGTAAGTGCTTATTAACAATATAGTAAGTTTACTAATTCGTATGCAATTCTCCCATCAACATTTAACTTTAAATCCTTATGCTCCTGTATATTGTCAATTTCGTACTGTGCACAAATATCTCTTAAATCATCTGCTAATTCTTCATCTATTTCAATTTCTATATTAGCAGAAAAACTAGATATTCTATTTGCTAATTCTGTATCTTTTACAATATCCTTAAAAAAAATAATATGTTCTTTGTTAATTTTAACTTTCACCTTTTAACCTCCTTACTCTGCTACTTGATGTTGGATATGTTGTTACTATAACACCTGTATCTGGATTGATAGCAACTGTCGCTTTTTCACCAATATATGTCTTACTCTTTCTACCTCGACTATCTGTCTTTATTTTACCAATTTTAAGTGGTTTTTTAAATACATCTAATATATTTTCTTCTTTTACATTTCTTTCTTTTGCTCTTTCTTTTAGATGTTCACTTAGGGTTTTATCTCTATTCCGTCAACAATGCAAAAAAGTTAATAACTCCTGTGATAAAAACCTTAGCTTATAATACATAATAAAAGCACCACCATCTTAGTAAGTTCTATGGTATCATATTCGATATTCCCTTTGCAAAATTAGCTGCTTTTTTCATAAATGAACTATCATAGCTATTATTCTGCACCATCGTGCTTCTGTAATCACTAAAGTTTCTTTTGATATATTCGAATTATCAAACTCCTCAGCATCCATTCCTTTTTCAAGGACCTTAGGAATTTTATATATTATCTTGAAATTATCATTCACACCACTCCAATAAAACAGCACCTACCTTTATCTAGTAAGCGCTTATTTCTCAACTATCTCAAATTTATCTGGTGGATATAAGTAATCTTCGTTAGTTTCATCTACTATCCTATACCAACCATCTTCTATTGAAATAACAGTATAAATTTTATTATTTTTAAATGTTGAAGAATCTGTTTCACCAACATATTTAACTTTCATTATTACCACCTCTTTATCTTATATTCAACTTTCCCAATATCCTGACATTGATATCAATGTATTTCCTTTTTTTACTATTGCCTATATCATTTTTTACATATATTTTTTTAGCTGCTTCACTTAGTGATTTTGGAACGACTATATTTTTAAGCTTAAATACATTAGGTCTTTCTACTTGTATAATATTCTTTTCTCTTCTGGAATTTCTTCTAAGCTCTGGATGTTCTTTTAATATATCTCTTATACCTTATATGCTACTGCATCAATTGGATTATTGCCATAAGTATATTTCTTTGGACATTTACTAAGACCTTTTAGATAATTTAATTAATCCCATAATAACCCCATTAATTTTAGGTATAATAAAAGCACTTACCTTTTACTAGTAGGCGCTTGTTAATCTAAAACTTTATTTAATACTTCTTTATACAGTTCCCTTAAGGTTACATCCTTTAAATCTAAGCCTAATTCCTCATCTTTATAATCTAGTAGCCCAACATCAGGCAAACAGTTCTTTGTATCAATCACCTTTTGCAGCTCTCTTACATCAGATATTTCTATACTGTCAGGAATAGTTTCATTTTTCCTAGTATTGGTTAGAACAGTGTATTTATACAGCACTTCAAATTCATCCGTGTAATGCCTTTCAGTATTAAAGTTAAATATTATGCATGAGTCCAAAATATTCTCATCATATACATGGTCAAAAGCAACACTATCTACTTGTTTTCCCATAACATCTTTCCTCCTTCCATATCATTATCAATTCCTTTAATGAATATCTTTGCGATATTTCCATATTTATCTTTCGTTGCATAAATAGTATTAGGACTTAAAAGAGTATTCTTTATATTATTAATTTCATCAATATTTCTCATATAAGGATGTCGTTGAGCTATGTACACGAATGTATTCTCCTTAGTAAGAGCTTATTAACTAAAATATTGACTCAATTCTACTTCTGACCTTATATATACAGCTCCTATATAATAATCATTGTATACCACAATCCTTTTAAGTTCTAATTAATATGATTGAATTTTAGTTTCATCAACATCAGTTAACTATTCATTCTTCTTCAAATTAGGTATATTTTTTTCAAGTGCTGCGCATTGTTTAACGAATATTTCCTCATCTGCTTGATTACAAATATTATACTCATACACATCAATCGCTCCAATCCTAAAGATTTATAGACCTTTTTATTAATTTGTTCTTCGAATGTTAAGTTAGGCCTATCCTTGTCTAATTTTTTCTCTTTTCTTGGTCCTTCATCAAATCCCTTGCTTGAGTTCTATAAATATTCCTTAATATTATTATGCTTTAATTTCTGGAAATCTTCCAATGTTTTGGAACATCTTTTCATAAAGTCTCCTTAAATTTGTTAAATTGTTTCAAATCCTTCTTATAATTTAATTGCTTAATACTCCTAAAGTCCATCTCTTCTCTTTCAGCATTTCTTGTAAGCTCTGGATGTTCTTTTATTATATCTCCTATACCTTATATGCTACTACTTCAATTCTCTTAATTCCACAAGTATCTTTCCATGGACATTTACTACACTTTTTAGATAATTTAGTTAATCCCATAATAAACCTCCTTAATTTTAGGTATAATAAAAGCACTTACTTTTTAATTTGGTAAGTGCTTATTCATCATCTTCTTCAATCTCTAACTCCTGAAAAGATTGATTCGGCATTAATCCGAAAAACTCTTTTACAATTTTATTTCTTTCTTCCTTCGATCCATCTAATATACTTATTGGCTTTTTATCCAATCAATCATCACCCCAAACTAAAAAAATGCCCAAACTGCGCCCCTATGACTGCCGATCTTGCATGTCGCTTAAACGTTAATTCAGTTACATAGGTATATAGTATATCTCTACCTACAACCATATTATATACACTTAATGTAATTTTGTTAATAGTTCTTTGCTATTTCATTAGAATATTATATAAAAATCTATTTAATTTTATCACAAATAACCAAACATTAAAAGGTGTTCCCATTACAGATACATCTTCATAAATTACGTTTATATGTTTTATTATTAATATCAGTAATAGATCTTATCTTCCAATTAAACAACTAATTATCTATTACCTTTTCTACTAAATACATTTCAAGTGGTAAGGGCTTAATTCCTTTTCTTATTAATTCATAATAATTTGATAGTATCTTATTTATCTCTTGTTCTGTATAAAATAATTTTTTAGCTTCTTTTATGAATTCATTTATATCCATTAATTATCACCTACTCAAATCTTTTTCTTGTTATTCTACGATATAATATATAGCATAAGTAATGATAGATATGAACACATTTTTACTAGTTTAATAGTATATAGCACAATAATTAGTTTATCTTAATAATAGCAGCTATATTCTAAATGTTATAAAAGATGAAAAATCCTCATATTCAGAGGATTTTTCATTAAATATTTATATTCTGCTTATTACTTCTTAATTGCAGTCATAGCTATAAGAGTAAGATAATTTTCTATATCAGCATCATGCAAATCAAAATCAGCCGTTGCTCTCCATATTTCCTTACCATCTTCAATTGTGTCTGCATAGGTTACATCTACCATACCAGTTTTTTGCCATAGTTCCTGCCACCATTTGGCGCTATGGAAACAATACATATCAGGCTCCCAAAGTTCTTTCATTGATTCTGGTAATCCATTACTAAATTCTCTTGAAAGTCCAGGGCTCACCATTCCAAACTGTCCCCCCTGCTTTACCAACTTTGAATAATAGTTAGGAAGATAAATTTCATCTGTACCAAAATAATGATATGCATCAATACTGATGGCTGCATCAAAAAAATTTTCTGCATATGGTAATGCATGAGCTTCTGCATGAATTGGAAATACCATATTATCTACACCCATTTCAACAAAACGACCATAGTTATCAGTAGGGTCTATCCATAAATCGTTTGCAAATACAGTTACACCAAATTCCTTAGCAAGATATATTGATGTCAATCCCATACAACAACCCATATCTAACACACGCATTCCTGGCTTTAAATCCATTTTCTCACAAAGAATTTCAATAAGCCACATAGCATTGGGACCAAGCATTTTGTTTTCTTCAAAAAACTTTCCATATTTCTTATAATACTTTTCACAACGTTCAAAATTTCTCATTATTTATACTCTCCTTTGATATGTTATTCCTTTTTATTAAACAAATCTAAGATGATAAAAGAATAACACGCAAAGTGATAATATATTTAAATAGTATCTAAGGCGTGTTATTCAAAAACCACCTTTAATACACTGCTCTTTTTATTCATCATAAAAACACTTCCTTCCAATCCATAATATAGTAATTATACCATAAATAATATTTTAGTATTCATTTATTTTTATTTATTATTTTATTTTCTTTACGATCCCTTAATAAGTCTTGGATAATGAATAAAAGAATTATTATAGTAGAACTTATAATGCTTTTTTCAATATTTTTAAACACTTTATCATTCCTCCTTTTTATCTAATTCACTATGTATATACAATACAAATCCTAAAAGAATAAAGTCCCTTTTCTCCATAAACTCAAAACCCAATTAATTCAAAGTTAACTTTTTCTTTATCTATTTCTTTACTCTTATTCTTATTCTCTTTCTTATTCTCTTTCTTATTCTTATTCTATAGCGTAACATAGAGTAACCATTACGTAACTGTTACGTAACTGTTACGTAACACAAATTCTTCTGTAAGTAAGTAAAGCACTTACTTTAATAAAGGATTTTCATATATTATTTAATTTAAATCTCAGTAAAAAGTAAGTGCCTTAATTAATTATTTTTTAATATGCACTATAATAATTATAGTTGTCTCCAAAAAAATTATCCCAATAAGTTACTCCATTAACTGTATATGAAATTGCATAGTGTACTTGATCTTTTTTATTATAATCTAATTTAAGTGTAGTACTCCATGTTTCAGTACCATCGCTATTAGCATAAGAATAACTTAAATTTTGATCAGTATAAGTTGCCCAATTATCTTGAGTATATCTTACCTTAACTACTTTATTATAAGCCAAGTTCTTTACTGTAACATTTATAGGATAATATTCTGCATTTAATCCATATTGAGATGGAGTATTTAGCTTTAAGTTTGCTGCTCCAAGTTCATTTGATAAAGTATAATTTTTAGTATTATTATTATCCCAATAAGTTTGTCCATCTACATCATATCTAATGGCATATTGTAAGCAAGTTTTATCTTCTAGCTTAATTTTCCAAATCTCAGTTCCATTATTCAAATTTTTAACAAATTCACCGCTTAAATCTTTCCATGCTGCCCCAGCTTCATCTTCATAATGAAGTGTTACTTGTTTATTTGCTCCATTACTATCTAATATTACATAAACTTCGTGTAAACTTGAATTATGATATCTAGGAATGGTATTTAAATAATACATTTGTACTTTTG
>JAAYPK010000100.1 GCA_012519845.1 Clostridiales bacterium
AAGAACTTAAAAGTGAAATTGATAGATATATATTTTATTACAACAACTACAGATATAAATGGAGTCAAAAAAAGATGACTCCTGTTCAATACAGAAATCATCTTCTTTGTGCTTAATCCTTTTTTTTATAATGTCCTTGACATAGGTATCAGATTATTTTGGGACAGCTCTTTTATTTATATTGCCTTATCAGAATCTTCTAGAGGATTCTTTTCTTTTTCATTATCAAAAACAAATATTTTAATTACTTGAATTATTAATGTTGGCATGAAGGCTAATATGTATATAGATAAAGCTAAATTACCACTAAGATTAGCCACTTCAAATAAACCTTGAAGACCTGGTATAAATAATACTGAATTTAATAAAACTAATCCAACTAAGAAAGCATACCAGCTATACTTATTGGAGAAAATACCAAGTTTAAATATTGATTGTTTTCCTCTACAGTTAAAGCCATGAAATAATCTTGCTAAACATAATGTAGCAAAAGCCATTGTGCTTGCAACACCATTATTACCAGTTGCATCTGTAGATAAACCAATATAAAAGGCTATTAATGTAAATATACCAATTAATAATCCTTCAAAACCAATTTCTTTAGCAAAAGATTTTGTTAATATTGATTCTTTACTGTCTCTAGGCTTATCTTTAAGAACATCTTTTCTAGATTTCTCCATTCCTATAGCAATTGCAGGAAGACTATCAGTTAATAAATTAATAAACAATAAGTGTACAGCTGCAAATGGAATAGGTAAAGCCATAATTGAAGAATATAAAACAGCTAATATACCTGAAGTATTACCAGATAATAAGAATTTAATTGAATTCTTTATATTTGCATAAACATTTCTTCCATTAGTAATTGCTTTAACAATAGTAGCAAAGTTATCATCTGTAAGAATCATTGAAGCAGCATCTTTTGATACCTCGGTACCTGTTATGCCCATAGCAATTCCAATATCAGCTTTCTTTAAAGCAGGAGCATCATTTACACCATCGCCTGTCATAGCTACAATATTACCTTTTTCTTGCCATGCATTTACAATACGAATTTTATGTTCAGGAGAAACTCTGGCGTAGACTGATATATTAGGAAGTTTTTTAGCTAATTCTTCATCAGACATTTTATCTAATTCTAAACCTTCAATAGCCATATCTCCATCTTGTAAAATGCCAATTTGTTTAGCAATGGCTGAAGCTGTGATTTTATGATCTCCAGTTATCATAATTGGTTTAATACCTGCTAAAATACAATTACTTACGGCTTCCTTAGATTCAACTCTTGGAGGATCAATCATTGATATTAATCCTAAAAATACATAATCATATTCATCTTCTAATGTTAATTGTTTGTTCTCTTTAACTTCTTTATATGCAAAAGCTAAAACTCTTAATCCGTTTTCTGAAAGATATCTATTTGTATCAATAATTTTATTTTTATCTGTTTCAGTTATTTCTCTAATACCTTCTGAAGTTTTAATATGAGTAAGTCTGCTTAATAAAACATCAAAAGCACCTTTTGTATACATAATATACTTATTATCTATTTCATGTAAAGTACTCATAAGCTTTCTATCTGAGTCAAAAGGAACTTCTTGAAGTCTAGGATAATTAGAACGAATTTCACATTCTGATAATGAATAAAGATGTCCTAAATTTACAAAAGCAACTTCAGTAGGATCACCAATTTCAACACCATCAACAGAAGTAGAGTCATTACATAACATTGATGCTCTAAGTAAGGATTTGTGAATTTCATTATTTTCAATATTAAGGTCTTCAGATTCAATTAAAGAATTATCTACAAAAATTTGCTTAGTTGTCATTTTATTTTGTGTTAAAGTTCCAGTTTTATCTGAACAAATAATAGAAACACAACCCAAACTTTCTACTGATTTAATATTTTTAATAATAGCATTTTCTTTAGCCATCTTTTGAGTTCCAAGGGCTAAAACAATAGTAACAATAGAACTTAAAGCCTCTGGAATTGCAGCAACAGCTAATGCTACAGCAAATAATAATGAATCAAGAATTGGCATTTCTCTATATAAACTTAATCCAAAAACAATAGCACAAATAATTAAGATTACAGTTGCAAGTTTTTTACTGAAATCATCTAATGATGCTTGGAGAGGAGTTTTCTTTTGTTGAGTTTCATCCATTAAAGTTGCTATTTTACCAAGTTCTGTAGTCATTCCTGTATTAGTAACTACTACAGTAGCACGACCATAAGTAACTAATGAACTTGAGAATACCATGTTTTTTTGGTCCCCTAAAGCTACTTCATTAGAATTAATAGGCTCATGAAATTTATTAACACTTTCAGATTCACCTGTTAAAGAACTTTCATTTATTTGTAGTGAAAAATTATCAATAATACGTCCATCTGCAACAACTAAATCACCGGCTTCAAGAATTAAGATATCACCAGGAACAACCTCTCTTGAAGGAATTTGGACTTTACTACCATTACGCATTACTTTTGCAGAAGGTGCTGATAAAGCCTTTAAGCTATTTAATGATTTTTCTGCATTGAAATGTTGAACAGTACCAAGAATTGCATTCATAATAATAACAGCAAAAATTACAATAGTACTTTCAATATTACCAGTAATAATAGAAATAATTCCAGCAGCTATTAATATACAAACAAGTAAATCTTTAAATTGTTCAAGAAAAACAGCTAATACACCTTTCTTTTTCTTTTCAGTAAGCTCATTATAACCATATTTTTCAGTAGCTTCTTTTACTTGATCACTAGATAAACCGTCTTTAGTTACTTTAAAACTCTTAAGGACTTCATCAGACGATTTTGAATAATATTTTTCCATAATAATCCTCCCTTTTTCAAATAAAGTTTATTTTTGGCAAAAAATAAGACTTTTAATATAATTTTTCACAAAATAAAAAATTATATTAAAAGTCTGGTCACCATTTAGGTACACACCACCAGGTATAAATACCGCGATTGTTGATGATATGATTTTGACTACTCCCTTTTAATGAAGCTATATAAAATTATAATATGATTATATAAGGTAAAGGACAAGATGTCAATAGGTTAATGCTAATGGTTTTAATTATAAATTCTATATTTTGAATAATATAAAAATGCAAGAAATATATTCTTGTTGATAATAAAGATTGCGCATGTTACTATATTGTGGATTTAATTATATGTGAGGTGAGCAATATCAATAAAAGTAGAAAAATCAAAACAATATTTATAACACTAGTCACAACATTAATAATGGTATTATGCTTTTCAGTAGGTGTTTTAGCATCAACTAAAAAATTAGTTTGGACAGGAAGTAGTGCATTATTTGAGTCAGGTCAATTTATTGAGCAAGTTACTGTTAAAGCTATTAAGCTACAAAATGCTTTAGTTTTAGCAGAAGCAGAAAGGGATCAAGCTATTTCGGAAAAGAATAGATTAGAAAAAGAATTAGAAGATCTTAGAAATCAAAGCAATAATAACAATAATACTATTGGAAGATTAGAACAAGAAATAATTGACAAAAATAATCAAATCATTGAAAAAGAAAATGAAATTATTTCAAAGAATAATGAAATTGCAGAATTAACAAGAGAACTTGAAACAGCAAATTCTCAAGCATCAACATTAAAGGGACAATTAGATTCAGCTAGATCAAAATTAGATGAAGCTGGAATTAATATTTGGAATTAATTTAATACAAAATAGATTAATAATGATATTATTTTACTAAAGCGAAGGTGTTATACATCTTCGCTTTTTTATCAAGTATTGAATGGAAAAACAAAAAATAAGTGAGATTAATGTATTAGAAAAAGAAGCAAATATCACAAAGTTATAAATTTATCATAGTATATACTAGTAAAATAATACCTGGAGTTGAAATTTATTGATATACGGGCTTATATTAGCAGGAGGAAAAGGAAGTAGATTATATCCATTATCAAGGTCATATGAACCAAAGCAATTTCTAAAGGTTATTAATGAAAATAGCTTTTTAGTTAATACGGTTGAGAGGATTAAGCCTTTAATAAATAATGAAAATATATATGTTATAACAAATGAAAGTTATAAGGAGAAAATTCTTACAGAGTTGAAAGATTCTAAGGAGGATAATATTTTTACAGAACCTAGTAATAAAGAAACTGCTACATGTATAGGTCTTTCAGCAGTAAAACTATTAAAAAAAGATGTAGATGCTGTTATGGTAGTATTGCCATCAGATCACTATATAGAGGGAGAAAAAGCATATAATAATGTATTAAAGCAAGCAGTTGATCTTGCAAACAAAAAAAGAGGTATTATAACATTAGGTATTGAACCATCTAGACCAGAAACAGGATATGGTTATATAGAGATGGGAGAAAGAGTAACTTATGATATTGCAACATATAAGGTTGCAAGATTTACTGAAAAGCCTAACATAGAAGTTGCAAAAGACTTTCTAATTAAAGGCACCTATTTATGGAATTCAGGTATGTTTATATTTAGGGCAGATGTTATTTTAAGAGAGATTCAAAAATATCTTCCTGAAATGCATAAATCATTAATGGAAATATACAAGCACTTAGGTGAAGAAGATGAAGAAAGTGTAATAAGAGAACAATACCAATTAATAGATGGAATATCAATTGATTTTGGAGTAATGCAAAAAACAAGAAAGGCCTATGTTATTAAATGTGATTTTGAGTGGGATGATATAGGTAGTTTTAATGCATTAAGCAGATTTCTTAGACGGGATTCCAATAATAGGTTTTCAGATAAGGTATTTTTAGAGGATTGTGAAAATTGCTCTATATTTGGTAATAAAAATTTAATTATAGGTTTAGGAATAAAAGATGTAGTTGTAGTGGATGCAGGGGATGTTATATTAGTGATGGATAAAGATAGAGACCAAGAAATAAAGCATTTACTAAATGATTTAAGTAAGGAAAAAGAATATAAAGATTATTTATAAAAACATGGATAATATTTATTAAAGGTATTATAATAAATATGAAGTAAATCCTAGAGGATGTGTTAAATGTGTTAATGAATACTCATATGATAATGGCTAATAATATTATTAAGCAAGCAAGTTATAAGAAAAATTCATTAATTAATAAAAATAGATTTATGTGGGGAAATCTTAAGCCAGATTGTGCATCAAAATATAAATTTAAGAAACATTATTATGATGAAAGTATTGAAATGATAATTGAAAAAATCAAAGAATTAAGTAGTTTATCTGTTTCTGAAATATATAATGATTTTGGGAAAAAAAAGTTTAGCGGTGAATTGGGGGTTATTTGCCATTTCATTTGTGACTATTTTTGTCTTCCACATAATCAAAGGTGGGAATTTAAAAAGGCAATAAAAAGACATGTAAAATATGAAAATACTTTAGCTAAAATTGCAAAAGTATATGTGCCTTTAGGCAGAATGGATGCGAATTTACAACTAAATGAAATTAATGATTTTATAATAAACAATATTAAAGAATATGAAAAAGAGAGGGGCTATGTTAGAGACCTTGAATATTCACATTTTGTTTGTAATAGTATTGTAAATATGATTTTAAATGAAATATATATAAATGAATATAATAAAGAAAGAAGAGCTGTTTAAATTTAAATGGCTCTTCTTTCTTTATTCTTATAGTTGTTATTAAAGAAATTGGTTTAGTATTTTCTACTAATTGTGATAAATAATGTTGACATAATCTATAGGGATGCATATAATAAAATTAACAAATGAACATATGCTCATATGATGGGAGGTTTCTTATGGATAATTTTATAGAAAGCTGTAATACTAATATAATTCATAACGATGTAGTAGAAAAAGTTAAAGAGGAAATACCAAAGGATGAAATTTTATATGATTTAGCGGAATTTTTTAAAGTTTTTGGAGATACTACTAGAATAAAAATTATTTGTGCTTTATTTAATAAAGAAATGTGTGTATGTGATTTAGCAGCATTACTTGGAGTAACTCAATCAGCTATTTCACATCAGCTTAGAACATTAAAATCAGCAAGATTAGTTAAATATAGAAGGGATGGCAAAATTGTTTATTATTCTTTAGATGATGAACATGTTAAGCATATATTTGATGAAGGACTAAATCATGTAACTGAATAAAGGAGGGATTTTCATGGTAGGAAAACAAATTAAATTCCAATTAGATGGATTAGATTGTGGAAATTGCGCAAATAAAATTGAAGAAAAGATTAATTCCTTAGTAGAAGTAGAAGAGGCATCAGTAAATTTCTCTTTAGGAATTGTAAATATAGAGTTAAAGTCCAATATTTCAAAAGATGAAATAAAGAAAAAAATTCAGGATATTGTTAATGAAATAGAACCGGATGTTTTAGTTAAAGAATATAATAAAGAAAAAATTGGAGAACGTGATTACCATGAAGAAAAATTAGTATTACGATTAAAGGGGTTAGATTGTGCAAATTGTGCTCAAAAAATAGAAAGCAAAATAAGCCAATTAGAAAATGTAGAAAAAGCAGAGATTAATTTTTCTATTGAAAAGTTATCAGTTAAATTAAAGACAAAAAATAAGAATGAGACTATTAATGAGATAAAAAATATAGTTAAAGAAATAGAGCCAGATATTATTGTTGAAAAATATAATAAAAATACAGAAGAAGAGGAAAGACTTATAAAGCTTCCAATAATTTTAGGAATTATATTATTTATAGTGGCAATGGTAGTGGGTGAGGACAATTTCTATACTCCTTTTATATTATTAGGTTCATACCTTTTAGTTGGAGGAAAAGTAATAATAAGTGCTGTTAGGAATTTAATAAATGGAGAGATATTTGATGAAAATTTCTTAATGACTATAGCAACTTTAGGAGCTTTTGCAATTAAAGAATATCCAGAAGCAGTTGCTGTTATGGTTTTTTATGAAATAGGAGAAATCTTTCAAGGTTATGCAGTTGGAAAATCAAGAAAATCAATATCATCACTTATGGATATAAAAGCAGATTATGCAAATGTTGTTAAGGATAATAAAGAGATAAAAGTATCCCCAGAAGAGGTTTCAATAAATGATGTTATTGTTATTAAACCAGGGGAGAGAGTACCTCTTGATTGTATTATTATTGAAGGGCAATGTAGCACTGATACATCAGCATTAACAGGAGAATCATTGCCTGTTAGTAAAAAGGTTTCAGATGAACTTTTAGCAGGATCTATTAATTTAGATAAGGTAATTAAAGCAAAGGTAACAAAGGAATATGGAGAATCAACAGTTGCAAGAATATTAGAGCTTGTTGAAAATGCAAGTTCTAAAAAGGCTAAAACTGAAAAGTTTATAACTAAATTTTCAAAATATTATACTCCAACAGTAGTTGCTTTAGCAGTAGTACTTGCAATAGTTCCACCATTAATAATTAAGGATGCTTTATTTAGTGATTGGATTTATAGAAGTTTAATATTTTTAGTAGTATCTTGTCCTTGTGCATTAGTTATTTCTATTCCACTGGGATTATTTGCGGGAATTGGAGGAGCATCTAAAAAAGGAATCTTAGTAAAAGGTGGAAATTACCTAGAAGCAATAAAAGAAGTTGATACTGTTGTATTTGATAAAACAGGAACATTAACAAAAGGGAATTTTAAAGTTACTGAAATAAATAATATTAATATTGATAAAGAAGAACTTATTAAAATAGCAGCTTATGGAGAAAGCTTTTCAAATCATCCTATTGCAAAATCAATATTATCAGAATATAAGAACTCAGTAGATAAAACATTAATTTCTGATTATGAGGAAATTGGAGGTAATGGAATTAAAGTAAAAATAGAAGGAAAAGAAGTACTACTTGGTAATAATAGACTTATGGATGATAATAGTATTGATTATAATAAAGTTGAAAGTGTTGGAACAATAATTAATATTGCTATTAATAAAGAATATAAAGGATATATTGTTATTTCTGATGAAATAAAAGCAGATTCAAAGAAGGCAATAAAAGGTCTTAAAGAAAATGGAATTAAAAAAATAGTTATGTTAACTGGTGATAACAAAAAAGTAGCTGACAAAATTGGAAGTGAATTAGGAATTGATGAAGTGTATTCAGAGCTTTTACCAGGAGATAAGGTAAATAATATAGAAAAAATAATTGAATCTAGTAATGGTAAAGTTGCATTTGTAGGTGATGGAATAAATGATGCACCAGTTTTAGCTAGAGCTGATATAGGAATAGCAATGGGAGGGATTGGATCAGATGCAGCTATTGAAGCAGCAGATATTGTTTTAATGAAAGATGAACCTTCTTCATTGGTGGATGCTATTAAAATAGGTAAAAAGGTTAATTCAATACTATGGGGAAATATCATTTTCTCATTAGGAGTTAAGGTATTAGTTCTATTATTAGCAACAGTCGGAATTGCAAATATATGGGGTGGAGTTTTTGCTGATGTAGGAGTTACTTTAATTGCAGTATTTAATTCGATGAGAGGATTAAATATCCATTGACAACATTAATTTAAGGATATATACTAATGAAGTTGAAAAAATTTCAGGCGTTATGAAAGCATTATTAGAAAAAGTGGCTTATGTATAGTTTAGGGTTGGACTGTGCATAAGCCTTATTTTTAATTAAACATATAAGCTTAGGAGGTAAATATGGGGATTATATCAATATTTGTAATGGCAGTTGCATTAGCGATGGATGCCTTTGCTGTATCCTTAACAATAGGAATAAATACAATAAATGAAAAGAAAAACAAAATGTCACTTAAAGCAGGGTTATATTTTGGAATTTTTCAAGGAATAATGCCTTTAATCGGATGGGTATTAGGCATTAGGTTAATTAAGTACATAGAAAGTATTGATCATTGGATTGCTTTTATATTACTTGCTTTTCTTGGAATTAAAATGATTTATGAAGCTATAAAAGGCCAGGAAGAGGAATTAATAAAAGAATATACCAATAAGGAGTTTATGGTATTAGGTTTTGCTACAAGTGTTGATGCCTTAGCAGCAGGACTTAGTTTAGCCTGCATAGGAACAAATATTATGCTATCTGTTTTGATAATAGGAGTTGTAACCTTAGTATTATCTTATATAGGGGTAGAATTAGGAGAAAAAATAGGCGAAAAAATAAGCAAAAAGGCAGAACTTTTAGGTGGACTTATTTTAGTTTTTATTGGAGTTAAAATTCTTTTAGAACATTTGTTACAAAAATAAAGTTAAAAAATTAACAAATTCATGTAATAAAATCTTTTTTTTGTGATATTATATATTATAGAAATGATAGTAATTAGGGAAATTATATATTAATTTACTATTTAAGCAAAGGAGATCGGTATGGAAAAGAAAAAAAATATTTCTATGGCTGTTATTAAAAGATTGCCTAAATATCATAGATATCTAAATGAATTAATGAAGAATGATGTTGATAGAATATCCTCAAAAGAATTAGGGGAAAAAATAGGATTTACAGCTTCTCAAATAAGACAAGATTTAAATTGCTTTGGAGATTTTGGACAGCAAGGCTATGGATATAATATAAGAGAGTTATATGGACAGATTAGCACAATACTTGGAATTGACAGAATATACAATACTGTAATTGTTGGTGCTGGTAATATAGGGCAAGCTATAGCAAATTACAGATTTAATAGACTAGGGATAAATTTAACTGGTATTTTTGATGCTAATCCAGAGCTTATAGGAAAATCTATAAAAGATGTAGAAATAAAAGATGTAGCTAATCTAAAAGAGCATTTAGATAATAATTTTATTGATATCGGTGTTATTTGTGTACCTAGGATAAATGCTCAAAAAGTATGTGATGTAATGGTTAAGTGCGGAATAAAAGGAATTTGGAATTTTGCACCTGTTGATTTATCTGTACCAGAAGACGTTACTGTAGAAAATGTACATCTTAGTGAAAGTTTAATGACTTTAATATATTTATTACATACAAAACAAGATGAAGAGTAAATGTAAATATAGGTTCTAAAATCTTTAATTGGATTTTAGAACCTTTTTTATTTCAAATTATAGTAATGAAAGTACAGTACTAAAATTCATATGAACTATGGAATGTATATATATTTTTTTGGAAAAAATATTGACAACAAGGAAAAAAAAGAGTATATATATAATATACTTATTCATAGTATTCATACAACTTAAGTATGTTATTATATTGGATAAAAACTGACTAGAAAACTAGAGGTTTTGAAATAAGCATAAAAATATGCTATTTCAAGGCCTCTTTTTGTTTTCCATAAGGAAAAAACTATAAAAATGATAAATATGTAGGAAGGGGGAATAACATGAAAAATTGTAATAACTATAATAATTTAAAAAATTCTCATCCATGTTTTGGAGGCCATAAAAATAACAAGGGAAGAATACATCTACCTGTAAGTCCAGGTTGTAATATTAAGTGTAAATTCTGTGATAGGAAAATTAATGATGTTGAACAAAGACCAGGAGTTACACAAGCAATAATTTCACCTGAAGAAGCACTTGATGTAATAAAAAAATCTTTAGAGTTATGTCCAAGTATAACAGTTGCAGGCATTGCTGGGCCAGGAGATACATTAGCTACAAATTATGCTTTAGATACATTTAGATTAATAAAAAAGCATTATCCTAAATTAATTAAATGTATGAGTACTAATGGATTACTTCTATATGAAAGGGCAGATGAAATTATAGATGTTGGAATTGATTCACTTACAGTAACAGTTAATGCTGTAGATCCAGAAATTGAAGCAAAACTTAATTCGGAAATTGTGTATCATGGGAAAAAATATGTAGAGATAGAAGGAGCAAAAATATTAATAGAAAATCAATTAAAAGGAATAAAAAAGGTAGCTAACGCAGGTATAACCATTAAAGTTAATACAGTTTTAGTTCCAGGAATAAATGATAATCATATTGAGGAAATCGCAAGAACAGTTAGTGATTTAGGAGCGTCAATTTACAATATAATTCCATTAATTCCGCAACATGAATTATCACATATTAAAGAACCGAGTTGTCAGGATATAGACAAGGCAAGAAGTATTGCATCAGAGTATATTGATGTATTTAGACATTGTCAAAGATGTAGAGCAGATGCTATAGGAGTACCTGGAGGAATTGACTTTGGGGATCAAATATATATGCAGAGAATTTCTCATAAAGATACATTTTCACATGGATAAGGAGGTAAATATGTCCTATAAAATTGCTATTGCTTCAACTGATGGAAAAGTTGTTAATGAACACTTCGGAAAAGCTGATAAATTCTACATAATTGAAGTAGATGATAAATCAACATATCAATTGATAGAAGTAAGAAAAGTCATCCCTTTATGTGAAGACGGTGGTCATAAGGATTTTAATATGAAAGATAGCATTAACAGACTATTAGATTGTAAATGCATAGTGGTATCAAGAATTGGAGAAACAGTAGAAAATGAATTTAGAAGAAAAAATATTAATGTTTTTGAAATTTCAGATTTAATTTCGGAAGCAATATTAAAGGTTATTTCTTTTATGGAAAAAAAGAATTAGAAAATGGAGGATATGAAATGGGAGAGATAAGACAAGTGGCTATTTATGGAAAGGGTGGGATTGGTAAATCTACAACAACTCAGAATTTAACTGCAGGTTTAGTAGAACTAGGTAAAAAAGTAATGGTTGTTGGATGTGACCCCAAGGCAGATTCTACAAGATTATTATTAGGAGGATTAGCTCAAAGAACAGTTTTAGATACATTAAGAGAAGAAGGAGATGAGGTGGAACTTTCAGATATTCTTAAAACAGGTTACAAAGGAGTGAAATGTGTAGAATCTGGTGGACCAGAGCCTGGAGTAGGATGTGCAGGACGTGGAATTATTACATCTATAGGACTTTTGGAACATTTGGGAGCATATACAAGTGATTTAGATTATGTATTTTATGATGTACTTGGAGATGTTGTATGTGGAGGATTTGCTATGCCTATTAGAGAAGGTAAAGCAAAAGAAATATATATTGTTGCCAGTGGTGAAATGATGGCATTATATGCAGCAAATAATATAGCCAAAGGTATACAAAAATATGCTAAAAAAGGTGGAGTAAGATTAGGAGGAATTATTTGTAATAGTCGTAATGTTGATCGAGAAATAGATTTGTTACGTGCTTTTGCCAAAGAATTAGGAACTCAATTAATTTATTTTGTGCCTAGAGACAATGTTGTTCAAAGGGCAGAAATTAGAAAGAAAACAGTAATAGAGTATAATCCAGAAGCAAATCAAGCGAATGAATATAGAAATCTAGCTAAGGCAATTGATGAAAATAAAAATTTTGTAATACCAACACCAATGAGTCAAGAAAGGTTGGAAGAAATATTGGTTGAATATGGGTTAATGGATTAGTAGAAGAATATCAAATTTAAAAGGAGGAAAATAAATGGCTATTAATTTAGATATTTCTGATATAGGTACAAGGGAAACTAGACTTGGATCCATTACTGGATATATTGGAGATTTAAAAGATTTAGCAGAGCAGAGTAATTGTGGCAGTTTAAGGGGAACTTCTAGATGTTTCTCTCAATCTAGTACTTGTTTGTCTGCTTGTGGATTATCTCAATTGGCTGGAATTCGTGATGTGGCCATTATTCACCATGGACCATCAGGATGTTCAACAACTGGTACTCAAACATATAGAGTTACAAAGCAGGTAGCAGCTAAAAGAGGAATAATAAATAAGTCAGTTTATGTAGGGACTGATATGAATGAGGAGGATACAATATTTGGGTCTTCTGATGCATTAAGAGATATTATTCTAGAAACTTATAAGAGATATAAACCAAAAGCTATTTTTGTTAGTAGCTCTTGTGCAACAGGTATTATTGGAGAAGATATAGATAGTATAGTAGATGAGGTAAAAGAAGAAATAGATGTTCCAGTTGCAGCAGTTCATTGTGAGGGATTTAAATCAAGAATTTGGGCTACAGGATTTGATATTTCAGATCATGCAGTTCTTTCAAGTATTGTAAAACCACCTGTTAAAAAAAGAAATACTATAAATTTCAAGAATTTCTATGAAAGCGCTAGAAACGAAATAATAGATATTTTTAAGAACTTTGATGTGGAACCAGTATTTTTATATGCAAATGCAACAGTAGATGAACTTTCACATATGTCTGAGGCTTTAGCAACAGTTTCTATTTGTGGAACACTTGGAAATTATCTAGGGAATGGATTAGAAGAAAAATATGGGGTGCCCTATATAAGAACTATAAATCCTCTTGGTATTACTGGTTTTGAAACTTGGCTTAGAGAAATAGGAAAAGTTATAAAAAAAGAAGAAGAAGTAGAGAAATATATTCAGGAAGAAAGGAAGAAGTATATTCCAAAGATTGAAGAAGTAAAAAAGGAATTAAAAGGTCTTAGAGCTGTTATCGGAATGGGACCTGGGTATACTTTTGAGGTGTCAAGAGTTCTAAATGAACTTGGTATAGAAGTGGTTTGGGGTGCAGCATGGCATTATGATAAAAAATATGAAAATGGTAATGTACCTCCTTCAATGGACTATTTATTAAAGAATAATCCAAATTTTAAAGTTAGTGTAGCTGACCAACAAAATTATGAAGTATTAAATATATTAAATAAATATAAGCCAGATTTATATCTATCTCGTCATCCCGGTTCAACAGTATGGGCAATTAAACAAGGCTTCCCAGCATTGTTTGTAGCAGACGAATATATGATTTTTGGTTATAAGGGAACTTTAGATTTTGCAAATACTGTGTTAGATACCATTAGGAATAGAAGTTTTGAAAAGAATCTTGCTAAAAGAATAAAACTTCCATATACAGACTGGTGGTACAAACAGAATGTAGATTTATTTTTAGACGATAAAGATAATAATCAGAGGTGAGAATAGGTTATGGCAAAAATATTAGATAAACAAAGATATAAATGTGCAATGAGTGCAATGCAAACAGTGCAGGCAATCGAACGGGCAATTCCTGTATTACACTCAGGACCAGGATGTGCCCAAAAATTATCAAATTCCTCAGGAAGTAGTGGATATTTTTCACCAAATATTTTCCCGTGTACAAGTATTAATGAAAAAGATGTAGTTTTTGGTGGGGAAAAGAAATTACGTAGTACAATTGAAAATTCATTGAAAGTAATAGATGCGGATTTGTATGTAGTATTAACAGGATGTACACCAGAAATTGTAGGAGATACAGTTGAAGAAATAGTTGATGAATTTAAGGATGCAAGTAAGCCAGTAATATTTGCTTCTACTCCAGGATTTAAAGGAAATAACTATAAAGGACATGAATGGGTTGTAAATGCAATTATTGAACAATATTTAAAAAAATCAGATAAAAAAATAAAGGGCTTAGTAAACATATGGGCAGATGTTCCATACCAAGATGAATTTTGGAGTGGAAATTTAAGAGAATTAGAGAAATTAGTTGGAGAGCTTGGATTAATACCAAATACTATATTTGGATATAAAAGAGGTATTGATAATATAAATAAAATTCCTGAAGCGGAATTTAACTTATTAGTATCACCATGGGTTGGATTAGAAAGCGTAAAAAAAATGGAGGAAAAGTTCAACACACCATTTCTTCATTACCCAACTTTACCAATAGGAGCGTTTGAAACAAGTAAATTTCTTAGAAAAGTAGGGGAGTTTGCTGGTGTTAACAAAGAAAAGGTTGAAGAATTAATTAATAAAAAAGAAGAATATTACTATTATTATATTGAAAGATATGCTGATTTATTCCTAGAAACAAGGGTAATGTCAAAGAAATTTTCTGTAGTTGGTGATGCTCAATATGTTCTTGGTATTACAAAGTTTTTAGTAGATGATTTAGGATTATTTCCAGCAAAACAATTTATTGTTGATGATACACCTAAAGAATATAGGGAGGAAATTAAGGGCTATTTTAAAGATTTAAATTATGGAATTCAGGCAGAAGTAGATTTTCAAACTGATGGATATAAAATTCATAAAGAAATTGAAGAAACAGATTATCATGGATATCCATTAATAATAGGAAGTTATTGGGAAAAAGAGGTGTCTGAAAGAACAAATGCCCATTTTTTAAATGTATCTTGGCCAGTAAATGAGCGTTTAGTTATGAATGGATATTACGTGGGCTATGATGGTGGATTAAAACTTATAGAAGATATTTATTCAGTGGTAAAAACAAGATTTAATTAAAGTTTTGGAGGGGAAATTATGAGTAAAATAAACAAATCAATTTCAGAATTAGTTGGTAGAACACCTTTATTAGAACTTACAAATTATGAAAGGGAAAATGAATTAGAAGCAGAACTTGTAGTAAAATTAGAATATTTTAACCCAAATCAAAGCGTTAAGGATAGAATTGCATTATCTATGATTGAGGAGGCGGAAAAAAGTGGGAAGTTAAAGCCGGGAGACACAATTGTAGAAACTACTAGTGGAAATACTGGGATTGGACTTGCAGCCATTGCAGCAGCAAAGGGATATAAGTTTAGAGTATATATTCAAGATCAAGTTAGTGAAGAAAGGTATAAGGTAATTAAAGCTTTTGGAGGACAAACAATTAAGCTTTCAGAATCACCTGTATATAGCAAAGTTAAAGAAGAAACAGATGGAGATTTTGTTGCAGCTGTAAATGCTTTAGAAAAGGAAGTTTTATCAAAGGAGGAAGGGATATTTTTTGTAAATCAGCTTTCAAATCCGGCTAATCCTAGTATTCATAAAGAAACAACTGGACCAGAAATATGGGAGGACACAGATGGTAAAGTAGATATTTTAGTTGCAACAGTAGGAACTGGAGGAACATTATCAGGAACTGGAGCTTATTTAAAATCAAAAAATCCTAATATAAAAGTTGTTGGGATACAGCCTGGTCCTAATTCTCTTCCTAATGAAAACAATAAGGAACCTGAGGAAATTACTGGGGTACATCCTTTTTCGGGAATTCCCAAAGAGAGAATTCCCGAAACAATGGACTTAAATATCTATGATGAAGTATTTGAAGTTGAAACCTATGAAGCCTATGAAGCAGCAAGAAAAGTTGCTAAATCAGATGGGATTTTAATTGGAACATCGTCAGGGGCAGCTATTTATGCATCTACACAAATAGGAAGAAGACCTGAAAATAAAGGCAAAAGAATAGTAGCAATACTTCCAGATACAGGACTTAGATATTTATCTACTCCATTATTTGAATAGAGGTAATATATGAGTTACAGAATTGCAATAGCATCAAATGATGGCATTAATATAAATGAGCATTTTGGAAGTGCTAAATACTTTCTTATAGTGGAAGTAGATGATAAAGGGAATTATGTTAATAAGGAAAATAGGATTATTGAAGAAAGTAGTATAAAAAGCAATTGTGGAAGTGGTTGTAATAATGGCTGTGGAGGAAAGGGTGACTTTGCAACATCTTATAGAGTTTCATTAATTTCAGATTGTCGTGCTCTATTATGTAAAAAAATAGGTACAAATTTTGAAAAACAGCTAGGAAGAAAGGGGATTATTTCTTACCAAATTGATAATTCTATTGAAGAAGCACTTAAAATAATAATTGAGTATTACAGGAAAGTTGATAATCATATTTCTTTAAGGAATAGTAGAAAATAATAGTATGAATCACTTTTAATTTTATTCTTTATCTAAAAAGCTTAATGCCATCAGCTATACAACCTTTTTATAGGAGGGGATTATGAGGCATGATATATATTTAGACAATGGTGCAACTACATCATTATCTAAAGAGGTAATAAATGAAATAAGTCCTTACATTTATGAGGAATATGGGAATCCTTCAAGTAATTATAGTTTTTCTTTAAAAAGTAGAGAAGCCATTGATAAAGCAAGAAGAATTATTGCAGAGTATCTAGGTGTAAACAAAAATGAAATATATTTTACTTCTGGAGGAAGTGAATCTGATAATTGGGCAATAAAAGGAATTGCATTAGCTAATAGGGAAAAGGGCAATCATATAATTACAACGAAAATAGAACACCATGCAGTTCTAAATAGTTGCAAGTATTTAGAAAACCTAGGGTTTGATGTTACCTATATTAATGTAGATGAAAATGGAGTTGTAAATTTAAATGAATTAGAAAGTGCAGTAAAGCCTGAAACAATATTGATTTCTGTTATGTTTGCAAATAATGAAATAGGAACTATTGAGCCAATAAAAGAAATTGGAGAAATTGCAGAAAAACATAATATTATTTTTCATACTGATGCTGTTCAAGCCTATGGACATATAGATATTAAAGTAAAGGAATATAAAATTCATGCTTTAAGTGCAAGTGCACATAAAATAAACGGACCTAAGGGTATTGGAATTTTATACTTAAAAAATAATGTTAATATAGATAGTCTTATTCATGGAGGGGAGCAAGAAAGAAATAAAAGAGCTGGTACTTATAATACATTTGGAATAGTAGGTTTTGGGAAGGCAACAGAAATTGCAAAAAGAGATTTAATTAAAGTAAATGAATATGAAAGAAAGCTTAGAGACTATTTTATTGAGAGATTGATTAATGAAGTAGACCATGTAAAATTAAATGGCCATAGAATTAGAAGGTTATCAAATAATATAAATATAAGCTTTAAAGATTTAGAGGGAGAATCCATTAAGATTTTATTAGATAAAGCAGGAATATATGTATCAACTGGATCAGCCTGCACATCAACTTCTAAAAGACCCTCCCATGTTTTGAAGGCAATAGGATCTCAAAAGGACTATATAGGTGGAACTATTCGTTTAACTATATCTAAGGAAACCACAGAAGAAGAAATTGATTATGTTATTGATGAAATAAAAAAAATAATAAATAAACTTAGAAATATTAATGACATAACAAAAAATTAAAAAATAAACTAATATACAGTAAAATATTATATATGGATTATTTTACTGTATATTGGTATATTTTTATTGCAAAAAAATCCCTAAAGCATTATAATCATTATGGAATGATTTTATAGGATTGTTATTTTTTTTATTTAACTTTGTTATAATATTAACAAAATAATTGAAAATTGTGACAATTAGGAGGGGTAGTAGTACAAAAATCTTTTTAAAAGGTTTTGTATATATAAATTACGTAAAATAGGGAGGAGATTATAAAGCATGGAATTAAAGAATGTAATTCTTGAAAAAGATTCTAATTTGGCTGTAGTTACAATTAACAGACCTAAAGCATTAAATGCACTAAATTCGGATACTTTAAAAGATTTAGACACAGTTATTGATGATTTAGAAAAAGACAATGATATTTATGCTGTTATTATTACTGGTGCAGGAGAAAAATCTTTCGTTGCTGGTGCTGATATAGCAGAAATGAAGGATTTAAACGAAGAACAAGGAAGAGAATTTGGTACTCTTGGAAACAAGGTATTTAGAAGATTAGAAAATTTGAACAAGCCTACAATTGCTGCAATATCAGGATTTGCTCTTGGTGGAGGTTGTGAATTAGCTATGGCTTGTGATATAAGAATAGCATCA
The DNA here is from genome assembly GCA_012519845.1 of Clostridiales bacterium. Classification (GTDB taxonomy): domain Bacteria; phylum Bacillota; class Clostridia; order Clostridiales; family Clostridiaceae; genus Clostridium. The sequence continues at coordinate 18,471 of JAAYPK010000100.1, forward strand.
GAAAAAGCTAAATTTGCTCAACCAGAAGCAGGGCTTGGAATTACTCCTGGATTTGGTGGAACTCAAAGATTAGCTAGAATAGTTGGTATTGGTAAAGCCAAAGAAATGATTTATACATGTGATATGATTAAAGCTGATGAAGCTTTAAGAATTGGATTAGTAAATAAAGTAGTGCCATTAGAAAATTTACTTGATGAAGCAAGTGCAATGGCTGCAAAGATAGTTGCAAATGCTCCAATAGCAGTAAGATTATGTAAAGATGCTATAAACAGAGGACTTCAAGTAGATATTGATAAGGCTATTGAAATAGAAGCAGAAGATTTTGGTAAGTGCTTCAGTTCAGAAGACCAAAAAGAAGGTATGTCTGCATTTTTAGAAAGAAGAGATAAAAACTTCAAAAACAAATAAAAATGTTTTTTTTGAAATATTAAGGAGGGTTAATTAAATGAATTTCGAATTAACTAGAGAACAAGAATTAGTACAACAAATGGTTAGAGAATTTGCAGTAAACGAAGTAAAACCAATTGCTGCAGAAATCGATGAAACTGAAGAATTTCCAATGGAAAACGTAAAAAAAATGGCTAAGCTTGGAATGATGGGTATTCCATTTTCTAAAGAATATGGCGGAGCTGGCGGAGATGTATTATCATACATAATCGCAGTAGAAGAACTTTCTAAAGTATGTGGTACTACAGGAGTTATTTTATCAGCTCATACATCATTATGTGCTTCTGTAATTAATGAACACGGTACTCCAGAACAAAAAGCTAAATACTTACCAGATTTATGCTCAGGTAAGAAAATTGGTGCTTTTGGATTAACTGAACCAGGAGCTGGAACAGATGCGGCTGGACAACAAACAACTGCAGTTTTAGATGGAGATCACTATGTATTAAATGGTTCTAAAATATTTATAACAAATGGTGGAGTTGCAGAAACTTTCATTGTATTTGCTATGACTGATAAGAGCCAAGGAACAAGAGGTATTTCAGCATTTATAGTTGAAAAATCATTTAAAGGATTCTCAATCGGTAAGAAAGAAAACAAATTAGGTATTAGAGCATCTTCAACAACTGAATTAATTTTTGAAGATTGTATAGTTCCAAAGGAAAACTTAATAGGAAAAGAAGGAAAAGGATTCCCAATAGCAATGAAAACTCTTGATGGAGGAAGAATTGGTATTGCGTCTCAAGCATTAGGTATTGCTGAAGGAGCATTTGAAGAAGCTGTTCAATATATGAAAGAAAGAAAACAATTTAAGAAACCACTTTCAGCTTTCCAAGGACTTCAATGGTATATTGCAGAAATGGATGTTAAGATTGAAGCTGCAAAACATTTAGTATATAAGGCAGCATGTTTAAAGCAAGCTGGTAAGCCATATTCAGTTGATGCTGCAAGAGCAAAACTATTTGCTGCAGAAGTTGCTATGGAAGTAACAACTAAAGCAGTTCAATTATTCGGAGGATATGGATACACTAAGGAATATCCAGTAGAAAGAATGATGAGAGATGCTAAGATAACTGAAATCTATGAAGGAACTTCTGAAGTTCAAAAGATGGTTATCGCTGGAAGCATTTTAAGATAGGAGGACGTATAAATGAATATAGTAGTTTGTATAAAACAAGTTCCAGATACTACAGTAGTTAAAATTGACCCTAAAACTGGTACATTAATAAGAGATGGGGTTCCATCAATTATAAATCCAGAAGATAAGCATGCATTAGAAGGTGCTTTACAATTAAAAGAAAAAGTTGGAGGAAAAGTAACTGTTATTAGTATGGGTCTTCCAATGGCTAAGGCTGCTTTAAGAGAAGCATTATGTATGGGAGCAGATGAAGCAATTCTTTTAACAGATAGAGTTCTTGGAGGTGCTGACACTTTAGCAACTTCAAAAGCATTAGCAGGTCTTATTAAGACTTTAGATTATGATTTAGTATTTGCAGGAAGACAAGCAATCGATGGAGATACTGCACAAGTTGGACCAGAAATTGCTGAACACTTAAACATTCCTCAAGTAACATATGTTAAAGGTGTTGAAGTTAATGGTGATACATTAAAAGTAGAAAGAGCATTAGAAGATGGATATCAAGTTGTTGAAGTTAAGACTCCATGTCTATTAACTGCAATTGAAGAATTAAATGAAGCAAGATATATGAACGTTTCAAATATATTTGCAACTTCTGATGATCAAATTAAAGTTATGACAGCAGCTGATATAGATGTAGATCCATCTGAATTAGGATTAAAGGGTTCTCCAACAAAGGTTAAGAAGTCTATGACTAAAGAAATTAAAGGTGCTGGAGAAATGGTTAAATTCGGACCTAAAGAATCAGCAGTTTACGTACTTGGAAAATTAAAAGAGAAACACTACATCTAATATATTAGGAGGTAAATTATAATGAGTATAGCAGATTATAAAGGCGTTTGGGTCTTTGCTGAACAAAGAGAAGGCGAACTACAAAAAGTATCATTAGAACTACTTGGAGAAGGTAGAAGAGTTGCAGATAAATTAGGAGTAAAGTTAACTGCTTTACTACTTGGAGATAAAGTTGAAGGATTAGCTAAAACATTAGCAGAACACGGAGCTGATGAAGTTTTAGTTGCTGAAGATAAAAACTTAGAACATTATACTACAGATGCTTACACAAAGGTAATTTGTGATTTAGCAACTGAAAGAAAACCTGGAATTTTATTTGTTGGAGCTACATTTATAGGAAGAGATTTAGGGCCTAGAATAGCAGCTAGATTATCAACTGGATTAACAGCTGACTGTACTTCAATTGATGTTGATGTTGAAAATGGAGATTTATTAGCTACTAGACCAGCATTTGGTGGTAACTTAATGGCTACAATAGCATGTCCAGAACATAGACCTCAAATGGCTACAGTAAGACCTGGAGTATTTGAAAAAATAACAACTGATCCAAGTAAGACTAAAATCGAAAAAGTAGAAGTGAAATTATCTGATTCTGATGTAAGAACAAAAGTTTTAGAAACAGTTAAAACTGCTAAAGATATAATTGATATCGCTGAATCTAACATAGTAGTTTCAGGTGGTAGAGGTGTTGGATCTAAAGAAAACTTTGCTTTACTTGAAGAATTAGCTAATATTTTAGGTGGAGTTGTTGCAGGATCAAGAGCTGCAGTTGAAAAAGGATGGATAGAAAACGCATACCAAGTTGGACAAACTGGTAAAACTGTTAAACCTACAATCTATATAGCTTGTGGTATTTCAGGAGCTATCCAACACGTTGCAGGTATGCAAGATTCTGATATGATTATAGCTATTAATAAAGATGAAACTGCACCAATATTCCAAGTTGCAGACTATGGAATAGTTGGAGATGTTACAAAGGTTTTACCTGAATTAATAACACAAGCTAAAGCAATAAAAGAAGCAGAATAATAAATATATTTAGGAGGATTCATAAATGAGTAAGAAGGTATTTGTACTTGGTGCTGGAACAATGGGTTCTGGTATAGTTCAAGCTTTTGCACAAAAAGGATGCGAAGTAATTGTTAGAGATATAAAGCAAGAATTTGTTGATAGAGGGATTGCTGGAATTACTAAAGGATTAGATAGACAAGTTTCAAAAGGAAAAATGACTGAAGAAGTTAAAGAAGAAATTTTATCAAGAATTTCAGGAACAACTGATATGAAATTAGCTGCTGATTGTGATTTAGTAGTTGAAGCTGCAATTGAAAACATGAAAATAAAGAAAGAAATATTTGCTGAATTAGATGGTATTTGTAAGCCAGAAACTATTTTAGCTTCAAACACTTCATCATTATCAATAACTGAAGTTGCTTCTGCAACAAAGAGACCTGATAAAGTTATTGGAATGCATTTCTTTAACCCAGCTCCAGTAATGAAGCTTGTTGAAGTAATAAGAGGAATTGCAACATCTCAAGAAACATTTGATTATGTTAAGAATTTATCTGTTGAAATTGGAAAGGAACCAGTAGAAGTTGCTGAAGCTCCTGGATTTGTAGTAAACAGAATATTAATTCCAATGATTAATGAAGCATCATTTATCCTTCAAGAAGGAATTGCTTCTGTTGAGGATATAGATACAGCAATGAAATATGGTGCTAATCATCCAATGGGACCTTTAGCATTAGGAGATTTAGTAGGATTAGATATAGTTGTTGCTATAATGGATGTTTTATTTAACGAAACAGGAGATAGCAAGTACAGATGTTCAAATATATTAAGAAAATATGTTAGAGCTGGATGGCTTGGAAGAAAGACTGGAAAAGGATTCTATGATTATTCTAAGTAGTAAATAAACTATTTAATTTGAAGTATCCCATACTTAGATGGGATACTTCTTTTTAAATTTAAGAAAACTTGTAATAGCATTTGTAAATAATGTATAATAAAAACGTATATATAAAAAATTGAAAATGGGGGAAATAAGAGTGTATAAGATAATTAGTAAAAGATTATTAACAGAGAACATTTACCTTATGGATATTGAGGCACCAAGAGTTGCAAAATCTTGCGAGCCTGGACAATTTGTAATCGTAAAGATTGATCACAAAGGTGAAAGAATTCCACTTACAATTTGTGATTATGATAGAGAAGCTGGAACTGTTACAATTGTATTCCAAACTTTAGGTGAATCAACAATTAAAATGGCAGAATATAATGAAGGCGATACTTTTGATGATTTTGTAGGGCCTTTAGGAAGACCTTCTGAAATGATTGAAGAAGATATTAATGACCTAAAAAAGAAAAATATATTATTTGTTGCAGGTGGTGTTGGAACAGCACCAGTATACCCTCAAGTAAAATGGTTAGCATCAAAAGGTATTAAAGCAGATGTTATTGTAGGGGCAAGAAGTGAAAATATAGTAATCCTTAAAGATGAAATGGAAAAAGTAGCAGGTAACTTATATATTGCTACAGATGATGGTTCATCAGGTTTTAAAGGATTAGTAACAGATAAAATAAAAGATTTGGTTAATAATGAAGGTAAAAAATATGATTTAGTTATAGCAATTGGACCAATGATTATGATGAAATTCGTTTGTTTATTAACTAAAGAATTAAATATAAAAACAGTAGTAAGCTTAAACCCAATAATGGTTGATGGAACAGGTATGTGTGGTGCTTGTAGAGTTACAGTTGGAGATAAGGTTAAGTTTGCTTGTGTTGATGGACCAGAATTTGATGGACATTTAGTTGATTTTGATCAAGCTATGCGTAGACAAGCTATGTATAAGACAGAAGAAGGAAGAGCTAAGCTTAAAACAGAAGAAGGTGATACACATCATGGAGGATGTGGACACTGCGGAGGTGAAAAGTAACATGGATATGGATAGAATGAAAAGAGTAAAAATATCAGAACAAGATCCAAAGGTAAGAGCTACTAACTTTGAAGAAGTTTGTTTAGGATATACAGAAGAGGAAGCAGTTAAGGAAGCATCAAGATGTTTAAATTGTAAAAACCCTAGATGTGTAGGTAAATGTCCTGTTAGTATATCAATTCCTTCATTTATTCATGAAGTAAAAGAAAAGAACTTTGAAAAGGCTGCTAAGATAATAGCTGAATCTTCAGCTTTACCAGCAGTTTGTGGAAGAGTTTGTCCACAAGAAAACCAATGTGAAGGTCAATGTGTTTTAGGAATAAAAGGTGAAGCTGTTGCAATAGGAAAGCTTGAAAGATTTGTAGCAGACTGGTCAAGAGTAAATAATGTAGATCTTTCAAAAAGAGAACCGTCAAATGGTAAAAAGGTAGCTGTAATTGGAAGTGGACCTGCAGGATTAACTTGTGCAGGAGATTTAGCTAAGCTTGGTTATGATGTAACTATATTTGAGGCATTACATGAAGCCGGTGGTGTTTTAGTATATGGTATTCCTGAATTTAGATTACCAAAAGACACTGTTGTTAAAGGTGAAGTTGAAAATGTAAAAAAACTTGGTGTTAAAATAGAAACAAATGTAATAGTAGGTAGAACTATAACAATAGATCAGTTATTTGATGAAGAAGGTTTTGAAGCAGTATTTATAGGTTCAGGAGCAGGTTTACCAAGATTTATGGGAATACCAGGTGAAAATGCTAATGGTGTATGTTCTGCTAATGAATTTTTAACAAGAAATAATTTAATGAAAGCCTTTAAGAAAGATTTTGATACACCAATTAGAGCAGGAGAAAAAGTTGCTGTAGTTGGTGGAGGTAATGTTGCTATGGATGCAGCAAGAACAGCACTTAGATTAGGCGCAGAGGTTCACGTTGTTTATAGAAGAGGTGAAGCAGAACTTCCAGCAAGACAAGAGGAAGTTCATCACGCTAAAGAAGAAGGAGTAATTTTTGATGTACTTACAAATCCTGTTGAAATCTTAGAAGATGAAAAAGGATGGGTAAAAGGAATGAAGTGCGTTAAAATGGAACTTGGCGAACCAGATGAATCTGGAAGAAGAAGTCCAAGAGCTGTTGAAGGATCTGAATTTGTATTAGATGTTGATACAGTAATAATGTCACTTGGAACATCTCCAAATCCATTAATATCTTCAACAACAAAAGGTCTTGAAATTAATAAGAGAGGCTGTATTGTTGCAACTGATGAAACAGGCGAAACAACAAGAGAAGGCGTATTTGCAGGTGGTGACGCTGTAACTGGAGCTGCTACAGTAATATTAGCTATGGGTGCAGGTAAAAAAGCAGCTGAAGGAATACATGAATATTTAAAAAATAAATAATTAAAGGAGCTGTCGCTTGAAGGTGAAACATACCAGCGGCAGCTTTTCATTTTATTGGGTTAATAATGAGGATAGAAATCGCAGATTTCTTAAATTAGATTATATTCTGCCTAAAATTCTATATTTGTATTATACTATTAGTATATGTGTAGAATATAGGAGGAAGAAATGGATTATAATAATGTTAAAATAGAGGAGAATAAAGTAATAATAGAAGGGGTTAAGAACTTCAATATTAAACAAATACTTGAGTGTGGTCAATGTTTTAGATGGGAAAAGGTAGGGGAAAATAATTATATTGGAGTTGCTTTTGATAAAGTAATAGAAGTACTTCAAAAGGATAATGAAGTAATTATTTTTAACAGTAATGAAGAAGATTTTAATAATATATGGTTAAAATATTTTGACTTAGAAAGGGATTATGAAACAATTAAAAAGGAACTTTCTAAAGATAAAATATTAAAAGAAAGCGTAGAGTTTGGTTATGGAATAAGGATACTTAATCAAGATTCTTTTGAAATGTTAATAAGTTTTATTATTTCAGCAAGAAATAGCATACCTTCAATAATGAAAACTATTAAGAAAATAAGTGAAAAATGGGGAAATGCAATAGAATATAAAGGCAAAATATACTATACCTTTCCTAAACCAGAAATGTTAAAAGGAATAACAGAAGAAGAAATAAAGGAAACAGGAGCATCTTTTAGAAGTAAGTACATATTAGATACAGTAAATAAAATTAATGAAAAGAATAATCTTGATGAAATAAAATCATTAAATGATGATGAGTGTCATATAGCATTACAAGAATTTAAAGGTGTAGGAGCAAAGGTGGCAGATTGCATAATGCTCTTTTCTATGGGCAAGACTTCTGCATTCCCAGTTGATGTATGGGTAAAGAGAGCAATGATGTTTTTCTATAATGCAGACGAGGGATCTTTAAATAAAATAAGGATTTTTGGAAGAGAAAGATTTAAGGATTTGTCTGGTTTTGCACAACAATATTTATTTTATAATGCAAGAGAAAATAAAATAAAAATTGAATAATTTATTTGCATGGACTTAAAATTTATATTTAACAGTTAGGTGTGGATGACGAAATTTTGTATAACAAAAACTATTGTCATTCCACTTTTTTTATGCAGTAAATCGAGAAAAAAAGGAATTTATAATACAAAATAACTAAAGAGTCAGAAAATTTGAATATTTACTGAAATACTATAATTTATAATCTTATGTGATATAATTAAATATATGCATTTATAAAAGATAGTGAAATAATTAACAAAGTTTGTTTTTAGGGAGGAAAATAATGTTTGAATTTGAGACTCAATTAAGTAAATTAAAGCATGAGGTATTAACTTCAGTTGCTAGATTGGCCAGAAAAGACATGGTTACTAAAGAAGAAATTGAAAAGATACCTTATGAAATTATACAAGGCTCAGTTCCACAATATAGATGCTGTGTATATAAAGAAAGAGCTATTGTTTTAGAAAGAGCAAAACTTGCTGCTGGATTTTTATCAGATGGGGATGGAGCAGATAATAATTTAGTAGATATAAAAGAAGATGAGCAAATTATATATGTTATTGAAGCAGCTTGTGATAATTGTCCTATTAATAAGTATTCTGTAACAGATTCATGCAGAAATTGTTTAGCCCACAGATGTCAAGAAGCTTGTAATTTTAAAGCTATTTCATACGTAAGTGGAAGAGCTTACATTAATCAAGAAATTTGCAAAGAATGTGGAATGTGTAAGAAAGCATGCCCATATGATGCTATTGCAGAAGTTATGAGACCGTGTAAGAAAGTTTGTCCTACAGGAGCACTTGATATTAACCCTGATAATAGAAGATCAATAATAAAAGAAGAAAAATGTGTTAATTGTGGAGCTTGTATGAGCGCATGTCCATTTGGAGCAATATCAGATAAAAGTTTAATTGTACCAGTTGCTAAAAAGCTTGAAAATAAAGAAAAAATATATGCTGTAGTAGCACCAGCTATTTCAGGACAATTTGGACCTAAAGTTACGTATGGACAAGTTAAGAAAGCCATAAAAGAGATTGGATTTACAGATATGATAGAAGCTGCATGTGGAGCAGATGGAGTAACTGTTCACGAAAGTAATGAATTTGTAGAAAGAATGGAAAAGGGAGATAAATACATGACAAATTCATGTTGTCCAGGCTTCCATAATTATATTGAAAAGATTTATCCTGATCAAGTAGAAAGAATATCTGGAACTGTGTCACCAATGATAGCAGCAGGAAGATATATTAAAAGCAAAGAACCAGATGCAAAGGTTGTGTTTATAGGACCTTGTACAGCAAAGAAAAGTGAGGCAGTAAGAGAGAATTTAAAAGACGCAGTTGATTATGTATTAACTTTTGAAGAATTAATTGCTTTATTCTCGGCATTTGAAGTTGAACCTGAAAGTTTAGAAGAGGAACAGGTAAATGATGCTTCAATTTTTGGAAGAGGATTTGGAGTTTCTGGAGGATTAACAGCGGCTATAGAAAGTTATGTTAAAGAAAAAGAAATAGATGTTGATTTTAAACCAATTAAAGTATCTGGTAGTGTAGAAATAAAAAGAACAATGACTATGGCAAAGGCAGGAAAGCTTGCAGGAAACTTTATTGAAGGAATGATGTGTGAAGGCGGATGTATAAATGGAGCAGGGAAAATAGCACCAGTTAACAAAGCAAAGGCAGCTTTTACAAAAAACAATTTAAATACAAGTATAAAAACAGTTTTGTCTAATGAAGCAGTAAATGATTTTGAAAAAATTAATTTAGAAAAATAGAGTAGATATTTTAAAAGAAGGCAATAATATTTATTGTCTTCTTTTATTTTACCTAAAATTAAGAAATAGATAGTAAATTAAAGATATAGGAATATATTTTAATAAAATGCCTCAATATGGTATTATAATAAAGAAAGCAATATTTGAATAAAATGGGTGGAAAGGATATTATAATAAATGTATTAGCACTCTATTAAAGTGAGTGCTAACAAAAAGAGTAACAGTTATATTAATAAAAATATAACAAAAAATAAATTATTAACTAATTAAGGAGGTCTTGTCATGAATATTAAACCATTAGGAGAAAGAGTTGTTATTAAGAAGTTAGAGGCTGAGGAAACTACTAAAAGTGGAATCTTACTAACAGGTACAGCAAAAGAAAAACCACAAGAAGCTGAAATTGTAGCTGTTGGTCCTGGTGCAGTTGTTGATGGTCAAAGAGTAAAAATGGAAGTTAAAGTTGGAGATAAGGTTCTTTACTCAAAATATGCTGGGACTGATGTTAAAGTTGAGGGAGAAGAATATACAATAATTAAACAAGAAGATATATTAGCAATAGTAGAATAGGAAGGAGAAATTAAAAATGGCAAAAAGTATAATGTTTAGTGAAGAAGTAAGAAGAGCTATGCAAGTAGGTGTTGATAAATTAGCTGATACAGTTAAGGTTACACTTGGACCTAAAGGAAGAAATGTAGTATTAGGAAAGAAATTTGGTTCACCATTAATAACAAACGACGGTGTTTCAATAGCAAGAGAAATTGAATTAGAAGATCCATATGAAAATATGGGAGCTCAATTAGTAAAAGAAGTTGCAACAAAAACAAATGATGTAGCAGGAGATGGTACAACAACAGCAACATTATTAGCACAAGCTATAATAAGAGAAGGATTAAAAAATGTTACAGCAGGAGCAAACCCTATTTTAATTAGAAATGGAATTAAGGTTGCAGTTGATAAAGCTGTTGAAGAAATTAAGAAAATTTCTAAACCTGTAAATGGTAAAGAAGATATTGCAAGAGTTGCAGCAATATCTGCAGCTGATGAAGCAATAGGTAAATTAATTGCTGATGCTATGGAAAGAGTAGGAAATGAAGGAGTAATTACTATAGAAGAATCAAAATCTATGGGAACTGAACTTGATGTAGTAGAAGGAATGCAATTCGATAGAGGATATGTTTCAGCTTATATGGCTACTGATACTGAAAAAATGGAAGCTTCTTTAGATAATCCATATATATTAATTACTGATAAAAAGATTAGCAACATTCAAGAAATTCTTCCTATATTAGAGCAAATAGTTCAAGCAGGTAAAAAGTTATTAATTATTGCAGATGATATTGAAGGGGAAGCTATGGCAACACTTGTTGTTAATAAGCTAAGAGGTACATTTACTTGTGTTGCAGTAAAAGCACCAGGTTTTGGAGATAGAAGAAAAGAAATGCTTCAAGACATAGCTATTTTAACAGGAGGAGAAGTTATATCAGAAGAATTAGGAAGAGATTTAAAAGATGTAACTTTAGAATCTTTAGGTCAAGCTGAAAGCGTTAAAGTAACTAAAGAAAATACTGTTATTGTTAATGGTAGAGGAGCTTCAGATGCTATAAAAGCAAGAGTTCATCAAATAAGAGCACAAATAGAACAAACTACTTCTGAATTTGATAAAGAAAAACTTCAAGAAAGATTATCTAAGCTTGCAGGTGGAGTTGCAGTAGTTAAAGTTGGAGCAGCAACTGAGACTGAATTAAAAGAAAGAAAGCTTAGAATTGAAGATGCTTTAGCAGCTACAAAAGCAGCAGTAGAAGAAGGTATAGTACCAGGTGGTGGAACTGCTTATATTAATGTTATTAATGAAGTAGCAAAATTATCTTCAAATGTTCAAGACGAACAAGTTGGTATAAATATAATTGTTAGAGCACTTGAAGAACCAGTAAGACAAATAGCTAAAAATGCAGGTCTTGAAGGATCAGTTATAATTGAAAAAGTTAAAACTAGTGAAACTGGTGTAGGATATGATGCTTTACATGGAGAATACAAGAATATGATAAAAGCAGGTATTGTTGATCCAACTAAGGTAACAAGATCAGCATTACAAAACGCATCATCAGTAGCAGCTACATTCTTAACAACTGAAGCAGCTGTAGTTGATATTCCAGAACCAGAACCAGCTATGCCACAATCACCAGCAGGAATGGACGGAATGTACTAAAATAAAAATTTAAAAAGTAGAGCAATAATAAATGCTCTACTTTTTTTTCTTTTCATTGAATAAAATTTCCTTCTTAGTCAATAATCATATATGAAAGATTAATAATTTAGGAGGAAAAGATGATAAAAAAGAAAATGGCAAAAAAAAAGAGGGGATTTACTCTTACAGAATTAATAGCAGTAATGGCTATAATAGGAATATTATCAGCAGCATTAGCACCAAAGGTAATAGGATATATTAACGAAGGTAAAAAGACAAATGCACTTGAAGAAGCAAGACAAGTGGTATTAGCAGTAGAATCTTACAATATAAAGGCAAATACTAAAATTACAGACACTGATACATATTCTACTTTTAAAGATGAATTAACTTCAAAGGAATATATAGATGAGGCTGAAATTAAATCTATTGCTTCTGGAAATACATATTCAGAGCTTAAAAGTATTGTAAAAGGAAACATAGACTTTGAATTAGATGATGAAGTAATTAAAATATCTAGTGAAACAAAATAATATCATAGAATAAAATTCCATATTAATTTAATTAACAAAAAATTTATGGAATTTTATTTAAAAAATTATTTTTATAAAATGAAATAATAATTGCATTTTTTGTTGACATTAAAATCCTTATACATTATAATAAGTTTAATTTAATATATGGCACATTCGAAACTCGTATATACCTTGAATTGGCAAGGGGTATCTACCGGAAACCGTAATTTCCGACTATGAGTGAGTAATATACTATTTAAGGGGAAACTCTAGGCGTATTAACATCACTTTCGTAAGTTAATGTGCTTTTTTTGTACTCAAAAATGGCTAGATAATGAATTTTTTAATTCAAAATTAACACAATATGAAAGATAAATTTCAAAAGGAGGATTTTATAAATGGCAACAATATTAAAGCAAGCTTACACATTCGACGATGTATTATTAGTTCCAAACAAGTCAGAAATTTTACCAAAAGAGGTATCATTAAAAACAAATCTTACAAAAACAATTGCATTAAATATTCCATTAATTAGTGCAGGAATGGATACTGTTACAGAATCTAAAATGGCTATAGCCATGGCTAGAGAAGGCGGAATTGGAATTATACATAAGAACATGTCTATTGAAGCACAAGCAAAAGAAGTTGATAGAGTTAAAAGACAAGAAAATGGTGTAATTACTGATCCAATTTACCTATCACCAGATAACACTCTTCAAGATGCTGAAGATTTAATGGGGCAATATAGAATATCAGGAGTACCAATAACAGTTGATGGAAAGCTAGTTGGGATATTAACAAATAGAGATACAACTTTTGAAACAGACTTTTCTAAAAAAATAGGAGATGTAATGACTAAAGAAAATTTAGTTACAGCACCAGAAAACACATCTATAGAACAAGCAAAAGAATTATTAAAGAAACATAAAATAGAAAAGTTACCTTTAGTTGATAAAGATGGTATGTTAAAGGGGTTAATTACAATAAAAGATATTGAAAAAACAAAGGCTTATCCTAATGCAGCTAAAGATTCACAAGGAAGATTACTTTGCGGAGCAGCTGTTGGAGTAACAGCTAACATGATGGAAAGAGTAGATGCTTTAGTTAAAGTAAAAGTTGATGTTATAACTTTAGATACAGCACATGGTCATTCTAAAGGTGTATTAGATGCTGTAAAACAAATTAAAGAAAAATATCCAGAACTTCAAATTATAGCAGGAAATGTTGCTACAGCAGAAGCTACAGAAGATTTAATAAAAGCTGGAGCAGATTGTGTTAAGGTTGGTATAGGACCAGGTTCTATTTGTACAACTAGAGTTGTTGCAGGAGTTGGAGTTCCTCAATTAACAGCAGTAATGGATTGTGCTGAAGCTGCTAATAAATATGGAGTTCCTGTAATTGCAGATGGTGGAATAAAGTATTCAGGAGATATAGTTAAAGCTTTAGCAGCAGGTGCTAAAGTTGCTATGTTGGGTTCATTATTTGCAGGTTGTGAAGAAGCACCAGGAGAAATTGAAATATATCAAGGAAGAAGCTATAAGGTATATAGAGGTATGGGATCTCTTGCAGCTATGGCTTGTGGTTCAAAGGACAGATACTTCCAAGAAGGTAATAAAAAATTAGTACCTGAAGGAGTTGAAGGAAGAATAGCATTTAAAGGATCTGTTACAGATACAATATTCCAACTTACTGGTGGTATAAAATCAGGAATGGGATATCTTGGATCAAAAAATCTTGAAACTTTATTTAATACTGCAAGATTTGTTGTTCAAACTTCAGCAGGACTTAGAGAAAGTCATCCACATGATATTAATATTACAAAAGAAGCACCAAACTACAGTGTAAATCAATAGGATAAATTGGAGGAGAACATGAAAAAAGAATTAGTTCTAGTTATTGACTTCGGTGGGCAATACAACCAATTAATCGCCAGAAGAGTAAGAGAATGTAACGTATATTGTGAAGTACATCCATATAATATGACAATTGAAAAAATAAAAGAAATGAATCCAAAGGGAATTATTTTCACAGGTGGACCAAACAGTGTTTATGGAAAAGAATCACCACTATGTGATAAAGAAATATTTAATTTAGGAATACCTATACTTGGTATTTGCTATGGATCTCAGCTTATGTCACACCTTCTAGGTGGGAAGGTTGAAACAGCTCCTGTAAGTGAGTACGGAAAAACAGAAGTTAGTATTAATGTAGATTCAAAGTTATTTAATGGTGTATCTCCTTCAACAATTTGTTGGATGAGTCACACAGATTATATAGAAAAGGCACCTGAAAACTTTAAAGTAATTGCTCATACTCCAGTATGTCCAGTTGCTGCAATGGAATGTGAAGAAAAGAAATTATATGCAGTTCAATTCCATCCAGAAGTTATGCATACTCAAGAAGGTAAAAAAATGATTTCAAATTTTGTATACAATGTGTGCGGATGTAAAGGTGACTGGAAAATGGATTCTTTTGTTGAAAAGACAATAGAAGAAATTCGTGAAAAAGTTGGAAATGGTAAAGTATTATGTGCTTTATCAGGTGGAGTAGATTCATCAGTGGCAGCAGTATTACTTTCTAAGGCTATAGGAAAGCAATTAACATGTGTGTTTGTTGATCATGGTTTACTTCGTAAAAATGAAGGGGATGAAGTAGAAGAAGTATTTGGACCAAATGGTTCTTATGATTTAAACTTCATTCGTATAAATGCACAAGAAAGATTCTATGAAAAGTTAGCTGGGGTTACAGAGCCAGAAACTAAGAGAAAAATCATAGGAGAAGAGTTTATTAGAGTTTTTGAAGAAGAAGCTAAGAAAATAGGAACAGTTGATTATCTTGTTCAAGGAACAATTTATCCAGATGTAATTGAAAGTGGACTTGGAAAATCAGCAGTAATTAAGTCACACCACAATGTTGGAGGTCTTCCTGATTGTGTTGATTTTAAAGAAATAATAGAACCATTAAGACTATTATTTAAGGATGAGGTTCGTAAAGCAGGGCTTGAACTTGGAATTCCAGAAAAGCTTGTCTTCAGACAACCGTTCCCAGGCCCAGGACTTGGAATACGTATAATTGGAGAAGTTACAGCAGAAAAAGTAAGAATAGTTCAAGATGCAGATGCTATTTATCGTGAAGAAATTGCAAAAGCAGGTATTGATAAAGAAATAGGTCAATATTTTGCTGCTCTTACTAATATGCGTTCAGTAGGTGTTATGGGTGATGAAAGAACTTATGACTATGCAATAGCACTTAGAGCTGTAACAACAAGTGATTTTATGACAGCTGAATCAGCAGAACTTCCATGGGAAGTTTTAGGGAAAGTAACAACTAGGATAGTAAATGAAGTTAATGGAGTTAACCGTGTAATGTATGATTGCACAGGAAAACCACCAGCAACAATTGAGTTCGAATAGACAAAAAATGCCGGGAGCCCTCTATTTTAGAGGGGTCCCGCTTTTTGTGTCTACAATATAAAGATTTTTAAAGTTAATTAGTTAAAAGATAAAAAATAAATTATAGGTGCAATTAGGATTCAATTGAAGAAAAATGTATAAAGTGTAAGGAGAAACAAAGTGATAGTAGAATTGAAATCGAATAATTCTAAAGAAATAATTGATAAAATGAGTGATAGAGACAAGAAATGCTATCAAAAGAATTTAAATTTTCAAGCTGGTCTAAATATTAAAATGGGAATATGCAAATATCAGGAAATAGAGATAGATAATTATTGGAAGACGTTTGATTCAGTAAATAATAATTATCATATTGTTCCTGTGGAAACAAGAAAAATTCAGGTTAATGCTCTGCATAAGGAAAGGTTTAAAGATATAAGAAGGATAGTTAAACAGGGCGGAATGCCATGGACAAGACAGCATAAATGGATTGAAAAGGAAATAGGGAAATATTGTTATACTATGAATTTTCAGTCGTTGGTATGTAGGGTGGAAGGTACAACTTGTATAATTGATTGTAATTTAGATATGATTCAATTTTATAGATTTAAAAAAGTATATAATGGGCCTAATTACAAGGAGGATGGATGTTTTAAATTAATGTATCCTAAGGATGAGTGTAACTATAGTTATGATGAAAAAACTAATCATTTGGTAATTAATACAGGATTGTATTGGGAGGATGATGAACAGGAAACTATATTAAGCTATTTTGAGGACTTTATTAATCTTGAACTTGATTTGAGTGGACAAGAGATAGAGAATTTTATTTGTAAGATGAAAACTCCAAGTAAGAAGATATGAAAATAAAAATGCCTATCCTGTCGGGCAACAGGAGAGGCGGTGTCAGTAAGTGTAAATGCTTCAATATCTCTTATTAATTCCTTTACAAAAGATGATAATTCACTAATATCTACGTTTTATATTTCTTAATAAATATGTATAATAATGTAAGTATCTTTCTTTCCAATAGTTCTCTAAATTCCATAATACATTTTTTAAGCTAAACACTTTAGGATACTTAGCATATATATGATTCTTTTCTTTTTCAGATAGTTCAGCATCCATCCATAAATAATTTAATATATAAATTCTCTTAAAAAGATATATTTTTTTGTAGCAGCATTTTTAGTTTTAATACTATTGCTAGATGAAATCTATCTGCTATTTGCATAGCACCGGGTAATTTTTGCTCAATAACTTTAGCATAAGCACTTGCCCGGTCAGATGCGATGGGTTGGTTTGATGAATAATGTTAAAAATGCTGCAGAGGAGGTTCTGCAAAAGGAGTTGGTGTATTGTTAGACGGAAGTTTTTATTTACATAAATGGTTCAATATGGTACTCTATAAAAAAAGAAACTAATCCTGCAGTAAAAAAGTGCAGAGGTTATTTCAGGGTTTTTATAAACAATGGATAAGATGAATTAAATATTTTATGATGGAGGTATTTATGAAGTTAGGAGATATAATATTATTTGGCAATTACGATTGGCGTATACTTCATATACAAAATGACAGGGTATTAATCATAACAGAAGATATTATTGATCAACGGTCTTTCCATGACGTTTATAAAGACATAACGTGGGCTGACTGCTCGTTACGAAAATATCTCAATAGTGAGTTTTACGATCAATTTAGTGCGGATGATAAAGCAAGAATCATTTCTGTGTTAAATAAAAACCCCGATAATCAGTGGTATGGTACAAAGGGTGGGGAAGATACACTAGATAGCATATTTTTATTAAATCTTGATGAAGTGTGTACATATTTCGGCGACAGTACATCAAAATTGTATGATCGGGGAAAGAATCAACGATATTGGTTTGAAAGAAAAGATGAGAACAATCATAGGCGGGTTGCTACGTTTAAGGGTATAGTGACATGGTGGTGGCTTCGGTCCATTGGCCGCGTCAGTGTTAAGGCAGTGTATATCCACGGCGACGGTAATATTGGTATTCAGGGCAACAATGTATTGAAAGGCAACATTGGTGATGGAAGATGTATCGGCGGTGTTCGTCCCGCTTTGTGGCTGAAACAGTAACTTTGCTCTGTTGTGTTATTTATTAAAGGAGGAAGTAGAGATGACAAATTTCGAAGAAGGATTAAAATTAATTGAGGAGAAGTTCGGTAACGGAAAAGATAATCTTATTTCCCTTGCAACTATTGCACGGGAACCAGGCATTAACGGATATCCCCGCCCAGTTGTACGTGGTGTGGATGCTTATTATGAAGACTGTACATTTTATGTTGTTACAAATGGCAAATCAAATAAAATGCTACAAATAGAAGAAAATCCAGAGGTTTCGATTGCATTTTGTTCAGAGATGTTTACTGCTAATGGAATAGGTGAAAATCTTGGTTGGGTACTAAACCCTAAAAATGCCGAAATAAGAGCCAAACTTCGTACAGCTTTTTCTGAGTGGTATGACATGGCGAACAATGAAAATGATGAAAATTGTTGTATTTTAGCTATTCATCTTACAAAGGGAACCTTGAATATTAACCATTGGGAAAAATTATATCATATGGATTTTGTAAATAAGACAGAAATGGAAAATGGGGGGATTTTTTAAGCTTATTACATTTTAGATAGATAAAATAAGGCGATTTATCACACAAAACTTAAACAAAAGTGTTTAAGAATAGCGATGGATTAGCCGAGTTCGAATAATTTGAAAAGCTCGCAAAGCTATAGGAATAAAGGTTTGCGAGCTTTTCTGATGTCCTGTAGCATTAAAGTGGCATGCTGGCTCTTTTATCATAAGGAATATTGTGGTAAAATGTCTTTGGGTAAATAATCTAATGCTGAAATTAAGTGTAATGTAGGGTTAGTGATGATTATATATATTTCTGGCAGGAGGAAAAATAATGTTAAGAACCATGTTGCAAATGTATGTCAAGAATAGCGTTGAAGCAGTAGAAATGTTAATATATGAGAGTAAAGAACGAAGATGGAAGTTATCTTCATGCTAATTAGATGCTTATGGACAAGTATTAGCTATATCAGAGGAACTTTATGATAGGAAAACTGGTAAACTATGCAATTTTGCTTCCACTTTGGTGAATGAAATAAAGAAATTGTAAAGAGGGCATATGAAGTTTTAAAAGATGGTGCCAAAATTGAGTACCATTGATACTTGGAGAGCCAAGGCATTAGCTATTAGAATAAAGGGTGAAAATACATCCGATAAAGTAATGTCATTAAGCAATAAATTTTTAATTGTTATGGAAACGTACACAATGCCGCAAAGTTATATAGGAAAGTATTGCAGAGAAAAAGAAATAAATAATTTATTTTATCTAAAAGGGGGAATTTACTATGCCTAGTCCTGAAAAATTTCAAAAATCATTAGTAAAGTATGGTTTGAGTGAAGATATTATAGAGCAAATAAATAAAGGGTTTGAGGGAGTTGTGGATAAATCCCCAAAGAAAGTTAAAGCAGCATATTTTAAACAAGCAATTGATATTCTTACAGAATCAATCTCTCATAAAAAACTACAAGATATTCTTGAATGGAATGCCTGTTGTAAAAGTGGAGCAAGGGAGAAGGCTTCAAAAGCATTTGCAAAAGAATATGAAGAAAATACTCTAGAAGAAAAACTTGAAAAAATAAAATCCATACCGAATATGGGTGAGCCGGTTATTAATGAGGATGGAACAATAACAGTGAATGCTGTTAGCTTATTTGATGGTGAAAAATTTGTATGCGCATGCTCAAATTTTAGTGGATTAAAATATGACTATAGTGTTTCAAAGAATTATTGTTTTTGTTGTGCAGGTCATTTTTTATATCATTACGAAATAATGTTGGGTAAAACATTGAAAACACTTGAAATTGTATCTTCGCCTTTGGATAGTGATGGTAAAAAACCATGTATAATAAGATTTGAGATAATATAAACCTATAATTAACAGTCAGTATAAAGACAAGGTGGCGAAAAACAATATTGATTGATATGAAAGGGGAAACATAAATGAAAAAGTATATTCAGGTTGCAATCATCTTTGTACTTATGATTTGTATCAGTGGATGCGGAAATGATGGACAGGGTGAGAAGTCATTAACACAAACAGTTGCTCAAAAAGAATTCATAGATAATTGGTCTGAAGCAGTAACTCATGTGCAACAGGTGATGTATAATACTCCGGGGATAGAGGAGAATATTTCCAAAGAAGATCTAGGCAAGATGTGTGATACATTGCGTTCTGACATAGAATCTCAGGAGGTGACAGATGAAATAACAGCATATTATCGATTGAAAGAAATTGTTGCAACTTCCAAGATGGTTCATATGGGGCTTAGCTTTCAGGATGATAAAGTGAGAGATGGTGAGAATGGATTAAACTGGGATATTATTTGGATGGAGGAAGGTCCTGTGTTGAACATGCTTCCTATGGAGTATCAGAAATATGTAGGTACTGTTCTTACTCATATTAACAGTTTTACAATGCAAGAGGTATTGGATCGATGTGCAAAGATATTAACATGGGAAACCGAGAATGGAAAAAAAGTGTTTGTGTATAATTTCAATGAAAACGTTCTTAAAAATGCGGGAATTATGAAAGAAGGAGATAAAGAGCTCCATTTGACTGTAAAGGGAGAAACAGGAGAGGAAAGCTTTGATTTTTCGCTAGACAAAGAGATATCTGAAATGCAAAGCGTATGCTTAAGTGACTATGATGATCTTTCATTCACCTACCAAATGAGATTGGACAATTTAGCGGAGGAAACAAATTATTCCTACAGAACATTGAAGGAAAAGAATATGCTTTACTTTCAATATCTAGCCTGCGCCGAAACGGAGAATCGCCCTTTTGATTCTTTCTTCAATGAGATGATGGGAGAGCTTGAGAAGAACCCAGATATAGAAGATTTTGTTATTGATGTACGATGGAATAGTGGAGGAAACAGGTTTATTCTTCAAAGAAATTTGGAGCGATATCAATCGCTATTAAAGGATAAAAAGATTAAAATTATTTTGGGATACTTCACTGCATCATCAGCGTGTCAAGCTTACGAGGACTGTTTGCAGAAAGGTTTTGATGTGACCTCATATGGTGAGGGCACACAGGGTGCAGTCCATAATTATACCGAAGTTCGTTTTGAGGATATTGATGAGGTGGGATTGGTATTAATGTGTCCTACGAAATTAGACGAGATTCCAGAATTGATAAAAAAATATGGAGCAGTGTCAGAAAGTATCGAACCTGATGTACATGTGGAAATCACACGGGAGGATTTCTGCAATGGGATCGATACTATTATAGAAAAGATCGTTGGAAAATAAAATAATTGCTCACTGATTTCAGCATGCGATTGTATTCTAAGGTGTTAGCAGTCTGTATTGGGAAAATATAGTATAGTGATTATATGAAAATTTATCGAGGTGTTTATAAATGTATGAAAGAATGTTAGATAAGCAGATAGTACCATCTTTTGAAGATTTGACTTCTTATTGTGGTGAAACTGGAGCATTATGGATTGAATTGGATAGGTTTTTCAAAAATGAGTTTAATGCCAAAGATTATATACGATTTCCTTATGGGAATAAGTACGGTTGGAGTAAGAAATATAGCTATAAAAATAAGCATATTTGTGATGTCTTTGCTGAAAAAGACGCTTTTATGGTATTGATTCGCATTTCAAGTGATGCTATAGAGCCCATTTATAAAGATCTTAGCGATTATGGAAAAGCTGCATGGGATAATAAATACCCATGTGGAAGTGGAGGTTGGCTCAATTATCGAGTAACTTGTAGCAAACATTTAGAGGATTTAATTAAGATTATAGAAATTAAGGTAAAGAAAAAAGGTTAATTTTTAGTTATTTGATAGGAGGGATTATGACTAGTAAAATCCAAAAGATTGAAAAAATATTCAGTAAGGTTACTAAATTGAATCAGATACATGAGGCTACACTTCTTGTTGAAAATACAAAAGGGGATTTCTCATACAGTGTTGGGTATGGTGGAAAAGATGCAAATTCATTATTGATTATGGCAAGCATTACAAAACTCTTTACAACAACTTGCATATTAATTTTAGAAGAACAAGGCAAAATATCATTAAATGATAAGTTAACAAAATACTTTGATAATTCCATATTGGAGGGACTTCATAGATATAGAGGTAAGGAATACTCCTTTGACCTTACAATTTATAATTTATTATTTCAAACAAGTGGACTTCCAGATGTTTACGAAGAAAGTAGTAATAGTATAAAGAATTCCGTCATTAAAGAAGATGCCTATATTGATTTTAATGAAATGATAACAATAGTAAAAAGGTTAAAACCACATTTTGCACCTAATATAAATAAAAAAGCTTTTTATGCGGATATTAGCTTTGATTTGCTTGGCGAAATTATAGAAAAAATCACAAAATTGCCACTTCATCAGGTATACAAGAAGTTTATCTTTGAGCCATTAGGACTATGTAATACATATCTTCCAATAAGTGAAGGTGAACAGATACCTAATATTTATTATAAGAATGAATCACTCTATCGTCCAAAGGTAATCATGTGCAGTCGTGCAAGTGGTGGTTGTATTAGTACTTCCAAAGAACTTATGATATTTTTAAAAGCCTTCTTTGGTGGTAAGTTGTTTAATGAAGCTGTTTTTAGAAACTCACTATCCACATACAGAAAATTGCAAATTTTTATGACACCCATTCGATATGGTTGTGGACATATGCAAATCCCTTTGGGTAGTCCGGCATTGTTTTTTCAGGGAAAAGGAGAATTGGTTGGACACAGTGGTTCAACAGGCTCATTCGCGTTCTATTACCCATTAAAGGATTTGTTTTTTGTTGGTAATGTAAATCAAATGGCATATCCTAGAATTCCTATAAGGCTTATTATACAACTTGCTATGTTAATTAAATAAGATGTATATTGAATGTGAGTCCAAGAAAAAGGCGGCTTCAAAACATCAAAAAGAATGGGGAAATAAATTAATTATTGAAAATTATACTTAATCATGGTAATATATAGAAATGATATAGAAAAGGAGAGGTTTGCATGTTATCTATTGTAAGAAAAGAGGAGTCTGCTAACTAAATAGTTGCAGCGTAGAGTTGTTATTGAATTGTAGAACAGGTTTAGTGTTTTACATATTTACGGGACAAGTCTGCCTTGACATCAGTATTAGCTTACTAATGTATCTGTCTTACAAAGTGCTTAAAATCTCTATATGTAATAGATTTATATTGAAGTTAGCATGGCTGTATGGTCATGCTTATTTTATGCCCATTTGTATGGCAGGTTCCCATGGTTATTTTTTAGTATAAGAAGGTTAGGTAATCTTGTTTATCTAACGAATGGAAAGGGAGATAAAGTGAATGAATAATATAGCAGTAAATAAAATCAAATGGGATGAAATACAGGATCTTATTACAGATTATCTTGTAGAACTAGGATACAAAAATGATGGCTTTCATAATAATATGATGCTTGAGGGAGAACCATACATCATAATTTACAATGATGAAATTTTAGGTTTCTTTTCTCTTGGGGATTCATGGGATAATGGTAAAATGTTAAGAGGATTTTATATTATCCCTTCAAAACGGAGAGTCTCAGTAGAAATATTCAATAAATTGGTAGAGGATTTTCATATTGAGGCAGCGCTTGTTGCAAGTAATGATGCGCATTTTGTAGGACTTGCATTTGAAAAGATGAATGCATTAAAGACCACTTTTGATATGCAGGCATTCAATTTTATTTATGGAGCGCCTGAGCGCGAACCTGAATATGGTATGAATTGTGTGGTAGAGGTAAATCCATGGGAATATGAGACTATGAACTCTCTTACAGAGAAACAATGGGAGGATTCTTTTGGAGATGAAAATTACAAGTTTTATGTGATTAAAAACAACAATGAGATATTAGGATATGGTTCTATAGGTAAGTTGAAATATAATCCAAAAAATGTGGATGTAGGCAATTACACACTTCCACAGCACAGAAGAAAGGGGGTAGGAAGAAGTATAATTATAAACATGAGCAAGATTGCTATCCAGCAAGGGTTAATTCCTGTCGCAGGATGTTGGTATGGCAATACAGAGAGTATTGCAACTTTGACAAGTAGTGGTTTTATTTTGGAAAATAGAATTTTTTATGTAAGATTCTGCTAGCCGCTAAATATGGGAAGGAGGAAGTTGGTATGGATAAGTATGAGAAAAAAGCAGATGAAAATTTATTTGCACTGAAAAGAAAAGATGAAAACAACATAACGAAGAATATGATTATTTCGATTATTTTTTCAGTAACTCTTTTGATAGGAATAATAGTGTGTGCTATTTGTGATATTGCAATATCTGGTGATTTAACTTGGTCTCTTATTTCAAATAGTTCAATTATTTTTACTTGGGTTGTATCTTTTCCAATTATAATATCAGGGAAGAAAGGAATTCTTGGAAGTTTAATATCAATAAGTATCTTTGTTATTCCATATTTATATATATTGAGTGACCTTGTAAAAGTCAATGCTGTTTTTTTAGTTGGTTCAGTTATGGCAATTATTTTGATAGTGTTCTTATGGCTTATATTTGTAATTTTTGATCGCCTAAGAGCAAGGAAATTAGTTGCTACAGGAATAACATTTTTGCTATCCATTCCGTTTATGTTAATTATAAATATAATTTTATCAAGAATGACTTCTGAACCTATAATCGACATGTGGGATATTCTGTCTGCATTCATATTACTGATATTTGCGTTTATGTTCTTTGTTTGTGATTATGTAAAAAACAAAAGAGTGGTAAAATGACAAATCAAGCTTTACGAGATTTTTTTGCTTGTGTAATTAAGATCAAATTAGAGATGTGTTAAATAAAGCACTTACGGGCTTTGCATTCTTCTATACCTTTTCTATGGTTTTTTATAGATAATTGAAATGTTAATAAATATTAATTTAAGGCTTTCTATGATAAAATAATAGAAAGTCTTAAATTATGAAAAAAAATCTAATTTCATAATTAGTTTTTTGTAGAAGTTTGTATTAATTTAAACAAAAGAAAAATTAAATGAGAAGGGCAGGATAATTTCACATGATAGTAAAGGATATTTTAGTATTTATTATACTTTTTTTTGCAAATCTTTTGCAGGCAATTACGGGGTTTGCTGGGACTTTGATTTCAATGCCACCTACAATAAAACTAATAGGAGTGGAGGAAGCAAAGGCATTATTAAATGCTATAGCACAGATTTCAAGTATTATGATTGTTATTACAGGGTGGAAATATATTAATTGGAAAGAATTCTTTAAGATGTTTGCTTTAATGGCAGTGGGAATGCTTGCTGGAATTAAAATATTTGAAATTTTTCCTATGAATCAGCTTTTAATGATATATGGAATTATGATTATTGCAATTGCACTGAAAAAACTCTTTATTAAGAAAGAGGTTAAGTTGCCTAAGCTACTAATGCTGTTAGTTATATTTTTAGCAGGTATCATACATGGAATGTTTGTATCTGGAGGAGCCTTACTTGTAATTTATGCAGTATCTGTGTTAAAGGAAAAAGAGGAATTTAGAGCCACAGTAGCATTAATATGGGTAACAATAGGATGCTACATTACTGGAGTACAGGTACAAGCTGGGAATTTCAATTCTCATGTAATATTTTTAATGGTTGTTGGTATTATCCCGGTTTTTGTTGGAACATGGATTGGGACTAAATTAGTTAAAAAGATCAAACAAGAGATATTTTTGAAAATTACTTATATTTTACTTTTATTGTCTGGTATCATGGCAATTATTTAGTATGAAATGTAAGGGGGATAAAGTTTATGGGTGTACTATTAAGTGAACTTATAAAACAGGTGAATTTCAAAGATATCAAACTGGTTGCTGGGAAAAAAGGATATTCTAATCAGGTAAATTGGGTGCATATGGTTGAAAATATCGAAATTGCTGATTTTTTAGTAGGCGGAGAGGTTACATTTACTACTGGAGTGGGTATTAGAGAAGATATGACACTTTTTGACTTAATGAAAGAAGTATACAGAAGAAAAGCTAGTGGTATGGTAATTAATGTAGGACCATATATACCTCAAATTACACAGGATATTATTGACTTTGGGAATGAACATGATTTTCCAATTTTTGAAGTCCCATGGCGTGTCCATATGGCAGATATTATGCATATGTTTTGTCTTACTATAACACGTTCAGAGCAAAGGGAAATGGAATTATCTTCTGCATTTAGATATGCTATATTTGCTTCTAAACAGGAAGAACTATATGTACAAACTTTAATGCAGAAAGGATATTTTGCAGAATGGAATTATGTAGTAGCAATTATTGATATATGTGATAGG
This sequence comes from Clostridiales bacterium, assembly GCA_012519845.1. Taxonomy (GTDB): domain Bacteria; phylum Bacillota; class Clostridia; order Clostridiales; family Clostridiaceae; genus Clostridium. Next base: position 44,459 of record JAAYPK010000100.1, read on the forward strand.
CTAAAGGGGGAAAATGATAAAATATTTTACTCTCCAATTTCTGGAGAACGTATGGCAATGTTTTTGAAAAGAGCAAAAGAAAGTATTTGTGAGAAAAAACAAGATGCAGTTGTGTTTCAGGAAAAGGGAAATATATTAATTGTGCTAAGTGATATTCAAGAAGAGGAAACAGCTGAAATTATTGAAATGGCAAAAAATAAGCTTATGAGGTTAATGAAAAGGACAGAAACCATATTTGCAGGTGTAGGTAGTACATCTAATAATATTAGAAATCTGACAGAAAGCTATAGAATAGCAAAAAAGATTATTGATTTATCTAAAATAGAACATCGTGAACAGGAAACAAGAAGCTATAGTTCAATGGGAATCAACAGCCTTCTTTTTCATATAGATAGTGTGGAAAGTATGGAGGAGTTTTGTAAAAAGACTATAACTCCACTTTATGAATATGATGCTAATAATAAAAGCAATCTAGTAGAAGTTTTAGAGTGTTATATGAAGAATAATGGTAGTGTACAAGATACAGCACAGGAGCTTTTTGTGCATAGGAATACAATAAACTATAAAATAAAAAAAGTAGAGACAATTCTAAATGTGGACATTAGAAGTTTCGAAGTACGTAATGAGCTGGCTTTAGGGATTATGTTATCAAAAATAAAAGATATTTCATAAAGAAAAATAAATAGTCTTTATGCTGGAACACAAAGAAAATTAGATTTCAAACCATTGTAATATTTCCGAATAAAAGTAAAATATAATTATAAGTTGAATAACATATGTGACAAAGATGTCGAATATCCTAAAAATGGATTTTGACATCTTTTTTTGTTATTTACAATTAATATTTATCATTGAAATTTTATTCAGGAGGATGATATAAATGAAAAAATTAACAGGTAAAGAAGTAGCAGAAATGCATAAAGAGTATGTGATGCAATCATGGTCAAAGTCAGGTGTAGATGCATTACCAGTTGAAAAAGCAAAAGGAATTTATTTCTGGGATTATGATGGAAAGAAATATGCAGATATGGCATCTCTTTTGGTATGTTCCAATTTAGGTCACGAACTTCCAGAGATTGTAGATGCAATTAAGGAACAAGCAGATAAGATGTGTTTTATGGCTCCAGCATATGCATCAGAACCAAAGAGTGTTCTTGCAAAAATGTTAGTGGAAGCTGCAGGAGCAGATACTTACCGCAGAGTATTTTTTACTAATGGTGGTGCAGAATCTAACGAGAATGCTATTAAAATGGCACGTATGGTAACAGGAAGAACTAAGATTTTCTCTTGTTATAGAAGTTATCATGGTGCAACACTTGGAGCTTCAAATGCATCTGGTGATTGGAGAAGATTTGCAGCAGAAATTGGCGGAGCTAATGGGTTTGTTAAATTTATGAATCCTCAGATGTATAGAGATGGATATACTTATGGTGTAGATGATGAGAAAGTAACAAAAAAAGCATTAAAAGATTTAGAACTTCAGTTGAGATATGAAGGACCAAGTAATGTGGCTGCAATTATTATGGAATCTATTGTTGGTGCAAATGGTGTAATTCTTCCACCTAAAGGTTATATGGAAGGTATTCGTAAGCTTTGCGATAAATATGGAATTTTAATGATTTGTGATGAGGTTATGGCAGGTTTCTTTAGAACTGGTAAATGGTTTGCATGGCAAAACTTTGATTTCAAACCAGATATGATTACTTTTGCTAAAGGTGTTACATGTGGCTATGTACAACTTGGTGGTGTAATTGTAAATGAAAAGGTTGCTAAGTATTTTGAAGAAAATGTATTACAATGTGGTCTTACTTATTCTGGTCATACACTTGCATGTGCAGCAGGTGTTGCAGCACTTACATATTACAAGGAACACAATATAGAAGAGCATGTAGCAGAAATGCACAAAATTGTATCAGAATTTATGGATAAAATGGTTGAAAAGCATAAATGTGTGGGAGAAGCAAGGTGTATTGGTCTTTTCGGAGCTCTTGAGATGGTTAAAAATAAAGAGACAAGAGAACCATTGCAAGAGTATGGTATTCCTGGAACAGCAATGCCATGGATTTTTGCTGAATTAAAGAAGAGGGGCTTTGCAACTTTTGGAAGAGAGAATTTTATTGAAATTTGTCCACCATTAATAATTACTAAAGAAGAACTAGAAGAATATCTTCCTATTCTTGACGAAGTGCTTACTATGGCAGATGAAAAGTTTTGTCATTAATAGAAAATAAACTATGAAAGGAAGCATGATAGAGATGGATTGGAATTATTTACAACCAGTAAAAATACGCTTCGGTAAAGGTAGAATTTCTGAAGTAAAAGAATTAGCAAAAGAATTGGGAATAAAAAACGGAATATTGGTAGCAGATCCATTCTTCTTTACCAATGGATTGGCAGAGAAAATTGTAAAAGAAAGTGAAGGAGCAATTATTACTTCGTTTGGAGATTTATCTCCTAATCCAGATGTAACTGAAGTAGATGCCTGCGCAAATATTATTAGAGAGAAAAATATAGGCTTTGTAGTAGCACTTGGTGGTGGTAGTTCAATGGACTGTGCAAAAGCTGCGGCAAGTATTGCCCTTACAGATGATTCTATAAGAAAGTATCATGGAACAGGAGTTCCTATGCCAAAGGAACATTTACCATTAATTGCAGTACCAACTACAGCTGGAACTGGTAGCGAAGTAACTTGTGTTTCAGTTCTTACAGACCATGCAAATGGTAAGAAATCTCCTATTGTATCAGATGGATTCTTTCCAAGTTATGCTATTATTGATCCGGAACTTACTTATACAATGCCGCCTAAAGTAACAGCAGGAACAGGAATAGATGTGTTAGCTCATGCACTAGAAGGGTTCTGGAGCAAAGGACATCAACCTATTTGTGATGCTTGTGCACTTCATGCAGCAGAGCTAGTATTTAAATATCTTTATAAGGCATATATTGATCCAAATAATGAAGAGGCAAGAGAAAAAATGTGTGAAGCATCATTAATTGCTGGACTTGCATTTACACTTCCTAAAACTACATCTTCACATGCATGTTCTTTTCCTTTGACTAATATTCATCATATTCCACATGGAGAAGCTTGTGGATTAACATTGGATTATTTTGCTAGAATTAATGCAAAGGGAAAAGAAGGAGCAAGAATAGATGAATTTGCTCAAAAACTTGGATTTAAAGATACAGAGGACATGGCAGATGCAATTTATGAATTAAAAGAAAAGATGGGACTACGTAATGATTTAAAAGATTTACATCTTACAGAAGAGGAAATTTCAGAATTGGTAAGAATCAGCAGGCATCCAAATCTTTATAATAACCCAGTTGAAATTACAGATGAAATGTTAAGTAAGATGTATCATGAAATGGCATAAATTAAGTTAATAAAAGAAAAGAGGTGGCTATTATGTACAGTGTAATTGTTGCGTTTGGTATTGCCAGTGTAATGTTGTGTATTGGAATGGCTATTAGAGGTAAGGTAAAGTTGTTTCAGAATATGCTTATGCCAGTAAGCGTAATTGGAGGAATTTTAGGTTTCATATTTGTAAATTTAGTAATTGCAAATTTTAATATTGGTGGTGTTAGTGTTAAGGACTTTAGTAGTATTGTAGATGTATTTTTTGTAATGTCATTTATTTCAATAGGATTAACAGGAAGCAAAAAAAAGAAACCTAAAAAATCTACAGAGGATAAGAGTAATAACAAGAGTAGTGGACCAGTAAGGGGTGCTATGGGAATGGCACTTATATGGTGTATGTTATATGCGATAACACCAATAGCTGGAATAATAGTAGTTTCATTAATAGGTAAACTTTTTAATATGGATGCTATGTATGGAATATTAATTCCTTTTGCATTCTGTCAAGGCCCAGGACAAGCATCTACTTATGGTAAGTTATTTGAAGGAACTTATGGTTTTGAAAATGCTGAAATGGTAGCACTTACTTTTGCAGTGTTTGGTTTTCTTGCAGCATTTTTTGTTGGAGTTCCATTAGCAAAGCTTGGAATAAAGAAGGGACTTGCAAAAAATAAGAGTAAAATTAATGAGTCAGTACAAAGAGGATATTTTGTTCCTGAGGAGCAAAGGGAACCATTAGGAAAATCAACTTTTCATAGTGCTAATATCGAGACTATAGCAGCACATTTTGCAATAATGGGAGTATGTTATATTATTGCATTGGTACTTGCTAAAATTATATCTTTTGTCCCAGTTTTAGGTTCTACTTTTGCGGCAATGCTCTTTATGTGGGGAATGTTTGCAGCGTATATTGTGAAGGGAATTATGAGAAAATTAAAGATAGATTATCTTATTAATAATTCTTTTCAAAGTAGGATTACAGGTTTTCTTTCAGATTATCTAGTAGTATGTGCATTTATGGCAATACAAATAGGTGTTATCGGAAGTTGGATTATTCCAATTATTGTTGTAAGTGTTGTGGGAACTGTTATTACATTTATTGTATCCTTGTATTTTGGTTCAAGATTAGGCAGCGACCATGATTTTGAGAGAGTACTTGGTGTATATGGTACATGTACTGGAACTACTCCAAGCGGAGTCTCCTTAATACGTATGGTAGATCCAAAACTTCAAACTCCTACTGGAGTAGAACTTGGAATGATGAATATGGCAATGATATTCTCAACACCTACTATGATATTTATTACATTTGCAGGACTTAAAATCATTTCACTTCCAATTGCATGTGTTGGAATGTTTATTACAATTTTTATTTACATGTTATTACTTAAAGTGTTTAAGGTATGGAGAAAACCTACATTTTCTCTTACAAAAGGGCGTATCTCTAATGGAGAAGAAAATGATTCGGAAATTGAAATTCTTCGTGGATATCTTCATACAGATACAAATATGTCAGATGAAGCGGCAGTAGAAAATATTATAAATAAAAGCTGGAATTAAAATGTTTTAGCCAGAGGATAGTCTGGCAGAATGGAGGATAATATGAAAATGATATTTGCAGTAGTAAGACCTGAAAAAGTATATGAGGTAAATAAAGCATTAGCAGATGCTGGTCATACAGCATCTACTAAGTGGACAGTAGCTGGAAGAGGAAAACAACATGGAATTCAAGTTGGTGACATTGTATATGAGGAAATGACTAAAAATATGTTAATGGTAGCTTGTGATGATGAAGAAAAAAATGAGATAATAGATATAATAATAGACACTGCTCAAACAGGTGAAACTGGTAATTCAGGAGATGGAAGAATTTTTGTAGTTCCAATAGAAGAGTCTTATACTATATCAAATCAAAGTAAAGATGATTAAGGAGTGACACTTATGACTGTAGGTAATATAAAGAAATTATATTATGGTGGGGACATTATTACAATGAAAAATCAGGATGATATGCCTCAAGCAGTAGTGACTCAAAATGGAAAGATTATTTATGTGGGAGATCTTGCGGAGGCAGAAGCCCTTTATAAAACAGACATAGAAAAAGTGAATTTAAAGGGTAAAACATTAATGCCTTCCTTTATAGATCCACATAGTCATTTTTTACAGGTAGCACAAAGTGCTTTGATGTGTGATTTGTCTCAGGTTAAGAACTTTAATGAACTTATAGAAACATTAAAAAAATACAAGGAAGAAAATAGTGTCAATGAAGAAGGAATTATATTTGGTACTGGATATGATAATAATTTTTTAGAAGAAGAAAAACATCCTGATAAATCAATACTTGATGAAGTGTCTAATACAATTCCAATTTATATTTCTCATGTTTCCGGACATATGGGAGTTGCCAATTCAGCTCTTTTAAAATTAGCTAGCATTACAGATAATACACCTGATCCTGAAGGTGGTAGATTCGGTAGAAACCAAGATGGCAGTATAAATGGATATATTGAGGAAACTCCAGCATTGATGAAGGTACTTATGGCAGCAATGCCAAGGATGAAAGTGGATATGGGAAAACAGGTAAAAGCAGCAGAAGAAATTTATTTAAAACATGGAATTACTACTGTGCAGGAGGGTGCTGCTATGGAAAAAAACATAGAGCAATTGGTAAAACTTGCATTAGACAATGTATTTTCAATTGATGTTGTTGCATATGTACTTGTAGATGATTATAAGAAGACTATTGAGAAGTTTCCTGATTATGTTAATAAATATAAGGCAAAAATTAAAATTGGTGGAGCTAAAATTATTCTGGATGGTTCTCCTCAAGGGAAATCAGCGTGGCTTTCAAAACCATATGAAGGGGAAACAGAATATCTAGGATATCCTACTCATGAGAATTCATATGTAGAAAGTGCTGTAAGTAGTGCAGTAAAGGATGGATATCAGATACTTGCTCATTGTAATGGAGATGCTGCTTCAGAGCAATTTATTGATAGTTATGAAAAAGCATTAAAGTCTACGTCTAACCCCAATATGGATTTAAGACCAGTAATGATTCATTGTCAAACTGTAAGGGATGAACAGCTTGACAAAATGGTAGAGCTTAAAATGATACCTTCAATATTTGTAGGGCATACTTATTATTGGGGAGATATACATCTTAAGAATTTAGGGCCTATAAGAGGAAATCATATAAGTCCAGTAAAGGAAGCATTAAAACGAGGTCTTATATATAATTTTCACCAGGATTCCCCTGTTACAATTCCTAATATGCTTCATTCAGTATGGTGTGCAGTTAATAGAATAACTAGACGTGGACAAGCAATTGGACAGGATCAATGCATTAATGTTTATGATGCTCTGAAAGCAATTACAATTAATGCAGCTTATGAGTACCATGAAGATAAAATTAAAGGGTCTCTTGAAATAGGAAAGTTAGCGGATATGGTAATTTTGAACTCCAATCCTTTAAAGACAGATAAGATGAAAATAAAGGATATAGAAGTTTTAGAAACAATAAAAGAAGGAAAAACAATATATAGGGCTTAGAATAGCAATAAATAGAGGTTATTGTATTAATTAATAACTTAATACAATAACCTTTTAATTTTTAGGAAGTGCTTATATAAGAAAAATATTGAAAAGAGTACTTAGTTTTATAGATAACTACTAAGATCTTCGCAAAGTTTAGCTTCTATATTTGCTAGCTCATTGCAAATTTTTTTAGAAGTATTATCAGCATCTTTATATTGATTTAGATATTTATGTAGTGATTTGACACCCATATTGCATCCATCAGTAATTAGATCGGCCACAGTAGAATCACTCTCATCTATGCTCATTTTCATATTAGTTTTTAGCCAGGACATTCCTTTTGCAACCGCGCTAGGCTCTTTTTCTTGGCTTTGACGTTGTAATAACAAGTGGTGAATTTCATCTCCTAAATGTTCATGTTTATTTATACTTTCAGTTAATAGTTGCTTCATATTAGAATCACTAATTTTCTCTAATACTTCATTAATAGAAGATATTGCCATCTTCGTACCTGCATCACATTCTTTAAGTAAAGAAATAGTATCATTATTTTCCATAAAAATACCTCCAATAAATCTTTATTTTATAGTTTCCCTAATTTATAAAAAAATATTACTTTGTTTTAAAACAAAAAATAGTCTTATTTATTGACATAAATACAAATTTTGGAGAGAATAAAAACAAGTAATATATTTAGAAAAAACGGTAAGGTACAAGGAAAAATAAATTAAGATAAGTTAGGTATAAAAGATAGGAGGAATAGTAATGCTACAAACAAAACCTACAGAACATTTGATGGGAGTAACAATACAGGGAGATTTTCTGGATTTTTACAATTTGGTAGATAGTATATATAGTATGACGGGAGTGGAGGATGATCCTAATGAGTATCATTATGGTGTAAAGAAGCGTTTACTAGGGGTGTGTTATGATATTCGCCATGGTTATATGGGTGATAGAGATATTATGCTAGAAGATAATGGTATGAATTTAGATAAGATGAAAGCAAATAACATGATTACTCCAAAACAAAATGTTTATTATAGTGTGAATATTTTATTTCCTGAGGCAATATTTGTGGCAGCAGCTGTTCCAAGGATATATATGTATTCTTCTTGCTATTATGGAATGAGGGGACAGAGAGGAAAAATGGATTTACAACCAAAATCATATGCAAATTATTTGAGGGATAAGTCAAATTTAGACGTGTTATGTGCTGGAATATGGCAGGCACTTGGAGCAGTCATTGGTGATGAAGAAATTGAAAAGATAATTAGTTTGGTTCAAAATAATAATGAAAGTTACATAAACTATGCAACACATTATATAGATAAGTGTAATATAGAACTCTATAAAACTGAAGTTAGTAAGCGAAGAGACAAGCTTAGGAATATTGCAAAAAGGATAGTAAAGAAGCCACAAGCATATTATAAAATGGAAGAAGAGTTACAATATTGGGCAAAAGAATATAAAACCAATATATATGAGTTGCAGGATCCAAAGCTTGAATATCCTGATGAAGTCGAGTGGTAGAATTGTATGACATATATTTATATTGTGTTCAATATGATAAGGAAATAAAATACAGAGGATTTGGGGAGATAATTATGTTTGATATATTAAAAAAGACAAAAACATATAAAACTAATATTACATTACAACAGCTTGGTTTATTTGATCAGTTTGATAGAAATGTTGCATTAATCCTTAAAAATAAATCAATTGATATTGATGGTGCAATTCATATGTGTGTTACTCAAGGAGCTTTTGAAAAGAAAGTAATTAATCTTAAAAAAGATGATGATAAAGCAGAATATGAAATGGTGCAAGTTGTTCTTGGTATGGCTTTAGATAATGTTATTCAACAAGAGGAATATAGAGCACTTATTATTCATGGCCTTTTGGATAATGAAATAGTAATTCAAAAGGAAGATTTGATGGAATTAAAAGATGTGGTTGATAGTTTTTGTATTATGTATGCAGCAGCAAGAAATAAGCTTCCAAATGAAAAGGCATATGAATTCATGAAGGGAAAAACAGTTTATGTCTTTGGGAATTTACCTAATATTAATATGAAAAAAGGTATGGAGATTAAGATTCCAGTTATAAAACGAGAATCAGAAAGAGGACAATATGAATCTGTAAAATGTTTTCTTACATTAGAAAGTGCTGAAAAATTTAATGATACAAAGGAAAAAGTAAGTGCTGTGAATGTTCAGGATTTAGTTAAATTTTATAACAATGTTTTTGGAGTAATTATTGAACCACATAGAAATTATTGGATAGAATTTAATGCAGATAATGCTAAGTTGATTAATAAGAAAAATAATTAACTATTATTGACTAGAAAATTATATAACTTTTTGTTTATAGAAAACCCCACGTCTAACGTGGGGTTTTCTATAGACAAAAAAGGCGCCACACTATTTTTAAGTGCGATAGCCCTTAATATAATTAATAAAATATGACTGAAAATGATTGACTTTGACTGAAAATGATTGTATTATAAGTGTAAGGAAGTGATGTAAATGTTATCAGAAGAAAGATTCATACTAATATTAGATATTCTTCAAGAAAAACAATCTATAACAGTTGGTGAACTTGTAGAGCAATTAGGTATCTCAGAATCTACAGTAAGAAGGGATTTAACCTCTTTAAGCAGAATGGGAAAATTAAACAAGGTACATGGTGGGGCCACTTCTTTAGAAAAAAGTTATTTCAATGAAGAGTTTGATGTAAAAACAAAGCATACTCTAAATGTTTTGGATAAGAAAAAAATAGGTAAATTCGCAGCTTCTATAATAGAAGAAGGAGATTTTGTATATATAGACGCAGGAACATCTACAGAATATATGATTGATTACATAGAAGAAAAAAAAGCAACTTATGTTACAAATGGAATTGTTCATGCAAAGAAACTTATTCAAAAAGGATTAGAAGTTTTTATTTTAGGAGGTCAAATAAAACTTTCAACAGAAGCTATTATTGGTATTGAAGCAGTAAATAATATAAAAAAATATAATTTTACAAAATGTTTTATGGGGACCAATGGTATAGATATAAAAGCAGAGCTTACTACTCCAGATGTAAAAGAGGCTCTTCTTAAAAGTGAAGCAATGAATAGAAGTAAGAAAAGATATGTTTTAGCAGACATTTCAAAGTTTAATAAAATATCATCTATAACTTTTGGAAATATGGATAAAACTATAATCATTACAACTAAAGTAATTCAAAAAGAATTTATGAAAAATAAAAATATTGTGGAGGTGGATCAATTATGATTTATACTGTTACATTCAATCCTTCATTAGATTATATAGTAAAGGTTGATAATTTCAAATTAGGATATGTTAATAGAACTGTAAAGGAGGATATTTATCCAGGAGGTAAAGGAATTAATGTATCAATAGTTCTTAATAATCTAGGTTTTCAAAGTAAAGCACTAGGATTTATAGCAGGTTTTACAGGAGAAGAGATAGATAGAAGAATTAGTAATATGGGAATTTCATCTGAATTTATTAAGATTAACCATGGACTCTCTAGAATAAATGTAAAAATGAAATCTAACGAAGAAAGTGAGATTAATGGGAATGGACCCAATATAACGAAGGAATCTATAGATAAGCTTTTTGCAAGGCTTAATACTTTAGAAAGTGGTGACATTTTAGTTTTAGCAGGAAGTATACCTTCATCTATACCTTCAGACATATATGAAAAAATAATGGCTATGCTAAAAGATAAGGATATAAAAATAGTAGTAGATGCCACAAAAGATTTGCTTTTAAATGTTTTAAAGTATAACCCTTTCTTAATTAAACCTAACAACCATGAGCTAGGAGAAATGTTTAACATAGAACTTAAGAATGAGGAAGAAATAATTCATTACGGAAAGAAACTATTAGAAATGGGAGCAGAAAATGTACTTATTTCTATGGCGGGAAATGGTGCAATATTCTTATCAAAAGATGGAAGCATATTCAAAAGCGGAGTTCCCAAAGGAATAGTTAAAAACTCTGTTGGTGCAGGAGATTCTATGGTAGCAGGATTTATTGCAGGATACTTAAAAGAAAATGATTTTGAAAAAGCTTTTAAAATGGGAGTAGCAACAGGAAGTGCCAGTGCTTTTTCAGAGGAACTTGCAAAAAAGAATGAAGTGGAGAATTTATTAAAAGAATTATAAAATCTACTAAAAAATTAACTGGATAAAGGAGGAAATGTTATGAGAATTACAGACTTATTAAAAAAAGAAGGTATAGCTTTAAATGTTAATGTTTCTTCAAAAGAAGAAGCTATTAATAGCTTAGTTGACTTAATGTATGCATCTGGTAATTTAAATGATAAAGAGGAATATAAAAAGAAGGTTCTTGAAAGAGAATCATTAAGTACAACAGGGATTGGGGATGGAATAGCAATTCCGCATGCTAAGACAACAGCAGTAAAAGCACCAGGACTTAGTTCAATGGTAGTTCCAAGTGGAGTTGATTATGATTCATTAGATGGAGCACCATCAAAGTTATTTTTCATGATAGCCGCGCCAGAATCAGCAAATAATCTTCATCTTGAAGTATTAGCAAGATTATCAACAATTCTTATGGATGAAAATTTTAGAGAAAGTTTAATAAATGCGAAAAGTAAAGAGGAATATTTAAAACTAATTGACGACAAAGAATTAGAAAAATTTCCTGATGAACAAAAAGAAACAGAACAGCCAAAAGAAGGCTACAGAGTTTTAGCTGTTACTGCATGCCCAACAGGTATAGCTCATACTTATATGGCAGCAGAAAGTCTTGAGAATAAAGGAAAAGAAATGGGTATTACAATAAAGGTTGAAACAAATGGTTCTGGAGGAGCTAAGAATGTTTTAACTAAGAAAGAAATTGAAGAATGCGATTGTATTATAGTTGCAGCAGATAAAAAGGTAGAAATGAGTAGATTCAATGGTAAGAGAGTTATTGAAACTAAGGTTGCCAATGGAATACATAAATCAGAAGAGTTAATAAATGAAGCAATAAGTGGAAAGGTTCCAATTTATCATTCAACTGGAAATTCTTCAAATGAAGGTAGTGGAGAAGACATTGAAGAAAAAGAAAGCTTAGGAAGAAAGTTTTATAAAGATTTAATGAATGGGGTATCCCATATGCTACCATTTGTTATTGGGGGAGGAATATTAATAGCAATAGCTTTCTTATTAGATGATTATAGTATAGATCCAAGTAATTTTGGTAAAAACACTCCTCTTGCTGCTTTCTTTAAAACAACAGGAGATATTGCTTTTGGATTTATGCTTCCAGTATTAGCTGGATACATTGCAATGAGCATTGGAGATAGACCTGCTTTAGCAGTTGGATTTGTTGGAGGTGCTTTGGCAAATAACGGAGGTTCAGGATTTTTAGGTGCATTACTAGCAGGGTTTATAGCAGGATATGTTGTATTAGCTCTAAAAAAATTATTTGATCATTTACCAGAGAGTTTAGAAGGAATTAAACCAACATTACTTTATCCAGTACTTGGAATTTTATTAATTGGTGTAATAATCACTTTTATAGTAAATCCACCAGTAGGAGCTTTAAATAATTTAATGACAAATGCTCTTAATTCAATGGGAGAAAGTAGCAGTGTAATTTTAGGATTAGTATTAGGCGGAATGATGGCAATAGATATGGGTGGCCCATTTAACAAAGCTGCATATGTATTTGGAACTGCATCATTAACATCAGGAAATTATGTTATTATGGCATCAGTAATGGCTGGAGGAATGGTTCCCCCACTTGCGATAGCATTATGTTCAACATTCTTTAAAAAGAAATTTACAACTAAGGAAAGACAATCTGGATTAACAAATTATATTATGGGATTATCATTTATAACAGAAGGAGCAATTCCATTTGCTGCTGCAGATCCTGCAAGAGTAATTCCTTCTTGTGTGGCAGGAGCAGCAGTAGCTGGAGGATTAACAGCTTTATTTGGATGTACATTAAGAGCACCACATGGAGGAATATTTGTTACTCCAGTTATAGGAAATCCATTTGGATTTTTAGCATCAGTAGCTATAGGTTCTGTAGTAGGCATGGCATTACTTGCAATATTAAAAAAGAATGTTGAATGAACATAAAAAAAGGGATGTCGCACTAAAAAAATAGTGCGGCACCTTTTTCATATATTAAAATTTACTTAATTACAATAAAGCTAATTATAAATGATACCATTGGGCATAATCCACCAATTAGCAAGTCTTTAAGTAAATGTCTCTTTAATGTAAGCGATGACCATACCACACCTGCAAATAGAATAATGCAAGGAATAAGATACTTAATACCTTCAAAATAGCATATTAAAATCATAGGACCACACAAAGCAGATGAATGTCCACTTGCACGGACATTGGTAAATTTGTTTATAATAAATAATAAGGTAACTGTAAGAAAGTAAGTTAAATTTATCTATAAAAACATTTCTGGGATTCAAATAAATAATTAACAATAGAATACTAACCATAAAAGGTGGTATGGTTAGTATTCTAATAATTTTGGCTAAATTTTCTTTCATAAGGCATCAGTCCTTTCTAAAAATAACTATTTAGTTCTCTTGTCACCCCAAAAGAATAAGGCAACTGTTCCAGGACCTGTATGGCATCCGATAGTTGTTCCAACATGGTTTATTTCTACCTTACCTTTTAAGTGTGGAAATTCTTCTTCTACCATATCAGCTACTAATTTTGCATCTTCATAACAGGCAGATTGTGAAATATAACATTTGTCAGAATAGTTAACGCCATCTTTTGCATGGTCCACCATTTTATTGACAATCTCCTTGAAAACTCTTTTCTTGCCTCGTAGCTTTAATCTAGGAATAAGGTGGCCAGTGTCATCCATATTTAATAATGGGCAAATATTTAATAGGGTGCCAAACCAACCTTCTGCTTTAGAGATACGTCCTCCTCGAACATAAAAAGATAAATCAGTTGAAAAAAACCAATGATGTAATTCTAGTTTATGCTCCTCAATCCAGTCTTTTGCTTCATCAATAGATTTTCCTTCATCTCGTAAATCTGCAAGTTTATCCATTATTAGTCCATAACCAGATGAAGCACCTAATGAATCAATAATATATATTTTTCTTTCAGGGTATTTGGATTCTAATTCATTTTTAGCAATGGTTGCAGAATTTATTACACCTGATAGTCCAGAGGATAAGCAGACATGTAGTATATCATTTCCATTTTTAAGGAAGCCTTCAAAATAATTTATAAATTCATCAGAATTGACTTGAGAGGTCTTGGTTACTGCACCTTCAGCCATTTTCATATAAAATTCATCATAAGATATAGTTTTTCCTAAATCATCAATATAATTCTTGTCATTAATTGAAAAATGAAAGTTAATATATTGGATATTTCTTTGAGAAAAGTGTTCTTCTGTTAAATCTGCTGTTGAACAGCAGCTAATAACATAATCATTTAATGTATTCATTTCTTATACCTCCACATTTATACACCTATAATAATAATTAACATGTGTTATAATAATTATCATAAAACAAGTATAACGCAATGACAAGTTTTAATATTATGATGACAAATATGCCTTGCAGATGAAATATTTAGGGATATGCTATAATTTGCAGATAGAGTTTATAATGAGAAACAATTTGTAATATTATAAATTAAAGGTATTTAGTACGTAAATTATTTATGTACAAAATGCCTTTTATTTATGGTCAAAATGTACAAAAATATTTTTTAGTATATAGACAAAACAAACAAAAATAATAGATGAGAAAAAATTTTTTCTTACGAAAAAAAATTAAATTAGATAAAATAACAAATATAGGTTAAAGAATTTAGGGGGGTAGAATGTTTGCAAAAGGTGATATGATAATTCATCCAATTCACGGTGTATGTAAGGTAGAGTCTGTAGGTATGATTAAAATTAGTGGCAAAAATAGAGAGAGAATATATTACACATTATTACCTGAATTTGAAAAAGACAGTAAGATATATTCTGCTATTGATAGCGATAAGCTTGAACTTAGAGCGGTAATAAGTAAAGAGGTTGCAAATAGATTGATAGAAAGCATTCCTGATATAAAACCTTTTGAATTAGAGGATGAAAAAGAAAAAGAAAGATTGTATAAAGAAGCATTACATCGAGGGAATTGTAAAGAAATAATGCAAATTATAAAAGCAATAAATATAGGAAAAGAGTCACGAAATATCAATGGAAAGAAAATAGCAGCAATTGATAAGAAATATTTAAATCTATTTCAAGAACATATAGATGGGGAGTTAGCTATATCCTTAGGTATTCCTAAAGAAAATGTTAAATCCTATATTACTGAAGTAATGAAAAGGACCAAAGGAAAATAAATTAATGATAATCTGGAAAGGTTGATAAAAATAGCAGATAAAAATAAAGAGAAATATATCGCTTTTAACGATGATAATGAAGATATTATAAATATTTATCTAAAAGAAATTGGGAAAGTTCCTTTACTTAATGCTACAGAAGAACAGGCTTTAGCTAAAAGAATTGAAAATGGAGATGAAAAAGCTAAGGAAAAGATAATAAAGGCAAATTTAAGATTAGTAGTTAGTGTTGCAAAGAAGTATGTTGGAGGAAGTAATATGACATTATTGGATTTGATACAAGAGGGGAATATAGGATTACTAAAAGCCGTAGAAAAATTTGATTATAAAAAAGGTTTTAAATTTAGTACATATGCTATGTGGTGGATTAGACAGGCAATTACTAGAGCTATTGCAGACCAATCAAGGACAATTCGAATACCTGTACATATGAAAGAAACTATGAAAAAGCTTACAAAAATAACTAGAGAATTTGAAGCTGATTTTGGAAGGAATCCAACAATTAATGAATTATCAGAACTTATGGAAGTTTCAGAGGAACGAGCTGAGGAGATTATCACGTTATTTCAAGATACAATTTCATTGGAAGCCCCAATATCTAAAGATGGTGATGGAAAAGTAGAGGATTTTATTTCTATGGAGAACGATAATGAATTTTTAGATATAGAAAATAAAATGTTAAGGAAACAATTAGATCAAATATTATCAGAACTTACTGAACGTGAAGAAAGAATACTAAGATTAAGATTTGGATTTGTTGATGGTAAAGTTTGGACTTTAGAAGAAGTAGGAAAAGAATATAATGTTACAAGAGAAAGAATAAGGCAGATTGAAGTACGAGCCTTGAAAAGGATACGCAAACAAAATGGAACAAAAAATTTACTATCATATCTAAAGGAATAATAAACAGGGTATTAGTGCATATGCATTTAAATAATAATTAGACAGTGAAAATAGTAAAATTCCTCTATTAGACATTTAATAATTAGTCTTAATGGAGGAATTTTTTTGTTTTTAAATATTATGTTACAATTATATTTATGGAGGAAAAGTGAGGATGAAGAATAGATGTCATTATGAAACCTGCATTGGTACTATTTGTATAGAAGAAATGAATAATGAGGTAATAGCTCTATTTATAGATAAGAATTTTAATAATAAAGAAGATTGTGAAACTGACATTTTAAGAGAAACTAATAAGCAATTACAGGAATATTTTAATAAACAAAGAAAAATATTTGATGTGCCAATTAATCTTATTGGAACGGAATTTCAAAAAAAGGTATGGAATGCTTTAAGGGATATACCTTATGGAGAAACAAGGAGTTATGGAGAAATTGCAAAAGCAATTGGACAACCTAAAGCATGTCGTGCTATTGGTGGAGCTAACAATAAAAATCCCATTATGATAATTGTACCTTGTCATAGAGTAATTGGATCAAAAGGGGATTTAGTAGGTTTTGGAGCAGGGTTAAAAACAAAGAAATTTCTGCTAGATATAGAAAAGTAAATTAAGATGAATAAAATAGGTGGCTTAGATTATGTAAGTTTATAACTTTATATTACATTTTTAGATAGAAAACCTTTACTTTATTGTAAATAAAATAAATTTCCACAAAACTATTTACATACTTTCGTAAAAATAGATATAATGTAATAAGTTAGTAAAATAGACTTGTTTGGGGGGAGTTTCTTGAAGAAAATTCACGAATTTATTGTAAAAGAAAGAGAGAAGTTTATTATTGTAGTATTGCTTGCTGTATTATCTATTTCTTTTATTTGTATTTATGTACATAATAAAAGAACGGAAGAGAGCATTTCTTTAAGAAAGGTTTCAGCATTTGTTGTTAGTAGGCCAGAAAAAATTTATCTTGATGGTGTTGTGGAACCTAATAACGTGGAATATGTAAGTTTAGACAATAGTTTAGGGGAAGTATACAGTGTTAATGTTAGCAGTGGAAGTACTGTTAATGTAGGAGATTTACTATTTACATATAGAAATGAGAATATTACAGAACAATTATCAGAGTTAAAGTTAAAAAAGAAAAACTTAGAAGAAGGTATTAATAAATTAAAAGAAGAAATGGCTAATGCTAGTGAAGAGAAGCTTACTTCTTTAGAAAGTAAAATTAGCAGTGCTCAGGGTGATTTATCAATATTGGAAAATAAAATTGCCACTACATCTGGAAAGGAATATACTCAGGTTTGTTCTAAAAGTAATGGAGTGGTATATTTAAGTGAAAATCCAAAGAGTGATGGATATTATCTTAAAATTCAAAGTTCTGATTATTTTGTTAAATGTATGGTAGATGAAAAAAATTATAATTCAATATCCGTTGATGAACAGCTAACAATAGAAGGGACATCATTAAAAGAGTCAATGAATGGGAAGGTTATACAGAAAGATTTTAATAAACCTGAAAGCAATACTAATGAAAATACTAACACTAATGTATTAGGTGCTTCAGAATATTCAGGATATTTAGTTAAAGTCCAATTGGATAATCAAGAAGGTTTGTTAAACGGTACTCATGTTCAATGTATTTTAGATAGGTTAAAAGGAAATATAAAAATTAAGACAGATTCAATTATTGATATAAATGGAGAAAAGGTGGTTTTTGTAATTAAGGATGGAAAGTTAGTGAAAACACCTGTTACAATAATAGATGAAGAATATGATGAAACTATTGTTAATTCAACTTTAACTGGGGGAGAAAGAATAGTAAAGAATCCTACAATAGACATGGTTGATGGAGAATCTGTAGCATTGAAATAAAGATATAAAAACACTAAAGAAAAATTTAAATAATTCTATGTAAATTATTTCAATATTTAATAGTGTTTTTTTATATTTATATTGTAAACCATAAAATATATATAAGTTGACAATATGCATATTTGAATTATAATATTTTATGAGAGGTGGTAATAAGTGATATATAAAATAACTAATGAAATAATAAATGGAAAAAGATTAAGCAGGGAAGATGATTTAAGTTTTTTACTTGAAGAAAATCTCGAAGAACTTTGTAAATGTGCAGATTTAATTAGAAAAAGTTTATGTGGAAATAAGGTAGAATTATGTTCTATTATTAGCGGAAAAAAAGGAAATTGTACAGAGAATTGCAAGTTTTGTGCTCAGAGTAAACATAACATAACAGGAATTGATAATTATGAACTTTTAGATGAGGATGATATGGTTAAAGATTGTATAAACCATGCAATGAAAGGAGTACATAGATACTCTATAGTAACTTCCGGAAGAAAGTTAAATAATGAAGAATTGAAAAAGGTATGTAGTGCTTATAAGAAAATGAAAAATAATGCTGAAATTGAATTATGTGCATCACATGGACTACTAAATAAAGATGAATTTCTTAAATTAAAAGAAAGTGGAGTTACCATGTATCATGAAAATATTGAAACTTCGAAAAGATTTTTTAAAAACATATGTACAAGTCATACATATGAAGATAAAATTGCTTCAATTAATGCAGCTAAAAATGCTGGACTTTTAATTTGTTCAGGTGGAATTATTGGAATGGGTGAATCTTTTGAAGATAGAATAGATATGGCAGTAAGTTTATCAGAATTAAGGGTTGATTCAATTCCTATAAATGTTCTTATACCAATAAAAGGAACAGAATTAGAAGATCAGGAATCTATTTCTGAAAATGATATATTAAGAACAATAGCTATATTTAGATTTTTAAATCCAACAGCAAGAATAAGATTAGCTGCAGGAAGAAATTCAATGAGTGAATGTGGAGTTAAGGCATTTAATGCAGGGGCTAATGCAACAATTACAGGGGATATGTTAACAACATCAGGAAATAACATAGAAGATGATAAAAAGATGCTAAAAAGTTTAGGATTTAATTTGTAAATAGAAATGAGGAGTAAATATGTATAATAAAGTTGAAAAGAAAAATTCAGTGCAAGATATAGTTTTTATAGGTTTAATAACCGCAATAACATGTATTGCCGCACCTTTTTCAATTCCAATTCCTTTTAGTCCAGTACCAATATCTTTAACTAACCTAGTTATTTATTTTTCAATAATATTAATTGGTTTAAGAAAGGGTACAGTTAGTTATTTAGTATACTTATTTATGGGATTAATTGGATTACCAGTTTTTTCAGGTTTTTCTGGAGGATTGTCAAAGATTGCAGGTCCAACTGGAGGTTATTTAATAGGTTTTATTTTTATGGCTATTATTTCAGGTTATTTTGTTGAAAAGTTTAGTGGAAAATTATACATGTATGTAGTAGGGATGGTACTAGGAACAATAGTAGACTATGCTTTTGGGACAATATGGTTATCATATCAATTAAATCTATCATTT
Organism: Clostridiales bacterium; assembly: GCA_012519845.1. Lineage (GTDB taxonomy): Bacteria > Bacillota > Clostridia > Clostridiales > Clostridiaceae > Clostridium. The sequence continues at coordinate 64,068 of JAAYPK010000100.1, forward strand.
GTGCAAGGATTATTTATGGGTGTTATTCCATATATAATTGGAGATATAATTAAAATTATTATAGCAGTTTCTGTGGCACCAGTTATTAAAAAAAGAATAGAAAAATAAATTCTACATTTATTTAAATGTAGAATTTATCATGTTCTCCAGGTTTAGATTTTATATATTCAAAACCATGGTCTGAACCTGTGTATACTTCTTTTATATCCTCTGAAAAAACATGAAGCTTATTAATAGGCAAGTTATTCCAAATTATGTCTTCTGTAAGTTTTGTAGTTGAAAAATAAATAGAATCATCATTTTTAGAAAAATATAAAGTGTCTTTTTCATTTGTATGAGCATAATAATATGTTCCATCAAAAATTAATAAATTTAATTTATTTCTATAAGCAAGTTTTTCTATTACCATTTCTACAACTTTAAAGCGCTCAAAATTTGTTAGGGAACGTCCTTTTTCTTTAATTGCTTTATTAATTTCATCTAATAAAAACAATAGTATTCTTTCACTATCTGTTTCTCCTTTTTGTGTTTTTGTATATTTAAGTAATTCCATTCCTGAAAAAATAGTCCCATTGTGTATTAAAGTCCATTTATTGTTCAAAATATCCTCTCCTATAAATGGATGAGCATTAACCTTTGCTATATTTCCAACACTAGCATAACGAATATGACCTAAGGCACTGTTCCCATATAAAGGAGATGATAAAATAGAGTGCAAAATTGGACATTTTGTAGCATTGGAACTTTCCTTATAAAATTTATTATCTCCATTTTCATTAAAGTAAGATAATCCCCAACCATGAGGATGTTTTTCTCCATGACTGTAGAATATTTCAAGTAAGTTATTTAAATGTATGTTTTTCTTACTATAAACACCAAATAATTCGCACATAAATATTTGCACCCCTCTCTTTATCATACAAAACATATATGACTTATATGATATTATATGTTTTATTTTAACATTTGAGGATAAAATGTCAATATATTTATTAAAATAAGATGAAATATTTTAAAAATTTGTGTTATAATAAATACTGGTAAGTTTAGATATTGAATATTTGGAGGTAAGGATTGTGAAAAAATTAACTTTAGATTTAAGTAAGACAGTACCTTTTTTAAAGGAGCATGAACTTGATTATTTAGAAGAAGCAGTTAAGTGCGCTCATAATAAACTACATAATAAAAATGGAGCAGGAAGTGATTTTTTAGGTTGGATTGATCTTCCAGTTAATTATGATAAAGAAGAATTCGAAAGAATTAAAAAAGCAGCAGAAAAGATAAAATCTGATTCAGATGTTTTAGTTGTTATTGGAATTGGAGGTTCTTATTTAGGAGCAAGAGCTGCTATAGAATTACTTTCACATAGTTTCCATAATTCATTAAGTTGTGAAAAAAGAACTGCACCAAAAATATTCTATGTTGGTAATAGCATAAGTTCAACATATTTAGCAGATTTATTAGAAGCAGTTGAAGGAAAGGACATTTCAGTTAATGTAATTTCTAAGTCAGGAACAACTACAGAACCTGCAATTGCATTTAGAATTTTTAAAGATTATTTAGAAAAGAAATATGGTAAAGAAGAAGCAAAGAATAGAATATATGCAACAACTGATAAAGCTAAGGGAGCATTAAAAACACTTGCTGACTCAGAAGGATATCAAACATTTGTTGTACCTGATGATGTAGGAGGAAGATTCTCAGTTTTAACTGCAGTTGGTTTATTACCAATAGCAGCTGCTGGTATTAATATAGATGAAATAATGCAAGGAGCAGCTGATGCAAGAGAAGAATATTCTAATCCATCATTAAAGGATAATGCAAGTTATCAATATGCTGCAGCTAGAAATGCATTATATAATAAAGGAAAAGGAATTGAAATCTTAGTTAACTATGAACCATCTTTAGTATACTTTAATGAATGGTGGAAACAACTATATGGAGAATCTGAAGGAAAAGATAATAAAGGATTATTCCCAGCAGGAGTTAGCTTCTCAACAGATCTTCATTCAATGGGACAATATATTCAAGAAGGAAGAAGAGATTTATTTGAAACAGTAATAAATGTTGAAACTCCAAGAAAGAGAGTTGTTATTGAAAAAACAGAAGATAACTTAGATGGACTAAACTTCTTAGCAGGTAAAGAAGTAGATTTCGTAAATAAGAAAGCTTTTGAAGGAACTTTACTTGCTCATAATGATGGAGGAGTTCCAAACATTATTCTTAACGTTCCAGAAATATCTCCATATTATTTTGGACATTTAGTTTATTTCTTTGAAAAGGCATGTGGAATAAGTGGATATTTATTAGGAATAAATCCATTTGATCAACCAGGTGTTGAAGCATATAAAAAGAATATGTTTGCTTTACTTGGTAAGCCAGGGTATGAAGATCTAAAAGCTGATTTAGAAAAGAGACTATAATAAATTGAAAATAATAATAGATGGGGATGCTTGCCCAAGCATCCCTATTATTGAAAATACAGCTAAACAAAATAATATAGAAATTTTAATATTTTGTGATGTTAATCATTTAATAAGAAGCGATTATTCTATTGTAAAAATAGTTGATAGTGGATTTCAAATGGTAGATATGTATGTAATAAATGAAACAAAAGCTTTTGATATAGTTATTACTCAAGATTATGGAGTAGCAGCTTTATGTTTATCTAAAAAGGCTTATGCTATTAATCCAAGTGGCTTAATATACACCAATGAAAATATCGACAGATTATTAGAAAATAGACATATATCAGAGCAAATAAGAAGAGCTGGAGGCAGGACCTCAGGGAATAAAAAGCGAAGCTTAAAAGAAGATGAAAAACTAATTAGTAATTTAAAAATATTGATAAATAAGGCGTTAGATCAAAAAACAGATTAATTCTCATTATAATTCTCTTAATAGAAATTATAATGAGATTTTTATTTTATCAAAGTACCTATAAATATTGGAATTAATTGAAAAATATGGTAAAATAATAATTGAAATATAAAAAGAGGTGAGGTATTTTGAATGAATTACAAATTTTGTTTGATATAGAAGGAGAAAAAATACAAAATGAAGAGCAAAAAATAAGAATAATATCAACAGAAAAAGATATGGACTATAAATTTCTTATTGGAAAAGATGGGATATGGAATAAATTAAAAGATTATTCTGAAGATAGATTTTGCAAATGGGTCCCTGAAAAAGAAGGGAAGTACACTGTTATGGTGCAAGGAAAAAATAAAAAATCGGACAAACCCTTTGATTTTTTGAGTAAGGAAGAGGTATTTATAAATAGTAAAGAAGAGTTAGAAATTATTAAGGATGTCAAAATAGATAGAACAAAAATATTTGTGGGAGAAAAAATAAATATTCAGGTTATATCTAGCATATCGCCTTTATTGTATAGATTTTGGATAAAAGGAGGACAAGGATGGGAGCCTATTAGAGATTATAGTGTAGAAAATAAGCTTATATATACTGCTACAGAAGAAGGAACCCATGAAATTTTAATTGAATGTAAGAGGATTAATTCTACTGATAATTGTGAAGAATTTACTACAGTTATTATTAACGTTTCTGAAAGAAATAAAGTAGAAATTTTAGATTTTAAATGTTTAACAGAAGAATTAGTAGTGAATAATGAACTTATTTTTAAAGTTGAAACTAATTTGGGAGATAAAAGAGCTATTTTATATAAATTTATGAAAATGAATCAAGAAGGTAAAATAATATGTCTTCAAGACTATTCATCAAAGAGAATGATATCTTTTAAGGAAAAATATCCTGGACAATATAAAATATTATGCTTGGCAAAAGATTTATTATCAAATAAAGAATATGATGATAGAGCAATATTATATTATGATATTGAGCCCTACAAAAAAATATCAATAAATAGGTTGTGGACTGATTTAAATTCCCCTCAATTACTAGGAAATGAAATTAATATTAAAGTATTAGTAAGTGGTGGACGAGAAGTAATATATAGATTTATTGTAGAAGGGCCTATAAGTGAAGATTCAGGATATATTAGAAGTAGTTCTTATTCATGGAGACCAACTATGCAAGGGAAATACAAGATTATAGTTTATAGTAAAGACATATCATTTCCTGGAGAATATGAGGCTAAGAAAGAACTAGAATATATTGTAGATAAAAAAGGAAATAAACCTGTAAGAATCAAAGAAGTAATTTTAGATCCTATTAAGAATATTATTGTAAATAAACCTGTAAATATTAAAGTTTCAGCAAGTGGTGGTATATGCATAAGCTACGCTTTTATAGTATATAAATGTGGGAAAGAAATTGAAAGAATTGATTATGGATTATCAAATTGGGTTGATTTTATTCCTGAAGAAAAAGGTGAATATAGTATTGAGGTAAAGGTTAAAGATAAATATTCTACAAAAGATTATGATAGTAATATGTTTGTATCATTAAAAGTGTATGACTATTTACCTGCAAATATTGATTGCATATTAATAGCAGACAAAGAAAACTATATGGTTGGAGATTTAATTCAATTAGAAGCAATTACAGAAAATACAGAAAAAACTCTAGTTAAATTTAATACAAAAATTAATGGGACTTTAGTTGAAGATACTGGTTATGTAAAAAACAAAAAATTAATTATTAAACCAAAATGTACAGGGAAATATACCTTTGAAGTATTCGCTAAAAATATTAAATGTTTAGAGGAATTTGATAATAAAAAAGAAATTAGTATATATGTAGTAGATTCCCTTAAAGTATGTAATACAAAACTTAAGCTAAGTAAGTCAGAAGTGAAATTAAATTCAGAAGTGACTTTCTCAGTTAATAGTGAAGGTGGCAAAGATGTATGTTACCAATTTTATATTATGGAAAATGGTAATTGGATTAAAGTTCAAGAATATAGTAGAAAAAATTACTATACTTTTATTCCTTTTTTAAAAGGAAGATATAGGATTATGGTAATGAGTAAAAGCTTTTATAAAAATGTAAATTATGAAGATTATGATGAATTAATATTTAATGTAGTCTAAGGAGGAAAAAATAGTGAGTGATTATAATTATCTTAGTAGCTTATCAAGTATATCAAATTTATATGGATTAAATAATAGTAGTTCCACAACAGGATTAGATAGTGCAGAAAAACTTTATGGAGCTAGTATGATGCAAAAAATAATGAAATCTGGTTTAGGGGATGGAATGGAATTTGAGCTTGTTTTACAGGCCTTAATGGATTCTATGAAAGATTCATCTTCTAGTACAAATTCGTTATTAGGATCTCTATATGGAGCAAATACATTTAATACTAGCGCAGGGCAGATTTTAGAGGATTTACCTTTAGAAAGAGCTAATAATGGAATTGGATACTTAACATATAATAGCTATTATAATAATTATAATATAGGAAATGTAAGTACAAGCAGTAGTGATGCTACAAAGCAGCAAATTTATGATAGTGTAAATAAATATTGTAGTGAATATGGTGTTGATCCTAAACTAGTATTAGCATTAATTAAAGTTGAATCTGATTTTCAACCTAATGTTACATCTTCAGCAGGAGCTATGGGATTAATGCAATTAATGCCATCTGTATGTAAGCAATGGAATGTACAGAATCCATATAGTATAGATGATAATATTAAAGGTGGAGTTCAATTATTAAAATATCATTTAGATAATTATAATGGGGACATTCCAATGGCATTAATGGCTTATGGAGCTGGAGCAGGAACTGTTCAGGCTAGAGGAGTTAAGTCAGTTGCAGATTTATATAAAATGCCTGAAGAAACTCAAAATCATATTCCAAAGGTAATGAACTATTATATTAATGGTGTGGAATAATCAGATTAGGAATATAAAAATTAAAGAAGACTGTCGCTTTAAGGTGAAACTTACCAGCGACAGTTTTTCATTTTGATCACTTAATAATTTAGTGTTAAGGAGTAGAGAAGAGTTAAGAGATGAGGATTTATATATTGGTGCTTGTCCAAAACAGAAGTATATATTAATGTTTTACAATTAAGTTAAAGTTAAGTATAATTATGAGAGTTAATTTAAGTAGGAGTGAAAAATATGGAAAGATTAGATAAAATCATTTCAAACCTTGGATATGGAAGTAGGAAAGAAATTAAGCAAGTAGCAAGAAAAGGATTAATATTAGTAGACGGTAAAATTATAAAAGACAGTAGCACCTTAGTTGATCCTGAAAAATCAATAATAACTGTAAATGGTGAAGAAATATTTTATAGAAAAAATATATATTTAATTATGAATAAACCAAGCGGAGTAGTATCAGCTACTACAGATAATGTTTCTGAAACAGTTATTGATCTTTTGGAATTTGAACATCAAGTATTTGAACCTTTTCCTATTGGAAGATTAGATAAAGACACAGTTGGATTGTTATTTTTAACTAACGATGGGGACTTAAATCATAGATTAATATCTCCTAAATTTCATGTAAATAAAGTGTATTATGCAAAAATTGATAAAGAAGTTAATGATAGTGATATAAATGCTTTTAAAAATGGAATCACATTAGATGATGGATATAAGTGTAAAGAAGGTATTTTAGAAATATTATCATCTTCTAAAGAAGGTTCTGAAGTAAAAGTAACTATTTCTGAAGGAAAATATCATCAGGTAAAAAGAATGTTTGAAGCTTTAGATAAAAAAGTTACTTATTTAAAAAGAATAGAATTTGGAGGAATTCCTTTAGATCCAGAATTAGAAGAAGGAGAATATAGGGAATTAACAGAAGAAGAATTAAATCAATTGAAGAAATTTTAACAGAAAATTCGTGAAAATGAAGGATAACAATTCATTTTTTTGATTTCACAAAGGATTTTTATCAAAAATACTTGCAAAAATAAAAACCATAACATATAATTATCACTGCAAGGATAAGTAAAAAATACATAGCCCCATTTTATTTATTGCTTATTATTAATACAACCCAGCCCCAAGGGTTGTATTTTTTTTAGGCGAGCTCTGAAAATACAGTATGAATTAAAAATAAAGAGTAAGAAACTTATCATAGTTTACAATAAAGAAGATATAATATATAATTATATAAAGTTAAATATTGATATAAGCAAGGAAGAAGAAGAGTACATAAATTGATCTTTTAAGAGAGTTAGGGATGGTGGAATCCTAATAAGTAGATTTATAGAAGGAAGCTTTGGAGCTTTTGGGATTCACACCCTTATGTGTTTTAGAGAGGAATATATTTTTATATTCAATTTAGGTGGTACCACGGAGGTAATTCTTTCGTCCTATATTTTTAGGCGGGAGTTTTTTTTTGCTTTAATATTATAAAAGGAAAGGTGATAAAATGAGTTTAGAAAAATTAGCTGATATTATATTCCCAAATATAGAAAAAACGCCAGAATATTATTTAGAAAAATATCCTAAGAGGAATTTGAAAGAAGGAGCAAAAGTTACAAGATATGCTCCAAGTCCAACAGGATTTCAACATATAGGTGGAATATTTGCAGCTTTAATTAACGAAAGAATAGCCCATGAAAGTGATGGAGTATTTTTCTTAAGAGTAGAGGATACAGACCAAAAAAGAGAAGTAAAGGGTGCAATTAAAGATACTATAGAAACTATAAATAATTATGGCATGAACTTTAATGAAGGAATGACAGGAGAAGAAACAGAAAAAGGAGACTATGGTCCATATAAACAAAGTTTAAGAAAAGAAATATATGAAACTTTTGCTAAAGATTTAATTAAAAAAGGTTTAGCTTATCCATGTTTTTGCACAGCAGAAGAATTAAATGCAGTTAGAGAAAAGCAAATGGAGAATAAAATATTACCGGGGTATCATGGAGAATATGCTACTTGTAGAAATTTATCAGCAGAAGAGGCAATTGAAAAAATAAAAAAAGGTGAAAGCTATATTATTAGATTAAAATCTCCAGGAGATTTTGACACTAGGGTAGAATATGATGATTTAATAAAAGGTCATGTGTCTTTCCCTGAAAACAATATTGATATAGTATTAATTAAATCAGATGGATTACCAACATATCATTTTGCTCATGCAATAGATGATGGATTAATGAGAACAACACACGTAATAAGAGGAGAGGAATGGTTATCTTCTTTACCAATACATCTTCAATTATTTGATATTCTTGGATTTGAGACACCTAAATATGCTCATATTCCTACTATTATGAAGCAAGATGGTGGATCAAAGAGAAAATTAAGTAAGAGAAAAGATGCAGAAAGTGCAGTAAGTTACTATAAAGAAGAAGGTTATCCAGTTGTTTCAGTAATAGAATATTTATTAAATATAATTAATTCTACTTATGAAGAGTGGAGAGAAGAAAATCCAGAGGATGATTATCATGAATTCCAAGTTTCTTTAGATAAAATGAGTAAAAGTGGAGCTTTATTTGATATAGTTAAGTTAAATGATGTAAGTAAAAATGTTATATGTAAAATAAAAGCTACGGATGTATATGACTATTATATAAAATGGGCTGAAGAATATGATAAAGAAATGCATGATCTTGTAGTAAATAATGAAGAAATGATGAAAGAAGTATTTAATATTGATAAAGAAGGACCTAAGCCTAGAAAAGACTTTGCTAAATGGAGTGATGTAAGAGAAAAGGTATTCTATTTCTTTGATTCATTATTTGATAAGGATGAAAATATTGAGATACCTAAAAATATAGATATGGATGAAGCTAAGAGAATAATAGGTATTTATAAAGATAGATTTAGTTTAGATGGAAATAATGATGAGTGGTTTAATGAATTAAAGGAAATAGCTGTAGAACTTGGATATGCAACTGATAGAAAAAAATACAAAAAGAATCCAGAGGAATATAAAGGAATGGTTTCAGATGTGGCAGGAGCAATTAGGGCTGCAGTAACACATAGATCCAATACTCCAGATTTATGCACTATAATGAAGATTTTAGGAAAAGACAAAGTTATAGAAAGATTTAATAAGTTTATAAAATAGAGGTGACAAAATGATTCAATTTATAGAATATCCAAAATGTACAACATGTATTAAGGCAAAGAAGTTCTTAAAAGAAAATAATATTGAATTTGAGGATAGGGATATTGTATTAAATAATCCAAGTGAAGAAGAATTATTAGATTGGATGAACAAAAGCGGACTTGAAGTTAAGAAGTTTTTCAATACATCGGGTAAATTATATAAGGAAATGAATCTTAAAGACAAAGTTAAGAATATTACAAAAGAAGATGCTGCAAAGTTATTATCTCAAAATGGTATGCTTGTAAAAAGACCAATATTAATTGATGATAATAAAATATTAGTTGGTTTTAAAGAGGAACAATATAGGGAGTTTTTAAGTATATGATATTAATTTTGTCTTCAGCAAAAACATTTAAACCAACATTCAAGGATGAATTTAAAGATATAGTTTCTGAACCTATTTATAATAAGGAGGTTCAGAAACTGTTAAATATATTAAAGCAATATTCAAAGGAAGAATTAGAAAAGGTATTAAAGGCTTCAAGTAAAATAGCAGAAGTAAATTATGAAAGATACCATAAATTTAATTCAGACCATGATAAATGTATATCATTATTATCTTTTTATGGAGAAGTATTTAAGAATATAGACTCATTAGATTTTTCAAAAGAAGAATTAATTTATTCACAAAAAATAATTAGAATTTTATCAGGACTTTATGGAATAATAAGACCCTTAGATGTTATTAAAGAATATAGACTTGAAATGGCAACAAAATTAAATGATTCAGATATAGAAGATTTATATTTATTTTGGAAAGATAAAATTACCAATAGAATTATGAATGAAATAGAAGAATCGCCAGGAGATAAGCTGTTAATAAACTTAGCTTCTTTAGAATATAGTAGTGTATTAAATGTGGATAAAATAAAAAATAAATATAAAATTGTGGATATTATTTTTTATGAAAAGAAAGATAATAAATTTAAGGTAATAGGTTCATATGCAAAAAAGGCAAGAGGAAAAATCACAAGATATATTGTAAAAAATGGTATAAGCACTATAGAAGATATTAAAAAATTTCATGAGGATGGTTATACATATAATTTAGAATTATCAAATAGTGATAAAATAGTTTTTACAAGATAATCTGGGTATTATTTCGGAATACAGTCAAAAGTTAAGAGCTATCACTTATGGATTAATGTCCGTTAAGGGATAGCTCTATTATTTTATTTAATTTTAAATGAGCTTTTCAAAGAAACAATTCTATTAAATACTAAATTATCCTTAGTTGAATCTTTAGGATCTACATTAAAATATCCATGTCTAAATAATTGATATTTATCTTGACCTTTAGCATCTTTTAATGAAGGTTCAATAAATCCTTTTAATATTGTTAAAGAATTAGGATTTATTTGTTCTAAGAAATGCTTACCTTCATTTTCTTCATTATCATCTAAAATTAAAGGCTCATAAAGTCTGAATTCAGCAGGAATTGAAGATTTAGCATCAACCCAGTGAATAGTTCCTTTAACTTTTCTTCCAGTAAAGCCACTACCACTTTTTGTTTCTGGATCATAAGTGCAATGAATTTCAGTAACAATTCCATTTTCATCTTTTATGAAATCAGTACATTTTACGAAATAAGCACCTTTTAATCTAACCTCGTTTCCAGGGAATAATCTGAAATATTTTTTTGGAGGTTCTTCCATGAAATCCTCTCTTTCAATATATAATTCTCTAGAAAAAGTAACTTTTCTTGTACCAGCACTTTCATCATTAGGGTTATTTTCAATTTCTAATTCTTCTGTTTCACCTTCAGGGTAATTAGTAATTATTAATTTTATAGGATCAAGCACAGCCATTGCTCTTTGAGCAGTTGTATTTAAATCTTCTCTTATAAAATATTCTAACATTTGTTCATCTACTTTAGAATTGGCTTTTGAAACTCCAATTTCTTTACAAAAGTTTCTTATTGACTGAGGAGTATATCCTTTTCTTCTAAGACCAGCAATAGTAGGCATTCTAGGATCATCCCATCCATCAACAACACCTTCATCAACTAATAATTTAAGCTTTCTTTTACTCATTACAGTATTAGTCAAATTTAATCTTGCAAATTCATATTGTCTTGGAACAGATTCAGTTTCACATTCTTTAATTACCCAGTCATATAAAGGCCTATGTTCTTCAAACTCTAAAGTACATATTGAATGAGTTACACCTTCAAAGGCATCTTCTAAAGGATGAGCAAAATCATACATTGGATAAATGCACCATTTATCACCTGTATTATGGTGAGATATATGAGCAATTCTATAAATAATAGGATCTCTTAAAGTAATATTTGGTGAAGCCATGTCTATTTTAGCTCTTAATACTTTTTCACCATCTTTAATTTCACCATTTTTCATTCTTTCAAATAAATCTAAATTTTCCTCAACACTTCTATTTCTGTATGGGCTATTCTTACCAGGTTCAGTTAAAGTACCTCTATATTCTTTCATTTCTTCTGGTGTTAGATCACATACGTAAGCTTTACCTTTTTTTATAAGTAAGATAGCTTTTTCATACATTTTGTCAAAATAATTAGAGGCGAAAAATAAATTATCCCATTTAAATCCTAGCCATTCAACATCTTCTTTAATGGATTTTACGTATTCTGTACTTTCTTTTATAGGATTTGTATCGTCAAATCTTAAATTTGTTTCACCATTAAATTCATCTGCCAATTGAAAGTTAAGGCAAATAGATTTAGCGTGACCTATATGTAAGTAGCCATTTGGTTCGGGAGGAAAACGAGTTATTACTTTTTTTGTTCTCCCATTCTCTAAGTCATCAATAATTATATTTCTAATAAAATTAGAAGAAGTAGTTTCATTTGACATAAATTAGACCTCTCTTATTTCTGTAATATTTTTTGCTAATATATATTATTTTAATCCAATAGAAGGCAAAAAGAAAGAGATGATTTGTATATAAGAAGTAAATTTTATGGTAAAATAAAAATTATGAATAGAGAATTGGGGGATAAGAATGCTTGGTACAATTGTTAATTGTATAACTATTATAATAGGGTTTTGTATAGGTTTTGTTGTTAAGGGTAGAATTCCAAGTAGAGTAAGTGAAACAATGATGCAGGGATTGGGGCTTTGTACCATATATATAGGAATTTCAGGAGTATTAAAAGGGACTAATACTCTTCAAATTATAGTATGTGTTGCAATTGGAGCTTTAATTGGTGAAATTTTAGACATAGATGGAAAGTTAATTAAATTAGGAGATACTTTGGAGCAAAAAGTAAATAAAAAGAATGGCAATAATAATGTATCTATAGCGGAAGGATTTGTTTCTTCTAGCTTATTATTTTGTGTAGGAGCTATGGCAATTGTAGGTTCTCTTGAAAGTGGACTTAAAGGAGAACATACTACATTATTTGCAAAATCAATTTTAGATGGAGTAGCATCTATTATATTTACGTCTTCCCTTGGAGTTGGTGTGATTTTTTCAGTTTTTACTGTTTTAATTTATCAAGGGGGGATAACATTAGGTGCAAGTTTACTTAGTAATGTATTAAGTGAAGTAGTTATTACAAATATGTCAGCTGTAGGTGGGTTAATTATATTAGGACTTGGATTAAATATGCTAAAGGTAACAAATATAAGGGTTGCAAATCTTTTACCTGGAATTTTAATTCCTATAATATTTGGTTTATTTTAAATGTGATATAATATGTTGTATTTAGAGAGGAGGAATGATTTTGGACTTGAAATCATTACTAAATAAGGAGCAGTATGATGGAGCTACAACTATAGATGGTCAGCTATTAATACTTGCAGGAGCAGGATCAGGAAAAACTAGAGTTTTAACATATAGAATGGCACATATGATTGAAGATTTAGGAATACTTCCATATAAAATTCTAGCAATAACTTTTACTAATAAAGCAGCAAAGGAAATGAAGGATAGAGTTAAGGCATTAGTAGGTGAAAAGGCAGAAGATATGTGGATTTCTACCTTTCATTCAACTTGTGTAAGAATATTAAGACGTGAAATAGAACATTTAGGATATAAAAAGAATTTTACAATATATGATACATCAGATCAAAAAACATTAATCAATGAATGTATGAAGGAAATAGGGATTAATGAAAAAGATATATCTCAAAGAGAGATTGCAGCAAGAATAGGAAGATCAAAGGACAAATTACAGGGGGCACAAAGCTTTAAAAGAGAATTCGAACATAGTTTTAGAGATAATAAAATAGCAGATGTTTATTTGTTATATCAAAAGAGATTAAAAGAAAATAATGCTATGGATTTTGATGATTTAATATTTAAAACCGTAGAATTATTTAAGAGAAACCCTGATGTATTAGAGTTTTATCAAAGAAAATTTCAGTATATTATGGTAGATGAATATCAGGATACTAATGGAGCACAATATGAGTTAGTTAAACTATTAGCTGAAAAAAATAAAAACATTTGTGTTGTTGGGGATGATGACCAATGTATATATGCATGGAGAGGTGCCGATGTTACTAATATTCTAAATTTTGAAAAAGATTATCCTAATGCAAAAGTTATAAAATTAGAGCAGAATTATAGGTCAAAGGATAATATTCTTCAAGCAGCAAATGTAGTAATTGCTAATAATGCAAATAGAAAAAGAAAAAGTTTAAGAACTACTCAAGAGGCAGGAAGTAAAATTAAAGTTTATAGAGCTTTTGATGATAAAAGTGAAGCAGATTTTGTTTCAAAAACAATTGCAGATTTAAAATATGAAGAAAAAAGGAAAAATGATGATTTTGCAATATTATATAGGACAAATGCACAATCACGTATTTTTGAAGAAACCTTAAGACGAAGAGGAATAGCCTATAAAATAATAGGGGGAACTAGGTTCTATGATAGAAAAGAAATAAAAGATTTGATTTCATATTTAAAGGTTCTTGTAAATCCGCAAGATAATATAAGTTTAAAAAGAATAATTAATGTTCCTAAAAGAAGTATAGGGGATGCAACTGTTAATAAGGTTCAAGAATATACTAATAATTTTGAATTAAGCTTATGGGATGGATTAACACAAGTAAGAAATATTCCATCATTAACTGCTAGAAATGCAACTTCTATAGAAAAATTTGTATCACTTATGGAAAACTTTATGGGACTTGTTGATGCAGAAGTAGGCCCTTCAATTATTATTGAAAATATACTAAAGGATACTGGATATATTGAGGAATTAGAAAAGTCAGGAACAATAGAAGATAAAAGTAGAATTGAGAATTTAAAAGAACTAGTTACTGATGCTGTGGAATTTGAAAAAAGCAGTGAAGATAAAACACTATCTGCATATTTAGAAAAGGTATCTTTAGTTCAAGATACAGATAAACTTGAAGAAGATAATGAAGAAGCTGAAGGAAATGTAGTATTAATGACAGTCCATAGTGCAAAAGGATTAGAGTTCCCAATAGTATTTATGGTAGGAATGGAAAACGGGATATTCCCAAGCTCCACAGATATAGAACATGAAGATCAAATGGAAGAGGCAAGAAGACTATGCTACGTTGCAATAACAAGAGCTAAAGAAGAATTATATTTAACTTCAGCAGAAATGAGAAGGGTGTTTGGAAGGATTGTTAGTTATAGTCAATCAGACTTTATTCAAGAAATTAAACCAGACCTTAAGGAATATTTAAATGAAAGAGGTTCATTAAATTCTAAGGGAGGAAATAATTCTTTTAATAATAAATCAAACAACCCATTTAGTTTAAGAAATTCCATAAGAGAAAATAAAACAGTAAGTCCTTCTGGAATAACTCCTGTAGCTGCTTCAGAATTTAATACTGATAGTAATGAAATAACTTTAGGAAGAAAGGTTAAACATGATAAATTTGGAGTTGGTACAATTGTAAGTATAACTCCTGCTGGGGATGATAAAAAGTTAACTATAGCTTTTGACAAACAAGGAGTAAAGGTGCTATTAATGTCTTTTGCAAAGTTAGAATTATTATAGAATGTAGGAGGTTTTAGTCCTTGGATAAAAAGAAAAGAATAGAAGAATTAGTTGAGGAGCTAAATAGATATGCTTATGAATATTATTCACTAGATAATCCAACAGTAACAGATAAAGAGTATGATAAGAAATATGATGAATTAAAAAAGCTTGAAAAAGAAGAAGATTATATTTTACCTTATTCACCAACAGTTAGAGTTGGAGATGTAGTTTTAGAAGGATTTAACAAATATACTCATAAGGCACGTCTTTGGAGTATGGATAAGGCACAAACTGTTGAGGAGCTAAAGGAATGGCATAATAGAAATGTAAAATTCGTTAATGAAATGAGAATGAAGGGAGAAAATCTTCCTGATTTAAAATATATATTAACTAAAAAGTTTGATGGCTTAACAATTAATTTAACTTATGATGAAAATGGAATTTTAAAGGTTGCAGCTACAAGAGGTACTGGAGAAATTGGAGAAGATGTAACAGCTCAAGTTAAAACTATAAAATCTATTCCTCTAAAAATAGAATCAGCAGATGTACTTGAAATTCATGGTGAAGCAATAATGACAACAGAAGCCTTTGAAGAGTACAATAAAAATGCAAAGATACCTTTAAAAAATTTAAGAAATGGAGCAGCCGGAGCTTTAAGAAATTTAAATGTTAAGGAAACTGCAAGCAGAAATTTATCAGCTTTCTTTTATGATATAGGATATAAAGAAGGTAAAGGATTTAAGAATTATTTAGAAATGATGGATTTTATAAAGAAAAAAGGCTTTATAGTAGATGATTATATTAAGGTATGTACTTCTATTGAAGAGATAGAAAAAGAAATTGATTATATTAGAAATATTAGATTTGATTTAAATTATGATATTGATGGGTTAGTAATTGCAATAGATGACATGAGAACTAGAGAGTTACTTGGATATACAATTAAGTATCCTAAATGGGCTATAGCATATAAATTTGAGGCTCAGGAAGCAACAACAAAACTTTTAGATGTAGAATGGAATGTTTCAAGAAATGGAAGAGTAGCACCTACTGCAATATTAGATCCTATTGAACTTGCAGGAGTTACAGTGAAAAGAGCAACCTTAAACAATATGGATGACATTAAGAGAAAAGGTGTAAAAATTGGGGCAGATGTTTTTGTTAGAAGATCAAATGATGTTATTCCAGAAATAATGGGAGTTGTACCTGAAACACTTAAAGATGCAAAGGAAATTGAACCACCTATGATTTGTCCATCTTGTGGAAGTCATTTAATATTGGATGGAGCACATTATTTTTGTGAAAATACATTGTCTTGCAAACCTCAAATGGTAAAAAGTATTGTTCACTATGCCTCAAGAGAAGCAATGAATATAGAGGGATTTTCAGAAAAGACAGCAGAACAATTATTTGAAAAACTAAATATTAAATCAATATCAGATTTATACAATTTAAATAAAAATGAATTATTAACATTAGAAAAGTTTGGAGAAAAGAAGGCACAAAACCTTTTAGATGCAGTAGAAAAAAGTAAACAATGTAGCTTGCAAGCATTTATCTACTCTTTAGGAATTCCAAATGTGGGGGTTAAAACTGCAAAAGATTTAGTAAATACATTTAAATCTTTAGAAAATATCAAAAATGCTAAATTCGAAGAATTAGTAGAAATTCAAGATGTAGGTGATGTAGTAGCACAGGATATAGTAGAATTTTTTAATGAAGAAAAAGTCCTTAATACAATAAATGAATTGCTTCAACTTGGAGTTAATCCAGTTTATGAAGAAAAAGAAACTATTGAAAGCTTATTTCAAGGAAAAACTGTGGTAGTTACAGGTACATTAAAAGATTATACAAGAAATAGTATAAAAGAAAAGTTTGAAATACTTGGAGCTAAAGTTTCGGGAAGTGTTAGTAAAAAAACAGATTATGTTCTTGCAGGAGAAGAAGCAGGATCAAAACTACAAAAAGCGTTAGACTTAGGGGTAAAAGTAATTTCAGAGGAAGAATTTAAAAAGATGATAGGGGAATAAATATGAAAAAAATTATTAACGTATTAAGTGTTGCATCTGCAGCAATTACAAGTGTACTTATAATTTGTACTTTTTTAACTTCATATCACTTTTATTATGTAGGATTAATTTTTAATTCCTATAGACCTATACAAATTGGGGTAGCAGTAACAATGTGTATTTTAGGTATAAGATTGTTAATTAACGAAGAAGGTATTAAGAAATTTGTATATTTTTTACTATGTCTATTAATTTCTGCATCTTTACTATTCTCTATGACTTTAGTTAAATAATAAGGACGTGTTTTATAACACGTCCTTATTATTTAACTTCTCGAAGTTTTTAATATTATCAAAATTATTATTTTCCTTTTCACAACCTAAATCGAAAAAATCTAATGAGTCTTGTAGTGATGAAGGCTTATCATTACTTTGGTTATTAGAATTAGTACCTATTTTTTGATATATTTTTTCTAAAATATAATTCTTATATCTTAATTGACGGTAGGATTTAAGTGCTATAACAAATAGCCAGATGCCAATAAATGAAAATATACACATAAATACTATTCCTACTATACAAGTAATAGTAAATAAGATATCCATAATAAAACCTCCTTAATAAAATCATTTTCTATTATAACATAACATAGATGTACTAAAAATAATATTAAAGTGATTAAGTAAAATTACTATGGATATAATAAGAAGTATATGTATAAAGGAGTAATTTATGAAAAAGATAATTATATCCATATTTATGATGGGTTTTACAATTATATTCTTATGTGGCTTTATTGTTAAAGAAGATAAAAAAGAAGTAACAGATAATGATAGAATAATATATTCTATAAATAATATTACCAATAATTTGATAAATATATCAAATTTAAATAAAAGAGAACAGGATCTTATTTGTGCAACAAGTAAGGGATTATTTTCTAAAAATATAGATGGTGAGATTATTCCAGAAATAGCTGAAAGTTATGAAATAAATGACAGTGGAATAGAATATGTATTTAAAATTAAGGAAGATATATTTTGGAGTGATGGCAGTAAAATAACAGTAAATGATATATATAATTTTTTAAAGGAATTAATTTTTTTACAAGATAAAAATGATGTTGTAGTACTATATGATATTTATGGAGTAAATGATTATAAGAATAAAAAAGTGTCTTTTGAAAATGGTGTAGCAATAACATGTAGAGATAATGAAATTAAAATAAGACTAAATAATAAAAATGATAAATTTATTGATGAATTAACGAAGCCACAATATCGATTAAGAAAAAGAATACAATTATGGAGCCAGATGGACACTTTCTATAGTAATATTATTTATTCTGGAGATTATAAAATAATTACTATGAATAGTGAAGAAATTGAACTTGAAAATGTTACTGGGAATGGAAATGAAATTGTAATGAAAAAAGATAATAATACTGAAGAGGCTATGGCAGCTTTTAAAGTTGGAAATAGAGATATTATTATTAATCCACCAGAAAATGAATTAAATGATTTAAATCAAAAAGGGAATTTACTAACGTATCCTTCTAATAAGGGGGAATATTTATATATAGATGAAAAAAGTACCAACATGATTGCTTCGGTTAGAGGGGCAATTTATAAAAATATTTGTGAGGCTATAGATGAATATGAGAGTACTAATTCAATGAAGGTGGAATGGGCAGAAGGAAGTTTCATCAGAGCGGATAAAGAAAATGTAAATCTTATTCAAAGTAGAAAAGTTAGTATTAATACTATTTCAGATTTAAATGATATAAATAATTTATCTATTTGTGCAATATCAAATATTGAGAATAAGAAAATCTGTGAATATTTATCAAATTGGTTTAAAGAAAATAAAAGTATAAAATTAAAATATTATTTACTTGATAAAGATGATTATAAAGAAGCTCAAATAAATAACAAGTATAGTATGTATTTATTAAGTAATGAGGAGACATTTTCAAGGAAAACATTATTTTATGAGAGTATAAAGGATTTATTTTCGACAACTGAAAAGGATATATATGAAAAGTACAAAAATACTGATGAGAATTATTATTTGTTAGAAGAAGATTTATTGAATTCATATAGAATCTTACCTTTATTTTATTATAATGATAATATAGCAATTTCAAATAAAGTATCAGGTGTTAAGATGGATTATTACGGGAATTTAATTTTTTAGAGGAGAATAATATATTAATATTCTCCTCTAATTTGTGTTAATCATTATTTTCTGTATTTTCTGTGATTTCTGTAAAATGCATTTCTGATGCAACATCATTTTTTAAGTAGTGGATTAATACATAAAAAATCATCATGTTCTTGCTGCTGTCAAAAGAATTTCTTTTAGTTGAGAATCTTTTTTTCTTAACAGAATAAATAACATTTTTATAAAAAACAGGTGCTATTCCAGTAGAATTTGGGCTTTGTAAGTTTGGCATTCTAAAGAATAATTCATCAAGCATATCATTAGAACGTAAAGAGAGGTATTTATATCTTTCAATTTCATCAAGGGTTGGTGCATCAGGCCAGCTAGCTACTATTCCTGAATTAACAATTAAATTTCTATATAAACTAGAAATCATTGATTTTGAAGTAAATTGTTCTTTATTATCATAAATAAGTATTGCTAAAAAATAAAATATAATTTCCTCAGAAGAATATTTAATTTCCTTTTTATCTGAATCTTTTGTAAAGATACCGGTATCACTAATATAGAATGATATAAGTTTATTGATTATTTCATCTGATTTATCTTTAAAGGATAAAATACCTGTATTGTTATAAGAATCTATTAAAGTAATAGCTAAAATTGATGTATTATCTATTTCAGAATTAATATAGTCTTTATCATTAAATTTATCAATTAAAAAATCACTATAATCAATAATTAGTTTTTTAAGGGATTCCTCATTATAGTAAGAATATAAAATATTAAGTGACATTAATATTTTAGTTCCTTCATCAAAGGAAACATCATAAAGTGAATCTTTAAATTCTAAAAGCATATTTAAAATTTGTATGGAAAATTCTCTATATTCACTACTAACAGATTCTTCTTCATAGTATAATGAAAAAAGAAAGTAGGCAACCATCATGAAGGATTGATCAGAAAAAGAAAAGCTATTATCTTCTTCAATTAAAGTATAATTATTTGTATTACTTTCACTAGAGTTTTTTTTCTCAACAAATATACCTTCCGTATTTCTTAAATTCTTGGAGAAAAAGTCTAATTGTCTTTTTGCCAAAGCAATATAAGGTTTTTCAAAGGATGAAATTGTATTTGATTTTATTGAATAATTCGAATAATAGTTTGAAAGTTCTAATATACATAATGTTAGCATGGCATTTGGCATTGGTAATATGTTTTTCTTAAAGGTTTCTTCATTAAAGCTACAAGATGATTTGCTATGAATAAAAGTTGGAGAGGATTTCTTGTATATACATAAAAGTGGAGAAAAGTCATTTAGTGTGTTAATATCATTGTTGGAATGAGATTTTTTGGAGGCTCTAAATGAAGTAGTTATTCCACACTTGGAGCTTAATGCAATAGTTTTTATGGCTTCTTTAGATAAGTGAAATAATTGCCCCTTAATATCTTCAATAGATAAAGTATTCATTCTAAAAAATGGACCTATATATTTCAAAGTAATTCACCTCATATTATTATTTATATTATTAATATGAGTTATTTCAAAAAATAGTCGTAAAATCATAAGAAAAGGAGCGTTTTTATGAAACCAGGTAAGATTAATTTTGATGATTTAAGAGAAATGATTTTAAAAAATAGAAAATTAAGAAGAGATGAAGTGGTAATAAGAAACGATGTTGGAGAAGATTGTTCAGTAATAGATTTTGGAGATTTTGAAGGTGTTTTCTCAACTGATCCAATAACAGGGTGTAGCAATGATGTAGGAGCTTTAGCTGTTCAAATAAACTGCAATGATATAGCTTCTTCAGGTGGAGAACCAATAGCTTTATTAGTAACAATTCTTGCACCACCATCATCATCAATGGAAGAAATTAATTATGTAATGGAACAAATTAGTGAAGAAGCATCAAAAATTAATGTTGAAATAATTGGAGGACATACAGAGGTTACTGAAGCTGTTAATAAATTAATAGTTTCAATTACTGTGATAGGTAAAAATCCAAAAGGTAAATCTATAAGAACTGCTGGAGCAAATATTAATGATGATATAATAGTAACAAAGAATATTGCCTTAGAAGGAACATATATTTTATCAAAGGATCATGAAGATAGAGTGAAAAAAATATTAAGCAAAGAAGAATTATTTGAAGCACAAAACTTAATTAAATACATAAGTGTATTAGAAGAAGGGAAAATAGCAAGAAGAGCTGGAGCTACTTCAATGCATGATATAACAGAAGGAGGGCTTTTGGGAGCCTTATTTGAGGTGGCTATGGCATCTAAAGTGGGGTTTAAAGTTTATGAAGAGAAAATACCATTATTAGAATCAACAAAAAAAATAGCTAAAGAATTCTCTATAGATCCTTTAAGATTAATTTCTTCCGGTAGTATGCTTATTGCATGTCCAAATGGAAATAAATTAGTTGATGATTTACAAAAAGAAGGAATAAAAGCAACTATAATTGGAAAAGTTACTGAGAGCGAGGGAATTTTAGTTTCTAATGGAGTAGAGTTAGTGGTGGAAGAACCAAAAAGAGACGAACTTTTTAATATAAAATAGATTGAAGGTGTGCATAATGAGAATAGATGGTAGAAAAAAAGATCAAATAAGAAGTGTTAAGGTAACAAGAAATTATACTAAATATGCAGAAGGTTCAGTGCTAATTGAAGTTGGTGATACAAAAGTAATTTGTAATGTATCTGTAGAGGAAAAAGTACCACCGTTTTTAAAAGGTAGTGGTGAAGGATGGATTACAGCAGAATACAATATGCTTCCTAGAGCTACAGAAAACAGAAAGGTTAGAGATATAGCAAGATTAAAAATAGATGGCAGAGCTATGGAAATTCAAAGACTTATTGGAAGAGCTTTAAGGTCAGTGGTAGATTTAAAGGCTTTAGGAGAAAGAACACTATGGGTAGATTGTGATGTAATTCAAGCTGATGGAGGAACAAGAACCACATCTATATCAGGGGCATTTATTGCAATGGTTGATGCAGTTAATAAAATACACAAATCTAAACCTTTCAAAATTTACCCTATAAGAAGTTATTTAGCGGCGACAAGTGTTGGTATAGTAAATAATGAGGAACTATTAGATTTATGTTATGCAGAGGATTCAAAAGCTAAAGTTGATATGAATATTGTAATGACTGATGAAGGAAAAATAGTTGAAATTCAAGGAACAGGAGAAGAAAATCCTTTTACTATGGAGGAATTAAATCAATTGCTTGAACTAGGGAAAAAAGGAATCAAACAAATGATTCAAGTGGAAAAAGATTCTTTAAAGATGGATACATTATGGATTGGAACTGGAGGAAATTAAAAGTGAAGAAATTAATAATCGCAAGTAATAATAAAAATAAAGTTCAAGAAATAAAGAGTATACTTAAGGAGATTAATATAGAAGTAAAATCACTTAAAGAAGAAAATATAGATTTAGAGGTTATAGAGGATGGGAAAACCTTTGAAGAAAATGCTTTGAAAAAAGCAAAAGAAATAGCTTTATATTTAAAAAAGCAAAATAAAAATGATTGTATAATACTAGCAGATGATTCAGGATTGGAAGTAGAATATTTAAATAATGAACCAGGGATATATTCAGCAAGATATTCTGGAATTCATGGAGATGATAAAAAGAATAACGAGAAGCTTATTAACAAGCTTAAGGGAGTTCCTATGGAAAAAAGAAATGGGAAATTTGTATGTGTAATAGCTGTAGCAGATATTGAAGGAAGAAGTTTCACAATTAGAGGGGAAGTTGAAGGGATAATATTAGACTCCCTTCAAGGAAAAGATGGATTTGGTTATGATCCATTATTCTATTATGAACCATTAAAAAAGACTTTTGCAGAGTTAGATAAAGAAGAGAAAAATAAAATTAGCCATAGAGGTGTAGCATTAAAACAACTAAAAGAGAAAATTATAGAAATGTTGTAGGTGGTGATTTTATGAAAATTGCAGTAATAAGCGATACTCATAGATTTGAAAATTATATGGAAATAGCAAAAAGATATATTGAAGATAGTGATGTTTTAATACATTTAGGAGATAATGTAGATGATGTTTCATATTTAGCAGAAGATTACCATGGAGAAGTATATGCAGTAAAGGGTAATTGCGACTATGGCAATGCTTATAGTAAAGAACAGATAATAGAGAAATGCGGAAGAAAGATATTTATTACCCATGGAGACTTATATGGAGTTAAAAGTGGTATGAATAATTTATTTTATAGAGGATTAGAAGTTGGGGCAGATATAGTTTTATTTGGACATACTCACATGAGATTTTTAGAAGAATATAATGGGATTACATTTTTAAATCCAGGAAGCATAGCACTTCCAAGACTTGGAGGCAGG
>JAAYPK010000007.1 GCA_012519845.1 Clostridiales bacterium
ATTTGTCAGCGCTGCCTTATCCTTGCCGATTAAATTGGTATAAAAATAAGGACTAAATTAGTGCTAACCCCTTGATTTTACTGGGTTTCTCTAACTTTGTCCTTATTATAACGCGCTCATCATCAATTACTATATAATCAAAATAATCTTTTGGAAAATATTCTTCATTTAAATACTCTTTCTTTCCTAATGTTTGTACTAAAGCGAATACAAAGGATTTATTAGTATCCTTAGTTTCATTATAAAAAAAGCCTATATCCGTACTATTCCTAACATTTTTAAAGCTTATTGCAGCTTGCTTTAATATTTCTTCTCTATGGGCAACAAAAAGTATTTTTTCATAATTTCTAGAATCAAATGCGGCCAAATATGTTTTCCCGATTCCTGTTGCAGCAACTACTAATCCTTTATCAAAACCTTCTTCTCTTGTCTTATTAAGTTTATATAAAGCTTCAATTTGGGCATCTCTTGGTTTAAATAAATCAGTAACTTGATTTTCTTTTGGTGTTACCTTTTCAATATCCATATAAATCTTAGGCTTTCTCCAAGAAGCTGAATATTCCTGTAGTGTTCTATCATCTATTATTTCAGAATAATTTAAAAAGAGATTTTGGAAGGTTTCATAGAATTTATTGTATTCATTAGGATTAGTTGATTTCATAAATTTTAAATTCCACTCAATTGAATCAGTTAATGCTCCCTTTGATATATTAGAAGACCCTATATATATTTCACTGTCATTTTTATGATGAAATATATAGGATTTAGGATGAAAGGATTTATTTTTAACATTATAGAATCTTAAATCAATTTTGTTATTAAATTTACTTTTTAATAAAAATAATGCTTGAGGATCAGTGATGTTTAAGTAATTACCTGTTAATATACGAACTCTTCCACCTTTATTTATTACTTTATTGATATCTTCCAATAATTTTTCTACTCCACTAACCATTAAAAATGATACAATTATATCAACACTATTAGCTTTATTAAAACTTTCTTTTAATCTATCATAAAGATGATCACTATTTCCAACAATAGCGTTATTATTTAATTCTATATCCTTTACATTAATCTCATTGCTAATTACTACTTTATTCATTTTTACCCTCTTTATTTTTTAATACTACTTCATATAACTTCTTATTACTTCCATACCTTATAATGTTTTCTTCTTTTATTGATATGAACTCCCAATAAGCAAAAAATTCCCTTATATCCTTTTCATCAAAAAACCTTTTATATCCAGTATTTCCTAAATAAAAGTGCTTCTCTATTTCTTGTCCTTCTCCTGCACCATAATTAACATCATTAATTGAATTTAATCTTAATAATAAATAACCATTTATAGTTAATACTCTTTCTAACTCAAGTATAATATTTTTAGTTGTTTCCATATTAAAATAATGTAATGATAAATCTGCAATTATTACTTTAAAGGAATCATTTTGAAAAGGAAGCTTGTTTGCAATATCTACTTTAAGAATATTAGCATCAGGGATATATTTTTCTACTATTTCTAGTGCCTTCTCTGAATAATCACAGGATAACACTTTATAATTTCTTTCATGTAAATATAAAGTATCTCCTCCAGAACCACAGCCTAAATCTAATATTACATCATTCTTACTTGTATTTAATATATTAATATATTTATTAAGCCACAAATCATAGTCTGGCTTTTTATTCTTTTTAGATTTATAAATTTCATCCCAGTATTCTACGTTACTATTCATCTCATCACCTATTTGTTTTATATTTTCCCTGTAAATCTACATTTAGGATAATTTGAACATCCTAAAAACTGCCCATATTTACCTTTACGGATAATTAATTTTCCATTACATTTAGGACAAATATTATTATTTACTTTTGAGTTATTATTTCTTACATTAAATTTAATAATATCAACATGTTTTTTTCTTTCTATATCATCAATAATATTCTCATTCTGCAATGTATTTATTATAGATTCCATCATATCATTTGTTAATTTAACAGTTTTATATTCATTAATTATATATAATAAATCCTTAATATTTATAACATGTGACTTAACATTAACTTTAATACTACTTTCACTTAGAAATACTACAATAGGTATAAACATATCACTGCTTAAATTTAATATATTTTCTAAAGCTTTTGTATGAGCAAAATTTTGCTTTAATGGATTTCTAAACTCATATTTTTTACCATACATATTTTTTGTCCATTTTTCAGAAAATTGACTTCCTGTAATGATACCCTTATAATTTTTTGTTTCTATAACAAATATACCATATTTCGATACTACAATATGATCAATTTGTGTAGTAGTAGAATTACTTCTAATCATTATATCATTTAAAATTTTATAATCTGCTAAAGGTAAATTCCTTAATTTATTGGCTACAGCTTTTTCTCCAATTTTGCCTTTAAATCTAGCATCAAATAAAGAAAAAATTAATATAACAACTATTATGAAAATGGCTAAAAACATAATGTTTCCCCTTTATACTTATTTACTTTATATAAAACACTACTTACTAATAAAATTCTCTAAAGCATCTAAATTAACATTAACCAATAATTTTTTTATATCATCTGTACTTTTAATTTCCCAGCTATTATCTTTCTTGACTAAAATAACATCTGCTGTATTGTCTACATAAGTAATGTTTTCTATTAATTTAGAGAAAGTCTCCTCATAAAATTTATTTTGCTCTTCTTCAGAAGGCTTTTCTGATGAAAAGGCAGATTCTAGTGATTTAGATAAAGCTTCTTGAATAAAATTTTGAATAGCTTTGTTTAAATCAGGAACATTTGCAGTAACATTTACCTTAGCTTCATCTCCATTTATTTCTTCCGAATTAATCTTATAGGTCAAATTACTATATTTGCTTAATATTTTCTTAGTCATTTCCTTACTATTCTCATTATCTGTTGAAGAATAATTTGAAGCTAAAATTGATTGAAATAATTCATTATCACTTCCGCTTTTTATTAAGTCCATATATTCTGTCATTACTTCTGTTGGGGTTTTATCATTACATCCTGTAAATATTCTTACACTTAATGCCACTATTAATATTCCTATGATTTTAGATATTTTTTTCATAAAATTCCTCCTGATATTAGCTTGAAAATATTCGTCTCAATCCGACTATTTAATATTTTCTTTTTTCGTAATATTTTTACATTATTAATTATATAGGTTTTTAAGAGTAATAAAAAGGACTTAATTGAGATTTTATTTATATTCTCAATTAAGTTCTTTTTATAGCACTTCATCTGCAATTTTTTCTATTTCATCAAGGTCCTTATAAGAAGACTTATCTTTAACTCCAATAACATAGCACCCAGCTTCTTTAGCTGATTTTATGGCATAAAGAGCATCTTCATATACTATAGTTTCCTCTGGTTTAAAACCCATAATACTGCAAGTTTTAATATAAATCTCAGGTGTTCTTTTGCTCATATTAAGAATTTCACTTGTAATTATTTTTTTAAAACAGTGAAAAATATTTAATCTTTTCATAGCATTTACTGCACATTCATAATCAGAAGTTGTAAGTATGCACATTTCACTTCCTAAATTATATTCAGCTTCTATTAAATCAACAATATTATCCTTGCCTTTAAGCTCATTTTTATATTTATAGTTAATTAAATCAAGTATTTCATTTAATATTACCTTTGGTGTTTTATTTACCCCTAGCTTATTATGAAAGTAATATGCTGACTCATCTAAAGTCATATCATAAATAATATTTTCTAAATCCTTTGGTGGTTCTACCCCTATAGACATTAAATATTCCCTGCCTAAATCAATCCAAAATCCCATAGAATCTAGAATAGTTCCATCCATATCAAAGATAATATTTTTTTTACTCATATCCAAATACTTCTTTAGTCTTTGAGAATAATTTTTCTGTAGCCTTTCCAGGGTTTCCACTTCCAAATATAGCTGAAATAACAGCTACTCCATGGACACCTGTATCTTTTAGATAATCCATATTATCATAAGTGATACCACCAATGGCTACTATAGGAATATTAACACTGTTAGCAATAGCTAGTAGTGTTTCTCTTGACATATCCTTAGCATCTTTCTTTGTTGATGTATGAAACACTGCACCAACTCCAATATAGTCTGCTCCCATTTTTTCAGCAGTTATTGCTTCCTGAACATTTCCAGCAGATATTCCTATTATTTTATCAGGTCCTAAAATTTCTCTTGCCTTTGAATATTCCATGTCACTTTGTCCAATGTGAACTCCATCAGCATCTATTTCTTTGGCTGCTAAAATATCGTCATTTATAACAAATGGAACATTATATTTATCTGTTATTTTTTTTATTTCCTTTGCTTCATTTACCATTTCTGTATGAGTAAAGTCCTTTTCTCTAAGCTGCAAAAATGTTGCTCCTGCCTTTAAAACATCTTCCACTTGCTTAATAAGGCTTTCTCCATTAAGCCAATGTCTATCTGTAATAGCATACAATCTCATTGTTTTTTTATCTAATTTCAATTTTTGCTCCTTTCCTGAATAAATCATCATTCATTTTAGCCATATAATCTATTAAATTCATACGCAAAGTATTATAACTTCCATCCATTTCAACAGTTTTTTCATAAGCTAATTCACCAGCATATCCATAAGAACTAACTGCTACTGCTGTAGCTTCTAATATATTTTCTGGATTAGCTGATATAAATACTCCTATTACACTTGAAAGCATACAGCCTGTACCAGTTATTCCTGCCATCATTTTATGTCCATTTCTAATTACGTAGGCTTTATCTTTATCTGCTACTACATCTATAGGTCCACTTATTGAAATAACACTATCTAATGAAGCACTTAATTTTTTTGCATATTCTACAATAGCATCTATATTATCTTCATTTGCTAAATCAGAAGCATTAGCATCAACACCTTTTGCTCCTGCTCCTTCTCCACCAATAAATTTAATTTCAGATATATTTCCTCTTATTACTGAAAAATGTATATTATCTAATAAATTTTTAAGAACAGCATTTCTTCTTTTTGCAGCTCCTGCACCTACAGGATCTAATAATAATGGGTGATGAACTTCATTATTTTTAATTCCTGCTCGTAACATTGTTTCTTCATGATAACCACCAGTGTTACCCATATTTAAAACAAAGCCATTACATGCTGCTGTTATTTCTTCAACTTCATCAGGATCATCTGCCATTGTAGGAGCACCTCCACAAGCAAGAGTTATATTAGCACAATCATTAGCAGTTACAATATTAGAAATATTATGAACTACTGGATTTACTTTTTTTATATTCTCAAATATTTCTTTACTCCTAATCATTTTTACTCCCATTCCTTCTCGTTATTTCCATCCATATATTTGTCTGTTTTTTCGTTAATAGTTAAAATCCCATCTGGATTATAGTTGATTTTTACATAAGTCATAAGACCTGGAGCCCCTGCTTTTACTGCAACTAATTGACATTGCTTTACTATTTCCATTAACTCATCATAATCTCCTTCAATAGTTGTTTCAAAAGGAGATACAAAAGTTTTTAATCCTTTACTTTTAATATATTTAATAACCTCATCTACTACTGGTACCAACTTATCATCTGGAAGTGTTGGTAATACTTGAATTGCTACACTTGCATTCATTTTTATCATCCTTTCTTTTATAAAAATAAAAGCAGCAAATAAAGTCATACCCGTGGTGGTATGCCCCATTTACTGCTAGAAATTACTACAAATAAACAAGAGTATATTAGCATAATTATCTAATATTGTCAAGTTTTTAACACTCTAAAAACCTTTTTCTTTAAGCTTTCTTACTAAATCTACATAAAACTCACATACATCAAATCCTTTTATATCTTTCCTTGTTAAATCTATTACATCTCCATGAGATATACCTTTTTTATTTGCTGTAAGCATACATAAAAATTCTCCCCATTTTCCTGAATCAACTGAAACTAATCCATCATTTTCTCCATCAAAATGTTTTGATAATAAATATCCTATATTTAAAGGAAATCCTGCACTAAATACATTATTCATTTTAGACATAACACTTTGATATAATACTCCTTCTGCATCTAAAACATTTTTATTAAATTCAGCTAATTTACTTGATGTAAGATCCTTTACTCCTGCTAAAAAATCTGGATTTTCATCTCCAAGTTTTTTGAATATATTGTTATATTTTCGTGATACAAAATCTATTAACCCATTTGGAAGTTTATTTAATAAATATTCTGGGAAATTACATCCCTTATGAGGAGTATTAATTGTCGTTAAGGAAGCCACATATTTATCTAAGCCTAAACAGCTTATAGCATATCTAGCATCTAGCCCTCCTTTTGAATGAGCTATTATATTAACCTTTTCAGCACCAGTTTCTTCTAGTATTTTAAGAATATTTTCTTTTAATTCTTCTCCACTTTTACTAATTGGATTTG
>JAAYPK010000101.1 GCA_012519845.1 Clostridiales bacterium
TCCTCTAAAGATTCATCAACATATTTAATTGTGCAATTAGTATTTGGACCCGTTGGATATTCATAAGAAATTTTAGTTTTTAGGTATTCTAAAATTTCAGAAGGATCAGACATACTTGTTGAACCAAAGTTTTCATCTGACAATGCTAAAACAGTTTCAGGTGAACTTTTAGCAATACCCTGCAATTCTGTTATTTTTTCTGACAAACGATCTTCTAATATTGTTTTGATTTTGTCTACACTTTTAGAAGAACCTGTATTACGAGCTAATAGATATTCATAATATTTCTTACCATCTTCAAAATTACAAAGACCTCCAGAATTTTTACTAGTACTCTTTAAAGTGGTTAAGGTATTAGATAATTTTTCGTAAGAAGGAATTATATTATTAATAACAATGTCCTTATTTGTTTTTGATAAATCATTTTTTTCAGTATCAGAAAGATCTGATAATTCATTAATTCTATCATCAAAGGTCTTAATTAAATAATTACTTTCAGGATTTTTAATAAAATCATTTATCTCTGAAATAACTGAATCGGCAGTAGTAGAAGACATAAATAATCCTTTTTCAGATTTTGCAGTTTCAAATTCAATAATGTCATCAAAATAATTATCTACATCCTCTAACAGTTTTATGTAATTATAGGCATCATCTTTATTGTAAAATGTATATTCGGAAAAAGTAATAGGTAAGTTTGTTTGTAAACCTGTTGTTGGCTTAAGAATAGATTGATAATAATATAAGCCTGAAGATATTAATTCTGTAGTTAAATATTCATTTAATATATCATATGTTAACTGCTGTTTTTCATTTAGCTTTGAATAATTAAATGAATTTAGTGTATCTTTAGTATCTTGAATATCTTTATCATATTCCTCAAAGCTTTCAATGTCTAAAGATCCAAGTGTTATTTCAGGTTCATCAATATTATATTTTGAAGGATTTTTTACACTGTAGTGAAGTGTAAGGTAATCAGATGAAATATAATCTGTAAATTCTTTCTCTAAAAAATTATCAAATTTTTGAGACTCATTTTGAGTTAATTTAGTAATACTTGAATAATCACAACTAACTAAAGAAAGTGAAATTATTAGTAAAGTAAAAAGACCAGTTAGTTTTTTTAATTGCTTCATTTTAACCCTCCCATAAAAGAAAAATATTACATTCTTATAAAAATTATACACTACATTCTAGGATATAAAAATACTTTATTGTAAAAGATTGAATAAAACAACTTCACACTATGTGGAAATTATTGTATAATAGTACCAAATACTTGAAAATATATTTTGCTATTATGGAAATGACACAGTTGAAAAAATTCATTCATATACACCATACTAGAAGATATTATAGATATAGACTTAATATTTAAGTCTATATCTATTAAAAAGAGGTAATAAATGAGAAAAATATTAAAAGGCTCAAGTTTTATAATTATTTGTATATCAATATTAATTATTTTTTCCTTTTCCTTAGTTGTTAGTATTGAAAAAATAGAACAAACATATGGTGACTTCAATAATCAGAATACATCAAATAAAATTAATATTGTGTTACATGATTATAAAGATGATTATGAGCATAATAAAAAAGTATATATAGATTTTTATGATGAAATAAAAAATATAGAAGATGTCATAATAAAATTATATGGACTTGATGTAGGCTTTGAAAATGCCCCTAATAATCTTGGTTTATATTTTAATGATGAAATAAATACATCTTATAACCTGATGGAAGGGCGATTTTTCAATAAGGATGATTTTAAGTCAAATGAGAAGCTAGTAGTAATCGGAAAAGATATTTTGGAAAAATGTATATATGAAAATGATGAAAAATATTTAATAAATGAAGGTGATAAATTTAAGGTAATTGTGGTTATTGGAAGAGAAAATTATACAACCCAATATGATGATATGGTTATTTTCAATCTCAACGCTTTAGTAAATAAAATAAGATTGATTGAAAATGGTGAATGGGTATTAGATAGTTTAGTCCATTCTAAGGAGGAATTAAGTAATTATGTATATGAATGTGATGAAAGTAAGGAATTAATTCCTTATGTTCCAGA
>JAAYPK010000102.1 GCA_012519845.1 Clostridiales bacterium
ACAAATTGCTAAATATAAAATACCATTAATTAAAATATATATTGGAATATCAAATATTGTTTTTACAATCAAATAATTAACTGACTTTCTTGAAACTCTCTGACTATTCATCTATAACCTCATTTATATTCTCTTTTACTATTAATTCCAATAAATTATACAATTTTTGCTTTTTTTTAGTCAAGTTCTATATTTTTTAGCACTTATGTATTTTTATACTATTTGATAAAATAATTACTGTACCAAGAATATTCTGGTTATTTTATAAAAAAATGTTAGAGGGGGTGTAACGTTATGGGAAAAGTTTTAAAAGCTATCTGGGGATGGGTAAAAAAATATTGGAAATCTATCATATACTGGGTATGGGAAATTATCTCTTGGATATTTGGATAATATAATTCCTTTTTGAAAAGTTTCAATACTTTTCTAAATGTATACTTAATGATAATTAAGTATACATTTTTATTAACAAAAAAGCTGATACTATAATAATTTAGAGTATCAGCTTTTTTGCGATTTTTTTTACCATTCACCTGGATATGCAATTATTCCAAGCTCTAGTCCATCTTTTCTACCCCAGGCTCTTGCTTCAGCTAGAGAACTAGTGTATACATCTATTTTATTCCCTTTTATTGCAGTCCCAACATCTGCCGCAACTGCCTTCCCATAACCTTGAACATATACCAAGGTACCAAGTGGAATTACTGATGGATCCACTGCAATTGTGCTTATTCCATCTGCTGCTTTATTTCTTACAGCCCTTCTTCCAGTTGCTGTAATTGCATTATCTCCACAATAGTATGCTGTGGCGCTAACATAAAATGATTTTCCTTTAATCTTAACTTGTTCGCCACTTCTGCTTGACATAAAATATCCGCTACCCTTTACTATTATTTCATCTTGAGGGGCTTCTACAAGAGTAGAATCAAGCATTATCTTTTTTGTAGTTCCATCTTCGTAGTTATAAATCCTATAACGTACATCCATAGTCCCATTTTTACCTACTTGTACTACTTCTGCTTTTGAATTTATGTCTTTATTTTCATCTGTTTGTGTTATGGTTTCATATTCTTGAACTTCTTTTTCAACTACTTCTTCTATTTTAACTTGAACTAATGAAACCACTAAGTTTTCACCAATTCTAGTTTCTCTTGAAGGCGTTACTTCATCATCTTCATCATAATCGCCACCTTGCTCCCTGATATAATCAGTTTCTGCATGTAGCATATCTCCTACCGTTTCTTCAGCTGTTAAAATTTCATGCTCTTGACCTGCTATAACAACTGTAATCGGTACTGCCTTCTGAATTTTTATCACTTCATTTTCTGATACTTTTGAATTTAAAGATGGTTCTACTTTGTCTTTTGATATTACATCAATATTATTTTCCTTTAACACATCTTCAACTGTACCCTTATATGTGACTATTGTTTGATTCTTACCATCAATGTCGATACTTACTGTTTTTCTCATGTTTACCACAATTATTATGGTTAGAAGAAATATAAGTGCAATTAAACCTAACACTATCTTTGCCTTGGGACCCTTATTTGAAAACTTTTTAAAGAAACCTTTAATATTCTTCATTTATTACCTCCTTTGGCAAGAGCGTCCTCTGAATTATAACCTAAGGATACTATATTGTCAAATTTTATTAATTTATTCTTAATGTTTTGTTAATAAAAATTTAATATTTTACTTCTAAATCCTCTTGTTTTCTTATCTATCAGGGACTGTATCTATAGAATTTATTTTTGGATTAACTACACTATATATTATTACCATAATATGTATATAATGTCAAATCTTTCTTACAGCTTGAATAAACTCTTTAAATTCTCATTTACATGTTCATTTATATTTTCACTATCTATTTCTTTAATTTCAGAAATTTTTTCAATAATGTATTGTATATATATAGACTTATTTCTCTTTCCTCTATTAGGCTCTGGCGTCATATACGGACAATCTGTTTCAACTAATATTCTATCTATAGGAATTTCTTTCACCACTTCTAATATTTTTTTTGCTTTTTTAAAAGTTACAACTCCAGTTACTCCTATATAATAGCCTTCTTTTACACATTCCTTTGCAAACTCCACACTTCCTGAAAAACAATGTACCACACCATTTACATTAGGAAATTCCTTTATAATAGCTAAAGTATCTTCATGAGCTTCTCTGTCATGAATTATTACTGGTAATCCTAATTTATCAGCTAATGCCATTTGTTTTCTAAATGTGTCTTTTTGAATTTCCCTAGGTGGATTTTCATCCCAATAGTAATCCAATCCTATCTCTCCAATTGCAACTATTTTATTATTACTTTTTGTTATTTTCAATATTTCATCTAAAACTCCTAAGGTAAATTCATTAGCATTTTCAGGATGAATTCCTAAAGCTCCATAAATATAATCATATTTCTTAACTATTGAATTTACCTTTGATATACTTTCATAAGAAGAAGCACAATTAATTATTCCAATTACTCCTTCTTCATTAAGTTCTTTTAGTAACTCATCTCTATCTTCATCAAAAGCCTCATCATCATAATGCGCATGACTATCAAAAATACTATACTTATTTTTCACATAAATCGCTCCTATTTAAACTATTCTAAAAAATATTTTAATTAAATTTAATTTTCTTTAATAATTGACACAATTTTGACACATTTGTGTTCTATAATCATATCCGTAAAGTAGTTAAAGCATTATTTACCCCTTATAACCATTGTATAATGGTTGCCTAGAACATCTTATCCCCCTAAACAGATGTTCTAGGATTTTTTTTATTTTTTCTTAATTTATTTACTTCTTTTAGTATATTATCTTTATTTATATTCTCAAATAATAATTCTACCTTTTCTATTTTACCGTCTTTCTTCTCTATATAGCTCCATATTGATTTATCTATTTTCAAATACTTACGTATTTTTTTTGCTGTTTCTGGCATATATGGTTCTATTAAGTTGGCAAAATTCACTATGTATTGCAAAGAAACATAAATGTCCTCTTCACACTTTTTCTTATTTTCATTAATTGTTACCCAAGGTTTATTTATATTGAAAAGGTCATTTTGAATCTTAATTTCGTTAATAATTATAGATAACCCATCTTTAAATTTACCTTCTTCAATTTTATCTCCAACTCTGAAATATAATTGTAATATTTTATTTTCTGTTTCTTTATTGATTTTACACTTTGGAATATGACCATGAAAATTATTAACAATGAATAATAAAACCCTGTTCACAAAATTTCCTACTATATTAACCAAAGTATTATTATTCTCATTAATAAATTCTTTCCACTTAAAATCTCCATAATTTTCTTCTGGGCCATTCATAATTAAGTAATATCTAATAGAATCTACATTATAATTATTTACTAAATATTCTGCCCAAACAACCCAGTTCTTAGCTATAGAAAATTGCTTGCCCTCTAACCTTAATTTTTCACTTGATATTATTTGAATATTGGGGTTTTTTATTCCAATACCAGCTAATATACCTGGCAAAATAACTGTATGAAAAGGGATATTCTCTTTTTCATGCACAAGATATATTTTGCTTTCTTCCCCTTCCCAATATGTTCTATAGTCTTCATTTATTTTTTCTAAATACTCCATACTAGCAGATAGATATCCCATAACTGCTTCTATCCATACATATATCTTCTTATGTGTGTATCCATCAAATGGCACATCTATTCCCCAATTAAAATCCCTAGTTAATACCCTATCTTTAAGTCCTTCATCTAAATATCTCTTAGTAATTTCTACTGCATTTTTTCTCCAGTTGGATTCTCTAATGAATAACCTCTTTACATCATTTTCTAATTTAGATAAAGCAAAAAATAATTGTTTAGTTCTTTTTATTTCAAGATTTCCAGTGCAAAATTCACACTTTTCACATATTTCATCCCCAATTTCGTATATTTGTCCACATTTCTTACAAAGACCCTGCATAGATTTTTCACAATGGGAGCACTTCTCGTCAATATAATTGTCCAATAATATTTCTTCAGTTCCACTACAAATAATTTGATTTACTTCTTTTTCATAAATATAACCTTTATTATATAATTCAAGTATAATTTCTTTTACCTTTTCCATATGGTATTTAGAATGGGTTTTAGAAAAATAATCATATGAAAAATCAAACTTTTTAAAGCATTCTTTTAATTCTTCATGATATTTACTAACTGTTTCTTGAGGTGATAATCCTTCTTCTGCTGCTTTCATTGTTACTGGTGTTCCATGACAATCACTTCCAGAAATAAATACTACTTTGTCTCCCATAAGTCTATGATATCTAGCCAAAACATCACCTGGCAATAATGCAGCTATTCTTCCAATATGAAGCGAACCATTAGTATATGGCCATGCATTTCCTACTATTATATTCACTTGCTCACCTCTTTTTAAATTTTAAAAATCCTGCAGGATACATTACTTTACCTCTGCAGGATTTATTCTATCTAACTATGCTTCCTGATGGCAATTCACCTGGATCAACTACAGATAAAATATTATCGTCATCAGTAGCTGCTGCTAAAATCATACCTTGGGATAATTCTCCCCTTAATTTAACAGGTTTTAGATTTGCAACAAGCACCACGTTCTTACCTATTAAATCTTCCGGTTTATAATATTTTGATATTCCTGATATTACTTGGCGTTCTTCTCCACCTAAGTCTACCTTTAATTTTAATAATTTCTTTGCACCTTTTACTGGTTCACATTCTTTAACCTTTACCACTCTTAAATCTATCTTTTCAAAATCTTCAATTGTAATCTCTTCTTTTATTAGTGATATTGGTTTCTTGATTGCAGCTTTTTGAGCTTCAAATATTTTATTTAATTCCTCTAATTTTTTATCTACATCAATTCTTGGGAATAAATTTTCTCCTTTTATTACATTAGTTCCTGCTATTGTACCATTAAAGCTTTGTAATGAATCCCAAGTTATATTATTAGTATTAATTTGAGCATTAATTTTATCCGCTGTCTCTGGTAAGAATGATGATAACATTACTGATGCAAATCTTAAGGACTCAATTAAATTATATAATACTGTTCCTAGTCTTGCTTTTTTAGATTCATCTTTAGCTAATATCCATGGTGTAGTTTCATCAATATATTTGTTAGCTCTTCCAATTAAATTGAAAATGCTTTCTAGTGCTTCTGGTATTCTTAATTCTTCAATAAATTCATTTACCTTTTTTGGAGTCTCTAAGGCAAGATTTATTAGTTCATTATCAATATCTTCCTTGCAAGATTGATTTGGAATAACGCCATTGAAATATTTTTCTATCATGGCCACTGTTCTTGATAGCAAATTACCAAGGTCATTACATAAATCCGAATTTATTTTCTTTATAAATATTTCATTATTAAATAATCCATCTGAACCAAAAGGTATTTCTCTTAATAAATAATATCTAACTGCATCTACCCCAAAGTTTTCTACTAATGTCACTGGGTCTACAACATTCCCCTTAGATTTTGACATTTTACCACCATCTACAAGTAACCATCCATGACCAAATACTTGTTTTGGTAAAGGTAACCCTAAAGCCATTAACATTATTGGCCAATAAATAGTATGGAATCTTAAAATATCCTTTCCTATTAAATGAAGGTCTGCTGGCCAGTACTTATTAAATTTATCTTCATTGTCACTTCCATAACCTAATGCAGTAATATAATTTGATAATGCATCTATCCAAACATAAACTACATGCTTTTCATCAAAAGTAACAGGAATACCCCAATCGAAGCTTGTTCTTGATACACATAAATCTTGAAGTCCTGGTTTTAAGAAATTATTAAGCATTTCATTTTTTCTTGATTCTGGTTGAATAAAATTCGGATTATCTTCAATATACTTTATTAACCTATCAGCATACTTACTCATTTTAAAGAAATATGCCTCTTCCTTTGATTTTTCAACTGGTCTGCCACAATCTGGACAATTACCATTGTTTAATTGAGTTTCAGTCCAAAATGATTCACAAGGTGTGCAATACCATCCTTCATAAGAGCTTTTATATATATCACCTTGATCATATAATTTCTTAAATATCTCCTGAACAGCTTTAATATGATAATCATCAGTTGTTCTTATAAATTTATCATAACTGATATTCATCATTTTCCAAAGATCCTTAATACCTGCAACTACTTCATCTACATGCTCAATAGGCTTAATTCCCTTTTCTTCTGCTATTCTTTGTATTTTTTGTCCATGCTCATCTGTTCCAGTTAAGAACATTACATCATAGCCTGTTAGCCTTTTGAATCGTGCAATAGCATCTGCTGCTACTGTAGTATAGGTATTTCCAATATGCAACTTTGTTGATGGATAATATATTGGTGTTGTGATATAGTAAGGTTTTTTACACATTAATATTTCCTCCCTTATAAATAAAAAAGTCTCTATGTATGTAAACAACATACATAGAGACGTATAATCAAATACGTGTTACCACTCTATTTCTCCTTTACCTCACAATAAAGGACTCAGTAAGTGACTATTATCACCCTTCAATATAACGGTTGATACCGTAACTCTCTAACAATAATATTGCTCAAGAATTCTGCTCCAAGACCATCTTCATAAAGCTTATTGCCACTAACTTTCACCATTTATTAGCTCTCTTTAGACCCTCTACTTTACTACTCTTCTCTTCTTTGCATTTATTTTATAATAAATCAAAATAAAAATTCTGTCAAATAATTATTTATTTTTCTTCAACAGGTTTTCCCAGGAAATATGTTATTATGAAAAGCCCTATAATAGCCACTGGTAACACTATATATACAGGCATTCCAAGTCCTACTGGTATGTATCCAAATAATACAGTAATTATTGCAACAAATATGCTATACCACATTTGAGTCCTTACATGTTCAATATGGTTACATCCTGCTCCCATTGAAGAAAGAATTGTAGTATCTGAAATTGGGGAACAATGATCACCAAAAATTGCTCCTGTTAATACAGCACTTGTACTCATTATTATGAAGGTCATATCAGGATTTATAGCATTTGCTAAAGGTATTGCAAGTGGCATTAAAATACCCATAGTTCCATAAGCCGTTCCTGTAGCAAAAGAAATCACTGCTCCTAGAATAAAAATAGTACTTGGTAATAAGAATTTAGGTAGCTTATCAGATAATATGTTTACTAAAAATCCTGCAGTTCCTAATTCCTTTATTACTGAACTTAGTGACCATGCTAACAATAAAATAACTCCTGTAATTATTAATCCTTTCATTCCATCAATCCAAACATCAATAGCTTCTGTAATAGTAAATATTTTTTTTCCTACTGCTAAAGCTATTGTAACTATGCTAGCAAATAAAGCTGATTGAAATAATGCTACTGATGCATCTGCATTACTAAAAGTCTGTTGAATTGAGCTAAATGAAAATGGGGAATTAATAATCATTTCTTTAACTATTATATCTTCTCCAGCCATTATTGCAGAATATCCACTGTAATAAAAACTTAATAAAGCTGATATTATTAAAGTTCCTATTGGTATTATTGCATTCCAAATACTTAACTTTACCCCCGGCTTAACTTCTGCATCTTCTAGTTCTTTCTTGCCAAGGTTAATATCACTTAACTTATTTTCACCTTTTCTCGCCATTATTTCTGCTTTTCTCATAGGTCCGAATTCCTTAAGTAATAATACCGTAATTAAAACAAAGATTAATATTAAAATATTATAGAATCTATAAGGAATAGTTTGTAAAAAAATCCCAAAAGCATCAACATTTTCTCCTATGCTCGTAAAAGCATCATTAATTAATCCTACTTCTAATCCAACCCATGTAGAAATAACTGCAATTCCTGCTATAGGTGCAGCTGTAGCATCAATAATAAATGCTAATCTTTCTCTTGAAACTTTCATTTTATCTGCAACAGGCTTCATAATAGGACCTACAATTAAGGAATTAGCATAATCATCAAAAAATACGCAAATTCCAAGTAACCAAGTTACTATTTGAGTACTTCTTGGTGTCTTAGCCTTTTTAGCTAAAGCTTCAGCAACTGCTCTAGCTCCTCCCATTTTTGATACAAGATTTATTACTCCCCCAATAACTAAAACTTGTAATAATATACCTGCATTCCATGGATCAGCTAACGAATTTAAACATATATGTACAAAATCTAAGAAACTATGGATTATTGC
This sequence comes from Clostridiales bacterium, assembly GCA_012519845.1. Taxonomy (GTDB): domain Bacteria; phylum Bacillota; class Clostridia; order Clostridiales; family Clostridiaceae; genus Clostridium. The sequence continues at coordinate 8,208 of JAAYPK010000102.1, forward strand.
ATAAAAAAAATTTTGATTAGTTATTTGTAATATGAAACAACCTGAAAGTGCCCCTAAAAACAATGATATAACCACATTTTTTGTTACAAATGATAAGATTATTGCAACTATTGGTGGGATAAGTGTTAAAATTCCTAAGTTATCATTATTATAAGATATATTACTTCCTCCAAAATTAAAGAAAATAATTGCAAAAATAATTACCAGTAATAATATTATTACCCTACTTTTTTTTCTCATTTGTTCCTCCTTAGTCTGTCAATAAAAAAACATGGATGTATTAAAGTATAAATAATATACTTTAATACATCCCCTATAAAATCTCAATATAACTTAGTTTATTATACAATCTGCTTAAATTATTTTCAAGCACTTAATTATTTATTATTTTTCTTATTAAATAATGGTTTAATCATATTATATAGTAATATAATCGCAAAAACTATAGCAATTATATACCCTACTATCCCCAACATAGAAAACCCATTATATTTAGGTCCTGCATTACTATTTATTATCAATGACGAAGAAATAATTAATGACGAAATAATAAGTCCTCCTGTTACCCTATTTACCATACCCTCAACTCTATCAATAACTTTATCAGTATTATTAATGACTAAATTCATCTTTGCTTTTCCGGAATTTAATTTATCTAAAGCTTCAATAGTCTTTGATGGCATTCTAGCACCATCTCTAATTAACTGATAAAAAGATATTAACAATTCTTCTTTGTTTGTGCTTTTTAAGAATGACAATATACCTTTTGATTTAATATAATCACCTATAACTGCAATAATCTGAATTTCTGGATCTATTTTAGCTACTACCCCTTCCATTATCATTAAGCCCCTTACTAAAATTACTAATTCTCTTGGAAGTTGTATATTATTTTTTCTTGTTATATCAAATAGCTCCTGGATCATTGTTGCCATTTTTATATTTTTTAAGCTCGTGGATAAATATGTATCTACTAAATAAGATATATCTTCATATAATTCACCCTTGCTGATTTTTCCTTTTTTTATTCCTATAGCCAATATGCATTCCACTAATTTATTCTTATCCTTTGTTGCAATACTAATAATTGCTACATTTAACCATTCTTTTAATTCTTCACTTAGCTCTCCAATAATTCCAAAATCTATAAAGCATATTTTCCCATTATAAATTAATATATTTCCCGGATGAGGGTCAGCATGGAAAAAGCCATCATCAAAAATCTGTTTACAATAAGAAAGGGCTAATTTATTTGCAATTTCCTTTTGATTATACCCCTCTTCTTTAATTTTATTTATATCTGTTATTTTAAATCCTGATATTTTTTCTAATACCAATACCTTTTCACTCCAAATTTCTTCAATTAAATCTGGAGCATAAATTACATTAGCACCTTTATTATTTTCTTTAAATTTTAATATATTTTTACCTTCATAAATAAAGTCAAGTTCTTTTTCCGTTGTAACTTCAATTTCTTCAATAACTTCTACAGGATTAATTATCTTTATATCTATACGACGACTTAAAAATTTAAAAATTCTTTTTAATATTGATATATCAAGTTTCATTTTTTCCAAAATATCTGGTCGTTGTATTTTAACTACTACCTGACGCCCATCAAATAATGTTCCTTCATGCACTTGAGCAATGGATGCAGATGCTAATGGTATATCATTAAAATATCTAAAACATTCATCCATATTTTTATGAGTACTTTCTTCAAAAACTTGTTTTAGTCTTTCTTTTTCCTCTAAAATAACAGAATCTTGTAACTTAATTAATTCATTAATATATTCTTCAGGCAAAATATCAGATCTAGTACTTAATATTTGCCCAATTTTAATAAAAGTCGGACCTAATGCTTCAAAGGCTTTTCTTAAATTAGCTGGTGATTTTTTATTTACTTTCTTTGAACTTTCCATCATATAGCCAAATCCATAACTAGCAAATACTGATACAATTTCACGAAATCTTTCTGTTGATTTTTTCATGAATTCACCCCAATTTAAGAATATTAATTTTCAGATTCCTTTAATTTATCCTCAATTTTATCTAATCTATTTTTAATTTCTACAATATCTTTTTGTCTTTCAATTTCAATTTCAGATAATACTTCTTTTAATGTTTCTTTTAAGCTATCTTTTGTTATTGGTTTAATATCTTCTAGTTTTTCTTTTCCCTTTTCCTCTATATTTCTTTTTAGCTCAATTGATAATTCTTTTCCTTCTTCTACAGAAATTTTTCCTTTTTCAATAAGTTTCGTTATGACATCTCCAGCCTTCTCACATGTTAATGCAGCAGTACCAATTCCTGCTAAAAATAAATCTCTTGCTTCTTTCTTCATATTATCCTCTCCTTTTCATAAATTCTTCAATTTCATCAATTTCTTTTATTATTCCCTTTGTAAGTACTTCTACCCCATTATTTTTTACTAATACAACATCTTCAATTCTTATCCCTATTGATTCTTCCTCAATATATATACCCGGTTCTACAGTCCATACCATACCTTCTTTAAATTCTACATTTCTATCTGGATAATCTAAATCATGGGTATCTAATCCTAAACTATGTCCTATACTATGCCAGTAATATTTTGACACTTGACTTTCATCTTTAATTAATCCAAGTTTTATACATTCTTCTGCTATCCACTTTTTTGCTTTTTCATTTATTTCTCTGAATTTTATTCCTGGCTTAATTGAATCTATTACCTTTTTGTTTACCTGTAATACGGAAGAATATACTTCTTTTTGTCTTTCAGTAAATACACCATTAACAGGGAATGTTCTTGAAATATCTCCATTATAATAATTATATTGTGCCCCTAAATCAAATAAAATTAGATCCCCATCTTCTGCTACACAATTATTATCTACATAATGAAGAACAGTTGCATTTTTCCCTGCTGCTGCTATAGTTTTAAATGCATAATCCTTAATACCTTTACTTCTACAGGTAAATTCAAAATATGCTTCAAATTCATATTCTTTCATACCTGCTTTAGAATTAACCATAATATTTTTTATTCCATCAACAGTAATATCTATTGCCTTTTTTATATTGGTAATTTCCTCCTGTGATTTTACAAGTCTTAATGGAATAATATATGGTATTATATTCTTTACTATCACCTGCGGATATTTTTTTTTAATTTCATAAGCAAAATTTTCTTCTATGCTCTGTATATCATTATATTCAGTTCTATCTAGCTCAAAATAAATATTGACATTATTTAATGACAATATATTTTTATTTATTTCATTTGGAAAGTCAGTTAATTTCTTAATATTCTTTATTCCTGAAATATCACTTGCTTCTGATTCTCTTATAGATTTCCCTATCCATCGTTCTTTTTCTTCATCTATTTCCTTAATAAATAATAGTTCTTCTGAAATATTATTTGATTTTTTCATTAAAAGTATAATATTTTCTTCATTAATCCCAGTAAAATAATAGAAATTTCTATTAGGGGTAAATTGATAATTCTCATCTCCAGTCTTTTTAGGAGCTCTCCCTGAAAAAAAAACCGTTATGGAGTTATCCTCCATTTTATTCATTAATTTTTTTCTATTCCTTATAAAAACTTCTTTTTTCATTATTCCACTTCCTAATTATCATTATATATTTTTTCTGCTAATACTAATAATCTATTATAACAAAACCATATCATAAAAGTATTTACTAATAGTATAATCAAAAACATAATAAGATAATGCACAAAAAATGATATTATTAATAAAATTATACCTATTACCATCATAATTACCATAATAATTACTGGTGAAAAGTTATTTTTCATTAACGCTTTTTCATCTTCCCAATCTAATTTAGGTGATTTAAAATCTATAAATAATCCTATCATTGTAATTAAACCAACTGTAGTAATAATTACAATAGCACTTAATATAAGTAAACCTGGCTTAATGCCTAAATAAATCATAAATGCTATTAATATTACAGTAATACTCTCATTAATAGCCAAAGAAGATATTATCTTTGATTTAAGTTGATTCCTGTAATCTACTGGAATGTATTTTGAAATTATAAAATCTTTTCCTTCCCTAGATAAGGCACATATCCCTGCTCCTCCAGCTGATATAAATATTGCAGCAATAATAAATGATGCTGCCAAAACAATTCCATTTGTAGGCATGCTTTGAATAAAACCTTTTATTTCATCAATACTTCCATTGGCAAAAAACATTACACCAAATATTGCCGGCATATATAATAACATGGCAACACTATTCATAAAGAATTGAGGTGTCCTAAAAATTATTTTTATATCTCTAAGTACAAGAGCTTTTATAGGGGAATTTCTCCTTAATAATTTACTTGTTTTGCCTTTATCTAATATGCTTTCTCTTTTACTATAAGATTCTGATATTCCTATTATGCCTTTAAAATATATCTTACCACTAATTATATAAAATATTCCATAGATACATATGCTAAGTACAATAGCTAATAGAATATATAGAAATCCACTTGCTTTGTCACTATTAACAAGAGCTATATTAATAAATTTATTAATTATCATATATCCACTTGCTTTTCCTATTAAACTGTTATCCCCTTCCCTTAGCGAAGTAACTAAATAATCCTCATTATTATCACCACTACCTTGCATAAAAAAATTAAAAACTACTACTAGTATTAATGATATACATCCTGATATCATCTTAAAGGCATCTTTATGTTTTGATAGGTGGGTAAATCTCATTAGAATCATACTAACAATAGTTGCAACAACAATAGGCACTATTGGAATAATTATTATTGCTATTACCATATAAAGATAATATAATATACCTCCACCTGACATAACTCCATAAACTGTTAAAGGTACTATTAACATAAATGAATATAGTAACATGTTAATATACACTGTAATAAACTTTCCAAAAATTATTTCATTAGGCTTAAAAGGTAAAGGTAATAATTGTTCTACATCATTTGAAAAATAAAAAATATTTAGTATTGTATATACTCCAAAGAAAAATGTAATAAAGACTCCACTACTTAGTAACATTGCAATTATCATACCTTCTTGATTTACTAATTTAAGTGTTGGATAATACATGCCCACCATAGCCGAAAAAGGTATCGATACTAGCATAATTAACAAGATCATTAATGCCATTTTTACAATAGGTTTCATTTTTCCATTAGAATTAAACATTTCATCTAGGGCATTTTTTACAAAATATTTAGTTAACGTTTTGGTTCTACTCATTGTTAGTTAACTCCAAGAACATTTCTTCTAATGACTCATTTTCTTTAAACTCAGTTCTCATATTTTCTAAGGTTCCATCGTAAATCAACTGCCCTTTGTTAATAATCGCAACCTTATCACATATTTTTTCTGCAACTTCAAGAACATGAGTGGAAAATAAAACGGTATTTCCCTCTGCTGCATGCTTTCTCATCATTTCCTTTAATATAAATGCTGATTTAGGATCTAATCCTGTCATTGGTTCATCTAAAATCCATACCTTAGGTTTATGAACTAAAACACCCATTAATATTATTTTTTGCCTCATTCCATGAGAGTAGCTTTGAATTTTATCACCTAAAGTTGATTTCATCTCAAATTGTTCTGCTAAATCCTCAATTCTTTCAATTCTTTCTTCTGAATCAACCTTATACACATCTGCCATAAAATTTAAATATTCCAAACCAGTTAATCTTAAAAACATATCAGGATTATCTGGCACATACCCAAATTGTTCCTTAGCTTCAACTGGTTCCCTTGAAATACTTATATCATTTATCTCAATATCTCCTATTGTTGGGGATATTATTCCTACTATCATCTTAATTGTAGTTGTTTTGCCTGCTCCATTCGGACCTAATAATCCATAAATCTCTCCATCTTTTATTTCTAAATTTAAATTATCAACGGCTTTATTGATACCATTATAACTTTTGGTTACTTTTTCAATTTTTATCATATCCTCATCCTCCCAATTACAATTATACATGAAATTTCTTCATAAATAAAAGCCTTTTGGAAAATTTTCCAAAAGGCTTTTGTGAAGAATTTATTTCGTACTATTTCTTTTTATTAGACTATAATCTAAAGTATAATGGCCTTCTTCTAATTCCTTGTTATTTAATAATTTAATTAACATTCTCATAGCTACTGAACCCATATCATAACTTGGTTGAGATATTGTTGTTAACTTAGGATAAAATATTGATGCAATGTAATTATCATTAAATCCAATAACGCTTACATCCTCTGGAACTTTTATTCCGTTATCTCTTAACCCATTAATTACACCAATTGCAATTTCATCAGATGCACATACAACTCCATTAAACTTTTTCTTACTTTTTATGAATTGCATTGCTGCATCATATCCACTTTTAACTCTAAGTGTATCAAAGAATACTAAATCTTCTTCTACTTTAATATTGGCATCCTTCATAGCATTCTCAAAACCTAAATATCTATCTCCCCAAGCATTTTTATTTTCTGCTTTCACACCAACAAAAGCTAAATTTTTATTCCCATTATCAATTAAATACTTAGTTCCAGTATAGGAAGCCTTAACATTATCTATAGTAACACTTGGTAAAACCCCATCTTTATCTCTGGTCTCAACAAGTATTGTCTTTAAATCTAATTCATTTATTAAATCTAATATTTCTTTATTAAGAGAACTACTCATGTATATTACACCATCTACCATTTTCTCTCTTAATACTCTTAGATATTCTTTTTCTTTTTCTACATCAAAATCGGAATTACATAGAATAACATTGTAATCGTATATATTTGATACATCCTCAGCCCCTCTTACAATGTCAGGATATAGTTGACTTGAAATATCAGGCACTAAAATTCCGATTGTCTTAGTTCTTTGGGTTTTTAAGCTTCTTGCAACTATGTTTGGTCTGTACCCTAATGTTTTTATAGCATCAAGTACTTTATTTTTAGTATCTTCATTAACAACATCTATATCGTTTAAAACCCTAGAAACAGTTGCAATTGACACCCCAGCTTCTTTAGCTACGTCCTTAATTGAAGTTGCCATCTTTATCACTCCCAGATTTTTATTTTTTTAATTAAATTATACATTTATATATTCTCAAAAACAAGTAATTTAATGGAGTAAAGGGGGAAATCCCCCTTTTCTTTTACTTAACAACTTTAACATCCATTAATAATTTTTCACCATTGATCATAACTTCAGTATAATCATTATTTACCTCTGAATAAAAAATATCTAATGTTAATGTTTCCTTTTTAATGTTACTTTCATACTTCTTTATTACACTTACTAATTTATCATTGTCTTTTACATATAAGTTTATCTTATCTGCTACTTCGAAATCTTTTTCTTTTCTCATATTTTGAATCATAGATATAATTTCTCTTATATGACCTTCTTCTTGTAGCTCTTCTGTTATATGAGTGTCTAAAACTACACCAATTTCTCCTTCACCAGCAAAAGCGTATCCATCTAATCCCTGCATTGTTACTAAAATATTTTCTGAATTCAATTCTATTTCTGTACCATCTACATTTATTACTTCCACATTTCCAGATTTTAGCTTTTGGGCTAATTCCATTTGATTTCTAGCTGAAATTTCTTTTCTTATTCCAGGAATCAACTTACCATATTGTTTTCCTAAAACAGGTAAATTAGGTTTTAGTTCAAAATTAACGTGTTCTGATAAATCAGCTCCAAATGTAATTGATTTAATATTTAATTCATCTGTTATTATGTCACCATAATATTCTGGAAGTGATGCTGTAGAAACTAATATTTCAGAAAGTGGTTGCCTATTTTTAATATTTGCCCCATTTCTTGCACTTCTCCCTAATTTCACAATAGTATACGCTAAATCCATTTCTTTTTCTAATGATTTATTTATACTATCTTCATCTACTTTTGGCCATGTGCATAAATGTATACTATCAGGTGCTGATGAATCTATATTTACTACTAGATTTTGATAAATTTCTTCTGTTATAAATGGTACAAATGGTGCTGCTACCTTACATAATGTAACTAAAACATTATATAAAGTCATATATGCTCCTATTTTCTCATCTGTCATTTCCTGACTCCAATATCTTGATCTGTTTCTTCTAACATACCAATTTGATAATTCATCAGTAAAATCTTCTATTAATAAAGCAGCATTAGTTATATCGTAGCTATTAAGCTTATTATCTACTTCTTTAACTAATGTATTTAATTTAGACATTATCCATTTATCCATTACATTTTTAGACTCATAATCTTTATATTCTAAAGGATTAAATTTATCTATTTCTGCATATAAAACATAAAATGAATATACATTCCATAATGTACTTAAGAATTTTCTTTGAGCTTCTTGCACATCATCAATTGAAAATCTTGTTGGAAGCCAAGGAGCACTTGCTGTATAGAAATGCCATCTTGTAGCATCTGCTCCCTGAGAATCCAATACTTCAAATGGATCAACAACATTTCCTTTAGATTTTGACATTTTTAATCCCTTTTTATCTAAAACATGACCTAAAACTATACAATTTTCAAAAGGATTTCTCTCAAAAATAGCAGTAGATATTGCTAATAATGTATAGAACCAACCTCTAGTTTGATCCACAGCCTCTGAAATAAACTGTGCTGGATAATTTTTGTCAAATAACTCCTTATTTTCAAATGGATAATGTAATTGTGCAAATGGCATAGATCCTGAATCAAACCAACAATCTATTACCTCTTTAGTTCTTTTCATTTCCTTTCCACAATGTGGACATTTTAACTTAACATTATCTATATATGGTTTATGAAGTTCAATATCTTCTGGCACATCTATTCCTTTTTCTTTTAATTCATTTATGCTACCGATACATTCCTTGTGACCACATTCACATTCCCATATAGGAAGTGGTGTTCCCCAATATCTATCTCTTGAAATACCCCAATCAATAACATTTTCTAAGAACTTTCCAAATCTACCTGTTCTTATGTTATCAGGATACCAATTTATTTTATTATTATTTTCTAGTAAATTATCCCTAAGCTTTGTCATTGCAACAAACCAGCTTTCCTTAGGATAATATAAAAGTGGTGTATCACATCTCCAACAATGTGGATATGAGTGTAAATGCTTTTCTGCCTTAAATAGCTTATTATTTTCTTCAAGCCATTTACAAATACTTTCATCACACTTTTTAACAAATTTTCCTGCCCAAGGAGTTACCTCATCTACAAATTTACCTTCCTTATCAACTAAATTTATAAATGTAATTCCATTTGCTTTTGCAACTAAGCTATCATCTTCACCATAAGCAGGTGCAATATGAACTATTCCTGTACCATCTGATAATGTAACGTAATCACCATGAATAACTTCAAAAGCTTTTCCTTCAACTTTTCCAAATGGCATAAGTTGCTCGTACTTAACTCCAAGTAATTCTGTACCTTTAAACTCTTTAATTATTTCATAATTTTCCCCTAATACCTTATCTGCTAATTCTTTTGCAAGTACATAAATTTCATCTTCTACTTTTGCTTCTATATAGGTGTAGGCTTTATTAACACATAGTGCTAAATTTGATGGCAAAGTCCACGGAGTTGTAGTCCATGCCAATATATATTTATTACTCTCTCCTACCACTTTAAATTTAGCAATACAAGTTAAATCTTTTACATCTTTATATCCTTGTGCTACTTCATGTGAAGATAATGCTGTTCCACATCTTGGACAGTATGGCATTACTTTATGTCCTTCATAAAGTAATCCTTTATCCCACATTTGTTTTAATGCCCACCAAACTGATTCAATATAATCATTATGATATGTTACATATGGATTTTCCATATCTACCCAATATCCTATTTTGTTTGTCATTTCTTCCCACATAGATACATAAGTAAATACGCTTTCTTTACATTCTTTAACAAACTTCTCTACGCCATATTCCTCTATTTGTTCTTTACCTGAAATACCAAGCTTCTTTTCTATTTCAAGCTCTACTGGAAGTCCATGAGTATCCCAACCTGCTTTTCTAATTACTTGATATCCCTTCATTACTTTATATCTTGGAATAATATCCTTCATTACTCTTGTTAGTATATGTCCAACATGGGGTTTCCCATTTGCAGTTGGAGGTCCATCATAAAATGTAAAATACTCCCCATCTTTATTCATATGAAAATTTCTGTTAATAACATCCTTTTCTTTCCAAAGATTTGCAACATCTTTTTCCATTCCGACAAACCCATTAGAAAGCTCTACCTTCTTGTACATGAAAATAACTCCCTTCAAACTTTTCTTTTATACAATAAAAAAAACTCCATCCAAAAGGACGAAGTTACATTCGCTATACCACCTATTGTTCATTCCTACTATAGGAAAATAATTCAAGTACTATCATACTCTATCCTCTAACGCTGGACAACGGGAAATCCTACTTAATACAAATTGTTCAGTTTCCAACTCCTAGGTGATTTTTACTAAACATCTTTATAATCTTACACCAACCGATTACTCTCTAAAAAAGAATATATAGCTACTTCTCCTAATCACAGTTATTTTAAATTATTATATATAAGATTTAAAATTTTGTCAATCCTTTATATTTCTTTATTTAGAAATATATATAATTATTTTTATGGAAATTAAGAAGTATTATCCTATATTCCCTTAATTTATTCTAAATATCTGCCATTTATTTTATTTTTGACTTTTGCAAGGAAGAGTATAATTAAATTAAGGAAAAAAATATTGAAAGAAGGCTTTATTATGACAAATTTAGCATTTAAAATGGAAGAACGTACTAAAAATGAAAAGGCTAAAGTAATTAGAAAAAAAGGAGAAATTCCTGGAATAATATATGGAGGTTCTTTGAGTAATCCAATATCAATTAAAATGAAGAAAACTCAATTACCTAAAATTTTTGCTTCACATTTAAAAAGTTCCATAATCCCATTATCTGTTAATGACAGCGTTAAAAATTGTGTTATTAAAGATGTTCAAAAGGATAATTTTGGAAAAGTAATTCATGTTGATTTCCAATGTGTTAAAGCTAATGAAAAAATTAAATTAAAGGTTCCAGTTTCTTTTGAAGGTCAAGGTGCATTAACTTCAAAAGGATTACTACTAGAAATAATGGCTACTGAAATTGAAGTTCAAGGTTCAGTAGAAAAAATACCTGAAACAATTCTTATAGATGTTTCTAAAATGAATTATGAAGATAAAGTATTAGCTGAAAATATTAATTTGCCTGAAGATGTACACTTAGTAACTCACAAAGATTTATTACTAGCAGTTATAGCAAGTGCACCTACTGAAGAAGTAAACGAAGAAGAGACAAGCGAAAGTGATTCTTCTACATCAATCGAATAATTATTATTAATTACCATTGACTATTAATTGCTTGCATGCTTTAATATAGGTAGATATATTAATGGAGGTAATTAATATGGAAAACAATGTGAATGAAGAAGTTCTTGATAAATTAACAAAAGTTTGTATATGTAAGGCAATAAATCGTGCCACTATAAAAAAATCAATTGATAATGGAGCTAACACTGTAGAAAAAGTAATGGAAACTACTGGTGCAGGTACAGGTGGCTGCAAAGGATGCAGATGCATTCCTAAAATAAAAGAACTTATTGAAAATAAATAGTAATAAAAAAAAGAATTTTCCAAAGGCTTATGCTAAGGAAAATTCTTTTTTATTATAATTAATTAAATTGATTATAGATTGCTTTAATAGCTTTTTCAAAATCATCATTTTCAATACCAACTAGTATATTCATTTCTGATGATCCTTGGTCAATCATTCTAATATTTACACCTGCTTCAGAAAGTGCTGAAAATACCTTTGCAGCAACTCCTCTATTTTTAGCCATTCCTTTTCCAACAGTAGCTATTAGAGCCATATTAGGATAAACATATATTGAATCTGGATTACAGCTTCTTTTAATTTCTTCTACTATTTTTTCCTTTTTATTCTTTAACTCAGAATCAGAAATAACAACGCATACTGTATCAATTCCCGATGGCATACATTCAAAGGATACACCGTTCATTTCTAAAACGCCTAAAACCTTTCTACAAAATCCTAATTCTGAATTCATCATAGCTTTTTCCAAAGAAATTACTGTAAAGTCCTTTTTACCTGCAATTCCAGTTAAAGTTTTAATTTCATCTTGATCTGAACCTTTTACAATTAAAGTACCCTTATCCTCCGGCTTATTAGTGTTCTTTATATTAATTGGAATTCCTGCTTCTCTTACTGGGAATATTGCATCCTCATGAAGTACAGAAGCTCCCATATACGCTAGCTCTCGTAATTCTTTATATGTTATTGAATCTATTGCTTTTGGGTTTTCAACTATTCTAGGATCAGCCATTAAAAATCCTGAAACATCTGTCCAATTTTCATATAATTCAGCATCTACACTTGCTGCTACTAAAGCTCCTGTTACATCTGATCCCCCTCTAGAGAATGTTACAATATCACCATTTTCATTTGCTCCATAGAAACCTGGAATAACTGCCCTTTCAACATTTCTAAGTTTTGACTTAAGTGCTAAATCTGTTTTTTCCCTATTTAATGTTCCATCAGGTGTAAATACCATTACATCTTTAGCATCAACAAATTCATATTCTAGATAATTCGCAAGTATTAATCCATTTAAATATTCTCCTCTACTAGCTGCATAATCTTTTGATGCCCCTTCTTCAATATCTTTCTTCACAATATCTAAATACTTATTAATATCAAAATTCAATCCTAAATCTTCTACTATTCCAATATATCTTTCAGAAATATGTTTAAATACATCATCTAATGAAATTCCTGTATTCACATGAGCATTACAAAGATATAATAAATCTGTTATTTTAGAATCTTTCTTATTTCTTTTTCCTGGCGCTGAAGGCACTACATACTTTCTTGCCTTATCCGCTAATATAATTTCTTTAACTTTCTTAAATTGAGAAGCATCTGCTAAAGAACTTCCCCCAAACTTCGTTACAATTGTATTCATTTTTATTTGCCCCCATTTTTTTATATTACAAAATTTATTCTACCAATAATTATGATATTTTCAATAGTATTTTGATACTATATTAATTAATTTTATTGAAAATAAATCCTATAGCTATAATATACTAATTTTAGCTATAGGATTTAATATTTAAATTTAATTAATATTTAAATTTATTAGAATTTTCCTTCATGCCAATTGATAGATTTGATATTTTATCTATAGATTCTCCAAAATTTGAAATTGTTTCTGTTTGTTGTTGTACAGATGCAGCTACTTCTTCTGATGAAGCCGCATTCTCCTCTGCTATTGCAGATAAATTTTGAATTATATCTATCATTTCACCTGTTTTCATTTGCATCATACTTGAAGAATCATTTAAATCTTTTAATTTATCCATTGATTTTTCTACACTCTCAGATATTCCATTGAATTTATCTGAAGTAATATTTACACTATTGCTTTGTTCTTCCATCAATGATGAAATTTTATTAACTGTTACCACTGCATTTTCAGTTCTATTAGTTAATTCATCTATAATAATTTGTATTTCCTTTGTGAACTTATTTGATTCTTCTGCTAATTTTCTTACTTCCTCAGCAACAACTGTAAATCCTTTTCCATTTTCTCCCGCTCTTGCAGCTTCAATTGCAGCATTTAAAGCTAAAAGATTTGTTTGTTCTGAAATGTCATTAATCATTCCACTGGCTTTTTCAATTTCCTTTGCTTTATTATTAGTATCAGTTATTACTCCATATATCTCCTTAGTAGCTTCTGTTGCTTCCTTACTATTTTTATATAATACATCAATAGCCTTAATTCCATCTTCCTTGTATTCATCAACCTTATTCATAATTTTATTTAATGAAATTAAATTATTTTTACTTTCTTCTATATATTCTCCAAGTTCTTCAACTTTATTAGATCCACTTTCTGTATCTCTTGCTTGCTTAGTTGCACCTTCTGCTATTTGAGTTACAGCATTGGATATTTCATTTGCAGTAATATTAATTTGTTCCATATTACTAATTAAACTATTTGTATAATCTGAAAAATCATCAGATATACCTGCAGTATCTTTAGCAAACTTACGAATATTTTCAATTGACACTTGAATAGATTTTGCTAAATCTCCTACTTCATCCTTTAAGTTAATAATTTCCTGTGGAATGTCTTCAGAAACATCTAAGTTTTTAACTTTATTTGAAAATCTTGCTGTTTTAATTATTCCTTTTGTAATACTATTACCTATTAATACTGTTAATAAAATTGTTATAGCTACAGCTACAAAACCTACTAATGCAAATCTAAATAATAAACCTCTTAAATTATTATCTATAGTTTCATATACTTCTGAAACAGGAACCCCAATAAATATTGCCCCTGCAACATTCCCATTATTATCCCTTATTAAGGTATATGTAGATGAGTATTCTTCTCCATTTACTATAGTAATTCCATTAAACTCTTCATTATTAGTTAATTTTCTATAGGCTTCTTGATCTTTATCCATTTTGCTACCAGTAATTCTTTTATAGTCCTCTCCAATTATGTTACTTGATGAAACTATAAAATCATCACCAACTTTTTTATAGATGGTTGCTACATCATTTAAATCTTGTGATACTTTATCTAAAACTCCACTATCACCCTCAATAGAAATTCCGTCTAGATCTGTTAATTCTCCTTTTGTTACCTTAATTGCTCCATAATCATACCCTATATAGCTTAAAAGTGCACTCATATCTGACAAAAGTTTTCTTTCTACTTGCTGATTTGCAACATCAGTTATTTTCTCTTTTGCACCAGTATATCCAACAATGGATACAATTATTATAATTATAGAAATAATACTTGAAAACAATAATAAAAGTTTAGTTTTAATGCTATTTTTTCTCATGTCTCCTCCTTTGATCTATTATTAATATACAACGTAATTTTACCATTAATTCTATTTATTTAATGAAATTATTGTTAATCCAATATTATATTTTTATTAATTGTTTATTTATAGTTAAATTTTGATACATTATCCCTCATATCTTCGGCTAATTTCGACATATTCTTAATTAGCTGTTCAAATTCTTCTATGCTTGATGTTTGTTCTTCAACAGATGCTGCCACTTCTTCAGTAGATGCTGCATTCTCTTCTGCTATTGCAGAAAGATTTTGCATTATGCTAATAATATTATCTTTTTCATTCTCCATTACTTCAGAAATGTTATTTAACTTATCTAAAGAATTTAACGCTTTCTCAATACTATCTGAAATTCCAATGAATTTACCTGAAGTAATTTCCACACTTTTATTTTGATTGTCCATAATTAACATCATATTTTTCATAGTTTCTACTGCCTGTTCTGTTGTATGAGTTAAATCAGCAATTATATTCTTAATATCCTCAGTAAATTTATTAGATTGTTCTGCAAGCTTTCTTATTTCCTCTGCCACAACAGTAAATCCATTGCCGCTTTCTCCTGCTCTTGCAGCTTCTATAGCAGCATTTAAAGCCAATAAATTAGTCTGCTCACCTATTTCTTTTATCATATTGCTAGCTTCTTCGATTTTTCTTGCTTTATTATTAGTATCAATAATTACATCATAAATACTATTGGTTGACTTTGTAGATTCTAAGCTTTCTTCAGAAAGCTTTTTTACTAAATTAACACCTTCTTGTTTTAATTCTTGAACTTCATTCATTAATATATTTAAATTATTTAATTCCTTCCTGCACTCCTCAATATCAACACCTAGATTGTCCACCTTATTAGTTCCTTCTTGAGTATCTTTTGCTTGATTGGTTGCTCCATCAGCAATTTGTACTACAACACTTGATATTTCCTTAGATGTTTCACTTACCTGATTTATATTATTTTCCAAATCGTTAGAATAACTTTCTATATTTTCAGATTGAATATTAGTTTCTTTTGCAAAGTTTCTTAAACTAACTACTGCTGTTTGAATAGATCCTGCAACTTGTCCTATTTCATCTTTATTTTTTAATAATTTTTCTGATATATCAGAAGCTACATCTAAATTTTGTATCTTTTTTGCAAATTCTACTGTTTCATTTAATGACTTAGTGATTGTCCTTGATATTAAATATGAAATCACTATTGTTAATAAAATAAAAACTACTCCCAATGAAAGAAAAACTACTAAAATGCCATTTAAATTATCTCTTATTTCCTCATTAATTTCATCCATTGGAACACCGATAAATAGTGCTCCTACTGTTTCACCATTTCTTATAATTGGTTTATACATTGCATAATAATCTATCTTATTTATTATTGTTTTTCCAACATACTCTTTTCCATTAATGACCTGTTTATAGGCTTCTTCAGTATTATCTAAATTTGTTCCATCTAAACGTTTCCCAGATTCATCTGTAATATTAGTTGCTATTCTTGTTAACTCATTATTATTATTAAGAAAAATTGTTGCTACATCTGAAAGTCCATCTTTTATTTCATCTAAAATAATATAGTTTTTCTCTATGCTTTTACCATTTTTGTCCTTTAACTCGTTATTTTCGTAATTTAAATTTCCATATTCATACTCTATGTATTTTTCAAAAGCATTCATATCAGATTGTAATTTACTTTCAGCTTGTATTTCTGATACACTATAAATGTTTGAACGTGCTTTAGTATATCCAATACTACATAAAATAATAATAGATAAAGAAACTATTACAGAAAAAAGAATTGTTATTTTACTTCTAATACTTTTCATATGTATCACCTCATATTTTTTTCTAAAAACCCTTATATTACCTAATTCTATAACTTAATTTTATCATGATATCTTTATTACAACAGTAAACTTTTTTTAAATTATTTGTAACATAGCCTTTGCCACTCCACTATTATTATTGGAATCTGTAATATATTTAGCTTCTTTTTTTAATCCGTCACAGGCATTCCCCATAGCAACTCCAAAGCCAGCATATTTTATCATGGAAATATCATTTTCATTGTCCCCTATACATACTACTTCTTCCCTTTTTACTCCTAATAAGTTAGCCAATGTTTTCACTGCATTACCTTTAGAAGATCCTTTTTTCATAACTTCAAAATTATTAGAAGAAGAACTTACTACTTCAAACATGTCTAACTTTTTTATTTCCTCTTTAGCCTTCATTATTTTATTAATATCATTTTCTTCAATGGCAATTGCTTTTAAGATTTCACTAGAACACTTTTTAATTACTGCCTCTAAATCTTGATTTACTATTAATTTTATCTTATTTTCATCCTTTGCTTTTGCGTTAGTTATTCCATAAGGGTGATCTTTTGGAAAAGGTTTCTTAGATATTGCTGAATTAAAAGTATTAAAATAATAAGTATTAATATTATGTTTTTCTAACATTTTATATATGATAATTGATTCTTCAAGAGAAAAAGATTCTTTATATAAAATCTCTGATTTATTTTTTCCTACTATAAATGTACCATTAGAAGCTATAATAGGATCATTTATTCCAAGCTCCTCTGCGTAATGTTTTGCAGAGGTTAATAACCTTCCTGTGCAAAGAACAACCATTACTCCCTTCTTTTGTGCTTCTTTTATAGCTTTATAATTCTCATCTGAAATATTGTGATTATCATCTAACAATGTTCCATCCATATCAATGCATATTAATTTATATTTCATATAATTTCCTCCTAATTAACATAAACTATATCTATCAAAAAATCATAATTATGTCAATAAAGTAGTTTTTGAGTTCTTCCTTAATTTCAAAAAAAGCCATTGCTTATGGATTTTTATCCTTAAAGCAACAGCCTTCATACTCTTTTATATTTATTTAGGCATATTGTTTTCAACTGCCATAAAATATCCCCTAGGATAAGCACAAACTGGACAAACCAACGGAACTGCCTTTCCTTCAAATATATATCCGCAATTTGTACACATCCATTGGGCCTCTTCTTCACTATTAAATAAAGTGTTATTAGTTAACTTTATATAATATTCTTCAAATCTATTTCCATGTATCTTTTCCACTTTTGCTATGTTTTGGAAAGTGACTGCTATTCGATCAAATCCTTCTTCTTTTGCAATATCACTAAAGCTCTTATACACTACATCATGTTCTTCCATTTCATTATGATTTGCAGCTTTTAAATATTTTTCAACACTATCATAAATGTCTATAGGATATGCTGCATCATCAATTTGTATATTTTCACCAGAACTACATCTCAAAAAATCATAAAAAACCTTGGCATGAGCTTTTTCTTGACATGCAGTATATTTAAATACAGATTCAATTACTTGAAAGCCTTCTTTTTTTGCATATGATGCAGCCATATCATATCTATTTCTTGCCTGGCTCTCTCCCGCAAAGGCTCTCATTAAATTAATTTTTGTTTTGCTATCCTTTAATTCCATCGAAATTCCTCCACTAATAATAATATTCTTATTATTAGTTATTAAAGAAATTTTATTCAATTATTTCATTATTGTACTCAGGAACCACATTCATAATATTTTTTTGTATACAATACTGTATATCATCTTGTAAATCTATAGTCATCATGTACTTATAATGTCTTGCTTGTGACATATAACTTATAACATTATCTTCCTTGTTATAATCAATATATGCTAACCTTGCTATATCAGTCAATTCCACATTATCTTTCTTATTTATTATTTCACTTATGATATACCCTGAACAGATGAAATCATCAATGGAAAAATTACCATTAGTTCCAGCATTAACTATAACAACATCTTTATTTATCTCCATTAATTTATCAGCTACTGCTTTGCCATTAATCATAGCGCCAATTAATATTTTTTCCGCTGCTGTACACTTTGTTAATGCTCTTGTTCCATTAGTTGTGGTAAATACTATTTCTTTTCCACTAACATTTTTTTTATTATATTCAAGAGGTGAATTTGAAAAATCAAAGCCTTCTATCTTAAGTCCTTTTCTTTCTCCCCCAAGTAAAACAAATGGTTTGTCTTTCTTTATTTTTAAAGCTTCCTCAATTGTTAATACAGGCGTAATACTTTTGCATCCATTATTTATGGCAGTTGTTATTACTGAAGTAGCTCTAAATACGTCTATTACTACCACTACTTTGTCCTTAATAATATCTTCATTAATATAATTTGCTGAAATAACAATATCAATTTTCATATTTTGCCCCCTGATAATAATTATTTTCTTCCATAGCCTTATCAATAGAATTCAATATCTCCCACTTCTTTAAACTCCACATAGGTCCTATTAGCAAATCCCTTGGAGCATCTCCTGTAAGCCTATGAACTACCATATTTTCAGGTATTCTCATTATACTTTTACAAATTAAATCAATATATTCTTCTTGAGATAAAAATTCTAATTCTCCTTTTTCATATAATTTAACTAAAGGAGTATTTTTCATTAAATGAAGTAAATGAAATTTTATTCCCTTTGCCCCACTATGAGCTATATAGTCCACAGTTTTTAACATATCATCCTTGCTTTCTCCTGGCAAACCAAAAATAGAATGGACAACAAAGTCAATGTTTCTATCTTTTAACCTATTAATAGTATCTTCAAATACTTCCAATTTATAGCCTCTATTAATTTTTCTTGCTACATCGTCATTTATAGTTTGAAGTCCTAGTTCTATCCATACATATATTTTTTTATTAATTTCTTCTAATAAATCAATTACCTCTTCACTTAAACAATCCGGTCTAGTTGCTATGGCTAAAGCTACTACTCCTTCTTCTTTAATAGCTTCATAGTACTTTCTTCTAAGCTCCTCTATAGGGGCATATGTATTTGTGTATGCTTGAAAATAAGCAATATACTTACCCTGCTTCCACTTTTTTTGCATCATTTTCTTTATATCTTTAAACTGATTATCAATTGAAACAGTTCTATTTCCAGCAAAATCTCCAGAACCTCTTTCACTGCAGAATACACATCCACCTTTACTTATGGTCCCATCTCTATTAGGACATGAAAATCCCCCATCAAGAGATATTTTATAAACCTTCTCTCCAAACTTGTTTCTTAAAAAATAATTTAAGCTATGGTACCTTTTGCCATTCCAATCTTTCACTTTAGTTTTCACCTCACCTGCGTTTAATTATAATTGAATAATATATCTTTTTATTTCTATCGGTCAAG
The DNA here is from genome assembly GCA_012519845.1 of Clostridiales bacterium. GTDB lineage: Bacteria > Bacillota > Clostridia > Clostridiales > Clostridiaceae > Clostridium. Next base: position 28,362 of record JAAYPK010000102.1, read on the forward strand.
AATAATTATTTATTATTATTTATATACTTATTAATAACACTATTTTAAGGAGTTTTCATTGAAAAAGGATATAATTAAAATTTTTCAAGTTGCTGTAGTTTTTATTGGAACAATTGTAGGTGCAGGACTAGCCTCTGGAAAGGAAATAACTGAATTTTTCACTTCATTTGGCACTAAAAGCTTTTTAGGCATTTTACTATGTGGCTTCTTTTATATTTTTATGAGTAGCATTATTTGCAAAATAAGTGTTATGTACAAGCTTAATTCTTATAGCGAACTAATTAAATTAACTAGTCCTAATATTTTAGGAAAAATTACTGGCATAATTACAACTCTTTATTTAATCTCAAGTGCTTCAATTATATTAGCAGGAAGCGGTGCAATTATTAAAGAGTTTTTTGGTGTTAATAAAATTATAGGTTCTCTAATTATGCTTTGTATTGCCTTATTCTTTTTGCTTAAAGGTACAAATGGATTAATACAAGTAAATTCTTTTATTGTTCCATCATTAATTATTACTATCACTTTAATCTCTATACTATATTTTGTTCTTTGTCCTAAATTAATAACTTTTGAAAATATTCAAAGCTTTGCTCCTAAAAAAGGTGGTATTTTAATTTCTACTATTCTTTATTCCGGATATAACATATTATGTTCCTCTGGAGTATTAGTTCCACTAAGTACAAAAATGAAGAAAACTAAAATAATGGTTTTAGGAATTATATTTGGTTCAATTGCTTTGACAATCCTTTGTATTATGATCAATTTATTACTTACCATAAATCAACCATATATTTATGAATATGAAATACCTCTTCTACTTGTAGCTAATAGATTTGGACCTATGATTCAATCTATACTCCTTATGATAATACTACTTGAAATGTTTTCTACTGAAGTGTCAGATGTTTATTCTATAAGTAAAACTTTAGAACAAACCTTTCATATTAAATTTAATAAAGGAATATTTATAGTACTATTATCTGCTCTTCCAATTTCTCAAATTGGATTTAGTAATTTAATAACAACTTTATATCCTTTGTTTGGGATACTAAGCTTACTTTTTATTTTTCAATGTATTATTTTTTATTATAGAAAAGTCCATATTTCAAAGAAGTAGAATTATTATTTATTTACCTTTATAATAATTCTTGAGGTGTTTTTATGAAGTATGACAGTTACCTTAAACAATGTAAGCTTTGTATACGAAATTGTAATGTAGATAGAACTAATGGGAAAGTTGGATTTTGCAAGGCTGATGATAAAATAAAAATTGCTAGAGCAGACTTACACTTTTGGGAGGAGCCTCCTATTTCAGCAGGTGGTGGCTCTGGAGCTATTTTCTTTTCCCATTGCAATTTAAAATGTGTATTTTGCCAGAACCATGAAATAAGTCAGGAATATAATGGTATTTCAATATCTATAAATAGATTAAGTGAAATTTTTCTTGAGCTTCAAGAAAAGGGAGCAAACAATATTAATTTAGTTACTCCAACCCACTATGTTCCTCAAATAAAAGAGGCAATTGAATTAGCCAAACAAAATGGTTTATCTTTACCAATCTTATATAATACTAATGGATATGATTCATTAAACACTATTAAATCTCTTAAAGGATACATAGATGTTTATCTGCCAGATTTTAAATATGTAAATAATGATTATTCAGTAAAATACTCCAACGCTCCACATTATTTTGAAAATATACTTACTATTTTAAAAGAAATGGTAGCTCAAACTGGAGGTTGTTCTTTTGATGATGAAGGTAAAATTTTAAAAGGTGTCATTATTAGACACTTAATGATTCCTGGGTTGTTATTTGACTCTAAAAAAGTTATTGATAATATAATAAATAACTTTGGAGACAAGGTTTATATAAGTATAATGAATCAATATATTCCTTTATTTAAGGCTTCAGAATATCCGGAAATTAATAAAAAATTAAATCCAAAACATTATGCTTCATTAATTGAGTATGCTACTTCAAATGGAATATCTAATGGATTTATACAAGATGATGGGACTGATATAATAGATTTTATACCTAGCTTTAACCTTAAAGGAGTGCTAAAGGATGAATAATTATCATTAAGATTCATCCTTTCTATTATATTTTTAATTGTTAGGATAAGTAAAATATGGACTATTGTCTATCCTTCTTTCCATAGAAGGCGGATAAAAAATATTGTTGCTTCTTAATTCTGCTATTCTTGTTACTCCTACATATATGTTGGAAATCTGATACCATGTAGCATAATCCACAGTTCCAGTTTTAGGCAATTTAAAGATATCTTGAAAAACTCTTACAGCTTCAGCTGTTGCCTCTCCAAATATTCCATCAACAGCCACTTTAGGTATAAGAGGATAATTTTGTGCTATTCTATTTAAAAATTCTTGTATCATTTTAACTTCTGAGCCAGAAGAGCCTATTGTTAGCTCATATCCTGGATATGATGAGGGGCTTCCTTTTACAACATCTGCAGTATTAAGCTCAATATCATCTCCATAATAATGTGTTAATATTTCATAAGGAACCTTACCTTGGTCACCTAAGTATTTGCTTCCCCATTGACTTAACCATTCAGGACATGTTACATTTTTTCCATCACAGTATTGAGTTAACAATGGTTGCTTTCTACCAAACCTCTTTACATAAGTTGAAAAAATTTCATCTACAACTCTACTGATATTATCATAAATATTTCTTCCATAATTAAATGCATGATCATAAGCCGTTGAACTTGTTATATCAAAATTCTTTCCTTTTCCCTTATACCATTCTGTATAAATTCTATTAAGTGTAAATGAAATAATACAATATATATTAGCCCTTATTGTTGTTTCTGGCCAAGTTGAGTATATTTCACAAGAAGCTACATTTTTTATATATTCCTTATAATTGACCCTATAATTAGGGGCAGTATTGTCATTAGGGCTTCCTTGATGAACTACTACATATTCAGGTACTACTGGCATAGGCAAAACTACACCACTAGATGGTAATGGAAGTGGTTTATCTGGATTTTCCGGAATTTTGCTAGGATAATTACCAATTAGAGTATTAGGCAAAATAATTATTATTTCTTCAATTCTGGCTGTATTTTTTCTTTCCACTAAATTTACTTGTTGAAGTGCTACCCTTTCTGGAAAAACCTGAACCCCCCTTACTAAAAAATCTTCAAACCCACTCCTTTGAACTGTTACATCATATAATTTATATGGAAGCCTATCTATAGGATTTTGAGAATATTCAAAAGGCTGTGAATCTAAATCTATTTCCATTGATAATCCTGATGAATCTGTAGATAAAACTTTAGGTTCTATTTTGTTTTCTTCATTTTCTGAAGATGTTACAGTTATTTTACAGTTGTCTACTGGAATAAAGCTATCGCCTTTGAAACATTGAACCTGCAATCGACCAATATTAGCCATATATTTTCTCCTAATAAATTACTTACTAATTATACTATGTGATAATATTATTATTGTGATTGATTTATAGGTATTCTAATAAATAAATTTCTCAGGTTGTATTCCTCATATTTTTTTTCATTTTTACTATTTCTGTTATACTCCCCTCGTAATGCCTCAAAAACTTTATTTACATCTATCGTTCCATATCCCCATTCTGGATTAGGATAACTGTCTCCTTTTCTAGTATTTACTCCTCTTATTACATATGAAGTAATTTCCTTAGAATATATCTCTGGCTTATTATTGTCTATAACTGCCCATTCTAATATCAAAGCACATATTCCTGCCACCAAAGATGCTGCTACAGAAGATCCAGAAGAAACTCCAACTCCTCCATTAAGCTTAATAATAGGAGCATTAATTCCACCTGCTGCAATATCAGGTTTTATTGTTCCGTCTAGTGTATATCCCCTTCCAGAACTTCCAACTGTTGCATTATTATTTTGATTATAATATGCAACTGACAAAGCAGTATCTGAAACTGAAGGAATAGTAAGAGTAATATATTGGTTTGGTTCCAAAAACTTAGTATCTCCATTTAATAATTCTCTCTGTGGAAGCCATGACCAATATTTCATATTTACTAAATACTCCCCATAAATTATAAACTTCCATATTCCAGGCTTTAAATTAAAAGCTTTTATCCCTATTGATTCATTTCCATTTTGCTCATTAGATAAATCATATTTTATCATCATTTCTGTTCCTTCATAAACAAATTTTACTCTTTCTGCATGAGTAGTTTTTGATGATATTTTATCAATTATTTCTCCTGAAGGCGATACTATTGATACTGCTATAACATCAGGTATTTTTGCCCATATTTGAAATCCTAAAGATTTTTGTTTTTCTGAGATTTTAATTTCTATAGTGCTTTTATTTCCAATTTCATTAAATGTGCCTTCAAAATGAGTATCAGTATCTCCTTGATTACCTGTACCTGTAACGCAAATTGCCCTAGCTTGCCTTGAAAATACATCTATAGATCCTGATATCTCATCTTTACCATCATGAGCACCTATATTGGTACCTAAATTAAATAATAAAACAACAGGCCTTTTCATTTCACTAGACACTAAGGATACATATCTATTTGCTAATAATATGTTTGTGCTATCATATTTCCACCTATTATCTGCATCAACTCCTGAATACTTCAACATATTATTATTTATTTCTTTAAGCTTTACAATAACAAAGTCAACTGCTGGTGCAGCTCCTATTACTGTTTCATTTTGTCCTCTAGCTCCTGCTATTCCTGCTGCCATAGTGCCATGTCCATTTTCGTCTTTACTTGGCACTATCTTATAAGGATCTTCTCCATTTCTAGATGCTTTTATTGCTTCATTAATTTGTTCACGTGTATATTCTGTTCCTAATTTTACTCCATAAATATCCCCTTTAGAGTCAATTGTTTGATCCCATATTCTTAGTATTCTTGTAGTACCATCCTCCCTTTGAAATTCTTCATTTAAGTAATCTATTCCAGTATCAAGTATAGCTATAAGAACTCCCCTTCCATCTAAATTTAAATAGGGATTATTATGAAAATTAATCGCATTACTTGCTTCTAATGGAGTAATATTATTTAATGTATATATTTGAGGTAAATACGGATTAATAAATCTTTTTATATATTTACTTATTTCATCTATTTCTCCTACCGGAGTAAAAATTATTCCATATGACTCATTAAGCACCACAGTAGAAACATTAGGAATGTTATTTGCTTTTAAGAACTCACTTGGCACAGAAAGCTCTACCAAAAATGAAACTATTTCTGATTTATCTGAATATAATTTATAAAATTCAACTAAATCATCATATCCATCTAATATCAGTCTATTATCTCTATATGATTCTCCTTTTATTATGTTTAACGTTGATTCTAATATCCCCATAGTATCGTATAAACAAACCTCTCCATAACCAAAACTAGGGTCTGGATAGACAATATCTCTTCTCTCTTTTTTAGCTCCAAGTATTAAGTAATATTTTAATCTATCTCCAAATAAAAAAATATCATTTCTTCTTATTATCCCCCACTCCATCATTAAAGCAGCAAGTCCACTTACATGAGGTGTTGCCATTGATGTACCTGACTTTCTATCAAAGGAACCATTAGGTGCAACTGATGAAATTCCTTCACCAGGTGCTACTAGGTCAGGCTTTGACTCATCATAATAAGAAACTCTTCCTCTACCACTAAATGGTGAAATATTTCTTGTTATATAATTATAGCTACCTACAGAAATAACTCCATACACAGTGGCAGGAATTCCTAAAGTATTATTTACTGTTGGATTGAGAAACTTGGTATTTTCATTTAACCCCTCAGAAATTGGAAGCCACATGTCAAATATTCCTTCATATTCATTAATTATTTTCATTATTATTTTCCATTGCCCAGGAATAATAATATTTCCCTCACTAATTAATGAAATTCCTATTTCACCACTTATATCAAAAGGACGTGGTCCAGTGTTATATATTTGATATTGATTTCCGGAGATAACCCCAGTATTAAAGCCTTCTTCTATTATTATAGCCCCTGATGATACTCCTGTTGGTGCAATTAACTCTAAGGATACTTTAGGTAATATTGATTTGTATAAATTAATTACAACAGCAGTTTCACCTTGAGAAACATTAAAAGTAACTACATTTTCTTTTTCAAGATTTCCTCCAACATGATGAGCTGCATTTCCCTCATTGCCTGCTGCAACAGCAATAGTAACTCTTTCTAAAGTAGCTATTGTATTTATATATTGTTCTAATAAGCTACTTCCATTATGTGCTCCATCATTAGTGCTTAAACTTAAGTTTATTACTAAAGGCATTTTTAATTCTGAGGCCTTGTCGATTAAAAATTTTATTCCTTTCATTATATAGGTACTAAGAGAAAATAAACCTCTACTACTTTTAACCATCATAATTGAACTTTTAGGTGCCACGCCATAATATTTAGGATTAATTTTCCCTCCTGCACATGCTATTCCTGCCACATGAGTTCCATGTTCTATTACATCATAAAAAGGCACTATTTTAAATGGATCATCTTGTAGTAACGCTTCATTAATTTTGTTTTTATCGTATATTGCTCCATTCATACTTAAATCATAAATATACTCTATTCTAGTTGAACCATCATCATTTCTAAAAGCTGGATGAGTATAATCTATTCCAGTATCAATAAATCCAATTACAATCCCTTCTCCATACAACCCATATTCATTTCTTACTCTATCTGCACATATAGCTTTATTACTCTCTATATCCGTTAAGTATAAACTCTTAGGTAATTCTATATATTGAACGTTCTCATTTTTAGCTAAATCTTCTAATTTATTTATAGGTATTAATACTATTCCAAATCCATATCCTAAATCATTAAATTCCCCACCTATGGATTTTATAAATTCTCTAACTTCAACTGTTTTTTCTCCAAATAAAATGGTAACTTCAATTTTATTATCATTACTATTATAAATACTGCTAGACAAATTCAGTTTACCTAATACTTCCTTTGGAATTGTTCTAATTATTTTATTAATCTCACCTAATATAACAATCTCCCCCAAATATAATAATATATATTATATTCTTAATTGTTCCTTCTATTCCAAAAAATAAATTAAAGGATGTGTAAAATGACAAATCATTTTACACATCCTTTAATTTTATGCTTTTTTGTTTACTTGAATTCCTTCATTTAATTATTTTCTACTGTATACTAATTTTCCATCAATGAAGGTCATATTAACTTTTATTTCATTCATCTGTTCTTTAGGATAACTTAAGATATCTTCACTTAACACAATTAAGTCTGCTAACTTGCCACATTCAATACTTCCTTTAATATCTTCTTCATATGATGAATAAGCCCCATTATACGTAGCACACCTTATAGCTTCCATTACACTTATCTTTTGTTTTTCATCAAACTGATACTTTTCATTTCTATCATATCTATTTACTGCTCCATCTATTACACTTAATCCAACAGGCCCTGATGGTGCATCACTAGCAATTGATGGTTTCATTCCAGCATCAATCATACTTCTTAATGCGATTAAATACTCACTTCTCTTAGGTCCATAAATTTCAGCATAATGCTTACCTTGAAATGTAATCATGCCAGAATTTAATGTTGGACATATATTCATAGCCGCCATTCTCTTTATTAAATCTTCATCAACTATAGTACAGTGCTCTATTCTATTTCTTAGCTTTTTAGACTCTTCACCTTTAAATGCCTTTTCATAGCCTTCCACCATAAATTCAATAGCTAAATCTCCAATGGAATGAGCAGTGGCTTGACACTCAGCATCATTTATTTTCTTTATGTAATCTGCTGTTTCTTGTCTTTCCCATCCTAATACTCCGTGGATGCTCTTGTCATGACTATAAGGCTCACGAGTGGCACAAGAAGGTGCTCCACTACCTCCATCAATCATAAATTTGCAGCCCCCAATTTTAAAGTGCTCATTTCCAAGTCCAGAAATTAATCCAAGAGACATGAAATGCTCATTTTGTTCGTATGAAAATGGCTTGCCATATATGCTATGAATAAACATATAGTCTCTAACTACAAATTCCCCATCCCTACACATCTTCTGCATAAGATGATAGGAACTTGGCCCACATGCTCCACAATCATGAATAGAAGTTACACCATTTTCTAAAAGAAGCTTTTGGGATTTTAATGCAGCTGCTTTTTGCTCATCCACATTATAATTTACTTCTGACCATAGCTTGAAATGAGTATGATCCCTTACTAATCCTGTTAATTTTCCATTAACCACATCAATTTCATACTTTGGATATTTAGAAGCATCCTCTGGTCCATATACTCCTAAATACTCTAATGCCTTTGAATTATACATAGAAATGTGGCCTCCAATATGCATACATTGTACAGGATTGTTAGGGGCTATTTCATCTAGCTCTTCTAAAGTAGGGTGTCTTTTTTCTTCTAAAAACATAGGCTCATATCCCATACTAGATATCCACTCACCAGGCTTCTTGAAATCTACTGCCTTCTTTAATAATTCCAATATTTCCTTTACACTTTTACATTGATCCACACCTAAATTTATTATTGAAGAATCTACTGAATCCCCAAAAAAACCATTTAATATTGGATGAAAATGTGTATCAATAAGTCCTGGCATTAAGGTTTTTCCATGTAAATCAATTACCTCTGTTTCTTTATCTATTAGTTTAAGTAAATCTTCTGTTAATCCAACAAATACTATTTTATTATCCTTCACTCCAACAGCTTGGGCTACATCATCCTTTGAATTAACAGTAACTACACTACCATTTATAAAAGCTATATCGATGTGTGTTAGATTAACCTTCATTTTACTCACCCCTAAATAAATTCTTTGTCAACTATGCCAAGTACTTCTTCCAATTTTGCTAGTTCTTCTAATAGTTGTTCTTCAGTAATTATTAATGGTGGACATACAAATATCATATTTTCATGAGAATAAGTCATAAATCCTTTAGCCTTTAGTTTTCCTATAATTTTACCCATTACTCCTTCTGGATCTTTACCATATGGTACTAATGGTTCCTTTGTTCCCTTATCCTTTACCAATTCCACTGCAGAGAATAATCCTATAGCACGAACATCACCTACGCACTTGAACTTTTCCTTAAATTCTTCTAATTTTGATTTTAATACTGCTCCAACTTTATTAACATTTTCAAGAATATTAGCTTTCTTATAATAATTTACACAAGCTACACCAGCTGCACATGCTAATGGATGTCCACTATATGTTAATCCACAAGATAATAAATGATCATTAAAGTATGCTGCAATTTCTTTACTTACTACACATCCTCCCAATTGAACATATCCACATGTAACACCTTTTGCAAAAGTTACAATATCAGGTTTAACACCAAAGTTTTCAAATGCAAACATTTTTCCTGTTCTGCCCCATCCAGCCATAACTTCATCACAAATCATCATTATTCCAAACTCATCACAAATTTTTCTTACTCCAGGTAAATAATTTTTAGGTGGAATGATAATACCATTTGAACCAGTTATAGTTTCCATAACTATTGCAGCAACACTGTCAGGTCCTTCATAAATTATTTGTTCTCTTAATTTTGCCACATAGTATTCTCCTGCTGCTTCTTCTGATTCAAATTGAATTTTTTCACGATAAACATAAGGATCAAAGAATTTAACAAAACCTGGGATACCTGGCTCTAATGGATATCTTCTTGGCTCACCAGTTAAATTACCTGCTCCAAAAGAAGATCCATGATAACTTCTATATCTACTAAATACTTTATTTCTGCCAGTATACATTCTTGCTATTTTAATTGCATTTTCATTTGCATCTGCACCTGCATTTGTGAAAAATACCTTTCCCATATTATCTGGCATTAAATTAATTATCATTTCTGCTAAAGTTGCTCTAGACTCTACAGCATAGCTTGGTGCTACAAAGCAATATTGATCTACTTGCTTTTTTATTGCCTCAGCAATATCTTTATTTCCAAAACCAACATTCATATTAACTAATTGTGATGACATATCTGTATATCTATTTCCATCATAATCCCACATGTAGATTCCTTCTGCCTTTTCAATTGGAATTGGATTTAATCCTCCTTGTTTACTCCAAGATTGTAAATTGTACTTTAATGATTTTTCTTTAATTTCTTCACCCTTCATTTTTATATCTCCTTCCTTAAATAATAAAAAGGAGCAACATCATATAGATGTAGCTCCTTTGCTATCTATTTTATTATTTTTTATTTATGTTTTTATTATATCATCTATTTTTCAAAAGATAGACTTCATTTATCTAATAATTTTTGTGCAAGTATATAAAACATCTCCTTTGAGCCTCTTATTTTTGAGGATCCCCTTTTACATCATTTATTTTATCTTCAATTTCTTTAGTTGCAGCATCGTAATTTGTTCCTGCTATATTCTTAATCTTTTCCTTATTTTCATCTGAAATAATATAATTCTCAATTACAATAATTTTACCATCATCTACAACGTTTCCATCATCATCAGTTGAAATACTTATATTATATTCAGAACCAATTTTATATTCAGGATTAAGAGTTAGAGGAATAAAGCCTGTAGCAGCCTCACTATTACCTTTAAAATAAACATGATAATATTTATTATCCCTTGCTTTAATTAAATGTGCCTCTGGATTTTTTTCTTCATCAATAACTTCTACATCGCCTACATTATTGACTTTATCTTTTTTGTTTGAAAAAAAGTTATAAAATAAATAAACTAGGCAAAAGCCTAGTTTAAATAAATATATTTCATCCTCCATTTTAAATTCTAAATTTCTTATAAGGATTTTGACAAGGTTGTCCAAAAGAGATGTGCATTTCTCTTTCCTGAAGATCCATAATAATTGAAAAGACTGTTCCAATACCTCCACCATCTGGTCCGTTATTTTCTTCATGATGACATATAGATGAACTTGGATCTGTATGATTAGTAAAAACGGATTTAATATCCCTTAAAGTAACATGCCTAGCAGATTCATTTATTATTTTATCTGCTCTTCCTTTTCTAATAAATGTATCTGGAAATTTACATTTTGCCGTATCTTTTCTGTTGCATTTTGGTAGCTTAAGACTTGTATAATGATTTGTATGAGTTAATATGCCATCCTTGGGATATATTGCCTCAAAATCATCTATTTCTATTTCGAAATCTATAGCTTCACCATATTCACTAGCAATTACTATATTTGCTGGACATCCTATTTTCGTATTGCTAACTATATTCATTGCCATTTCAAAGGTTTCTTGTTCCAAGATGCTTCTTAAAATAATATGTATCGGTACACCAGAAGGAGTATCATTTACTGAAAGAGCATTAAAACACACTCCTATTCCATTTGCATTCATTCCTATTTTTCCTACTATTCCTGCTTCTGTCATAGTAGCTAAAGCTGGTTTACCATCTTTCTTAACTTTTAATAGCACTACTCCTCCAAGTATTTTTACTTTCCAATCCCAATTTTGACCTATATATGTTTTCTTATTATTAGTAGTATCACTGGTGGCTACTAATGAAGTACATCCATCACTTGTTAAATGAGTTCCTTGAAATACAAGCTCGCTTCTCACATTTAAAGCCAATATTTCTTCATATTCATATCCTGATCCATCAGCTATTCCTCTTATTTCTTGTAAGAATTCTGGGTTAAAATCTAAAATATCCTTTTCAAATTTAAGGGCTATTTTTTTTGCTGTCTCCCAATTAATATTTGAAAATTCCATAAACATGTTTTTATACACATTTATTGTTACATCTATATATTTCTTTGCCTTTGATCCATATTGAAATCCAATTTCATAGCTATTTCCGCTCACCTCGATTACAGGTAAATTCATAATAATCCCCCCTTTGTTACTAATTGTCCCAAAGTTTTTTATAAATTATTTTCATATCATCTACTGATACATTTTTTCTTGTGTTAGATGGACTGCCACTATCAAAAGCATCCTTAGCCATCTTATCTATAGCTTCAAAAAATTTATCTTTATCAACTCCATACTCTTCTAAAGTAGGTATTTCACATTCCTTACAAATACCTTCTACAGCTTTTAAAAATGCTTTTGCAGCAATTTCATCACTATCATTATTATCTGCTACTCCAATTTCCTTTCCTAATTGTGCAAATTTCTCATAAGCTCCATCTAAGGCAAAAGTCATACATTCTTTTAGTAACATTGCATTAGATACCCCATGTGGTACATGAAATAATGCACCTATAGGCCTACTCATTCCATGAACTATTGTTACAGAAGAATTATTAAAACTTATTCCTGCCTCTAAAGCAGCTATAGACATTTCTTCTCTTGCTTTTTCATTACTACCATCTTTAAATACAATAGGCAAATACTTGAAAATTCTTTTTATAGCTGATACAGCATAAATATCTGTAATTGAAAAAGCTTTTTTAGAAGTATAAGACTCAATAGCATGAGTTAATGCATCTAATCCTGTTGCTGCAGTAACCTTTGGTGGTGCTGACATTGTAAATCTATAATCTACAATTGAAATTACAGGTAGTAATACGCTCCCCTTTAGTAACATTTTTATATTATTTTTTGTATCTGAAATTATTGTCACTTGAGTTGCTTCTGAGCCTGTACCAGCAGTAGAAGGAATTGCAACTAATGGTGGAATTTTTTTTGTAATTACCTTACCATTATAGTCAGCAATTTTCCCTTCATTTGTAACCATTGCGCCTATGGCTTTAGCCGCATCTAGTGGACTTCCACCTCCAAACCCAATAATAAAATCACATTTTTCATTTTTATATAAAGCTAATCCTTCTTCAACCATTACATCGGTAGGTTCTCCTGTAATATCTGAAAATACTATAGCTTCTATTTCATTTTTATGTAGTAAGTCAGTTAACTCTTTAATATAACCACCCTTAATCATTGACTTACCAGATACAATAAATGCTTTTTTACCTAATGAACATAAATCTTCTTCTGCTGCAATTAATGCATTTTCTCCCATATAAATTATTCCTGGTGTAACTAATTTATTTGCCATTATAAAACCCCTTTTCTTTCATAGACTATTTTTCCATCTATCATAGTCATATTTACTTTAATATCCATAACCTTTTCTTTTGGATAAGATAATATATCCTCTGATAACACTACTATATCTGCTAACTTACCTTCTTCAATGCTTCCCTTAATATCTTCTTCAAAAGAAACATAAGCTCCATTATAAGTAAACATTCTAATAATATCTAATATATCTACTTTCTCTATTCCTCCACATTCCTCACCTGTTTTAATATCCATTCGATTTATTGCTCCATATATAGTAAACATTGGATCAGGAAATGTAACAGGTGCATCTGACCCAATAGCTGTAATTATTCCTTCATTTATATATGTTTTTAGTGGAAACATTTTATTTACTCTTTTACCATAAAACCTATTATAGTCCTTTCCATTTATAGTTATAAATGCAGGGTTAGATACTGGAATTATTTTTAATTGTTTTATTTTTTTAATTATCTCATCATTAGTTAATGCGCAATGCTCTATTCTATGACGAGAATCCTCTACACTGTATTCATCATTAGCCTTTTCATAAGCATTAAGCATTAATTCTACAGCTTTATCTCCAACTGCATGAGCAGTCATTTGATATTTTGCCTTATGAACCTTAGTTACTATTTCATCAGCTTCTTCTTGCTCCCATACTTGTAACCCTTTTAAACTAGGATCATGACAATATGGCTCTTTTGTTGCACAAGATGGTCCACTAGTACTACCATCTGTCATTATTTTTACAGGTCCTAATTTAAATGAATCATTACCTATATTGGTATATAATCCTGTTTTTAAGAAATCATCTATATATTCCTTGCCTGATTCCTTACCAAACATATCAAAAATCATAGGTCTAACTCTAATATCAATTAATTTGTCTAAAGTAGCCTTTTGTAATAGCCTTGTTGCATCTTTACCATAGCTACCTGCATCATGCACAGAGGTTATTCCGTTTTCTATCATTATTTTATTAGCATTTTTAATTCCTCTTATTAAATCTTCTTCTGCAAAAACTACTTTCTTGCTAAGACTCATATGAGCAGTTTCCTTTAATAAGCCTGTCATTTCACCATTTTCATCTACAACAACTTCACCCTCTGCAAATAAATTTGGTGATGTAACTCCAGTAATTTTTAAAGCCTGCGAATTATATACACCCATATGAGCACAACATCTAATACATTGAACTGGATTATCTGGTGCTACTTCATCAAAATCCTCTTTTGTTGGATGACGTTTTTCTAAAAGCTTGTTGTGATCATATCCAGATAATACAATCCATTCGCCCTTCTTTTTGTTTTTAACTTCTTCTTTAATTAATTTCTTTATGTCCTCTATTGAATTAACATGATTGTAATCCACATTAATTACTCCATGGTCTAATAATCCGAAGATAATAAGATGAATATGCGCATCAATAAAACCTGGCATTAGTGTTTTTCCATTTATATCTATAACCTTTGTATTTTCACCAATATAGTCTTTAACTTCTTTATTACTTCCCACAAATGCTATTTTGTTATTGATTATTGCAACAGCTTCTTTTATTGAATCCTCTTTATCAACTGTAATAACTTTTCCATTAATAAAAACAGTATCTGCATAGCATTCCTTCATCATATAGTAAGCATCTCCCTTATCTTTCATATAATATTTGTCCATCTATAACAGTCATATCTACTTTTATATCTTTTATATGTTCTGGTTCACTTTCTAATATATTTTCTTCAAGAACAACTAAATCTGCTAATTTACCTTCTTCTATGCTACCCTTAATATCTTCCTCAAAGCTAGCATAAGCTCCATTATATGTATAACATCTAATTGCATCAAGAATACTTATTTTTTGACATGGACCACATTCTTCATTATGGAACATATCCTTTCTAGTAACAGCTCCATATATTCCAAGCATAGGATTTTCATTTATTACACTACAATCTGAGCCAAAAGCAGTGATTATACCTTTTTCCTTATAGGTTTTAGCTGCAAACATATAATTTACACGATCACCGTAATAACGATTATAATCTGAACCATTTATAGTAAAGAAACCAGGATTTGAGATAGGAATAATATTTAAATTCTTAATTCTCTCAATTAATTTTTCATCTGTTAATCCACAATGTTCAATTCTATTTCTACTACCCTTTACAGGATATTTATTTTCAACATATTCTAAAGCATTTATTACTTGCTCTACTGCTTTATCTCCTACTGCATGAGCAGTTAATTGAAATCCAGCTTTTTGAGCATCTAAAAATAATTCATTTATCTCTTCTTGCTTCCAATTTAATATCCCCTTTAAATTTGGATCATGGGAATAAGGTTCTCTTGTTGCACAGGAAGGTCCACTAGTACTTCCATCTAAAAGTATTTTGGCCGCTCCTATTTTAAAGTGCTCATTCCCCATTCCAGTATGTATTCCTGTTGATATATAATCATATATCCACTTTTTACTTGCTTCTTTTCCTAATACATTATAAATAATTGCATAAACTCTTACAGGGAAGCTTCCCTCTTCTATTACATCTTGTAAATCTTTTATATATTGTCCTCCATAGGTTCCGGCATCATGTATACTTGTAATACCAGTCTTTAACATTAATTGGCCATATGCTCTAAATCCTTCTTTTAATTCGTCATCAGTATGACGTATATAACCCCATAATATATCATTAGGTGTTTCCTTTAGCAGCCCTGTTATATTTCCTTCTTCATCAACTACCACTTCACCTTTAGCAAATTTATTAGGATCATCAATACCTGCTATTTCAAGAGCTTTGCTATTATACACACCCATATGTCCACAACATCTTACACATTGAACTGGATTATTTGGTGCCGCTTCATCTAAATCTTTTATTGTAGGATGTCTTTTTTCTAAAAGCTTATTTTGATCATATCCCCACAAACAAATCCATTCTCCAGGTTTCTTTTTTGCTGCATCCTCTTTAATTAATTTTTTAATTTCTTCAATAGATTTTGCCTTATCATAAGCTATATCTATGGTAGCTTTATAAAATAAACTATACATCATAAAATGCATGTGAGAATCAATAAATCCTGGACATAAACTTCTTCCTCTTAAGTCAATAATTTTAGTTTTATCATTAATATACTTTTTAACCTCATCATTACTTCCAACTGCAAGTATTTTTTTCCCACTTGTTACTACAGCTTCTTTAATTTCATCTTTTTTATTAACTGTTATTACCTTTCCATTAATAAAGGCTATATCTGCATATTCATTGATTTTCACTTAAAACATCTCCATTCAATTATTATCTGCATAAATGACATTTTACATAATGTCCCTCTGATACCTTAATTCTATCCGGATCATGTGATTTACAAATATCCTTTGCATATGGACATCTGTTATGAAACTTGCATCCACTTGGTGGATTCATTGGAGAAGGTATATCTCCTGTTAATGCAATTCTATTACTCTTTACATGAGGGTTTGCTTCAGGGACAGCTGATAATAATGCTTTTGTATAAGGATGTAATGGATTTTTAAATAATTCATCTGTTGAAGCTTCCTCTACTATATTTCCAAGATACATAACCCCTATTCTGTCAGAAATGTATCTTACAACACTCATATTATGTGAAATAAATAAATAAGAAATATTCATATCCTTTTTTATATCATTTAATAAGTTAAGTACTTGAGATTGAATTGAAACATCAAGAGCTGAAACTGGTTCATCACAAACTATTATTTCTGGATTTAATACTAACGCTCTGGCTAATCCAATACGTTGTTTTTGACCACCTGAAAATTCATGAGGATATCTATAGTATTGATCTATTCTAATTCCCACCTTCTCTAACATAGCCATAGATAACTCTGTTCTTTCTTGATGATTTTTTCCTATTTTATTTATTTTTAATGCTTCCTCAACTATAGCTCCTACTGTTTTTCTTGGATTAAGAGATGAATATGGGTCTTGAAAAACCATTTGCATCTTTTGACGCATTGCCCTCATTTCCTTGGTGGAAACTTTAGTAATATCTTTTCCATGGAAGAATATTTCTCCACTTGTTGGCTCTATTAATCTAAGAACTGAACGACCAGTTGTACTTTTTCCGCAACCAGATTCCCCTACAAGACTAAAAGTTTCATTTTTACCAATTGTAAAAGAAACATCACTAACTGCCTTAACTGACTTTGACATTTTTATCATCCCAGTTTTAACAGGGAATTCCTTACAAAGATGACGTACATCTAAAATATTATTATTTTCAACGTTATTCATACTCTTCACCTTCTATTCATCATTTACTATCCGCCATAAAACAGCGAACGCTTTGAGTTTCATTAATTTTTTTTATTTCTGGAGATTGAGATCTACATTTATCAGTAGCTTTTGGACATCTTTCACAAAAACGACATCCTTCTCCTAAGTCAGTTAATGCAGGAACAGTTCCCTTTATCATATAAAGTTTCTCATCCTTTTTAGTATCTAATGTTGGAATAGATTTTATTAAACCTTCAGTATACGGATGAAGTGGTCTATCAAAAATATCTTCAACAGTTCCTTCTTCAACTATTTGTCCCAAATACATTATTATTACCCTTTGGCAACTTTGAGCTACAACTCCTAAATCGTGTGTAATAAGCATAATTCCTGTATCAAACTCTTTATTTAAATCTTTAATTAAATCCATAATTTGAGCTTGTATTGTAACGTCTAAAGCTGTTGTAGGCTCATCTGCAATTAACAATTTAGGTTGACATGCTAGTGCCATTGCAATCATGGCACGTTGTCTCATTCCACCACTCATTTCATGGGGATAATTATGTACACGCTTGTTTGGTGCAGGTATTCCTGTTACCTTTAACATTTCCTCAGCTTTTGCCCACGCCTGTTCCTTAGTCATATTTTGATGAACTCTTAAAGCTTCAGCTATTTGATCTCCAACCTTAAATACTGGATTTAAGGAGCTTAATGAATCTTGGAATATCATAGAAATATCATTTCCTCTTATTTTCTCCATATCAGCTGATGGCAATTTAAGCAAATCAGTTCCTTCAAATAATATTTCTCCTTCATATTTTGCTAATTTTCTTTCATCATAAAGTCTCATTATAGATTGACTCGTAACACTTTTTCCACAACCTGACTCTCCAACTATTCCAACTATTTCTCCTTTATTTATAGAAAAGCTAACACCATCTACTGCTACAACCTTTCCTCTTATAGTTGTAAATGTTGTTTTTAAATTCTTTACTTCTAATATCTTTTCCATATATTTCACCCCCTCATTAATTTGATGATGGATCTATTACGTCTCTTATTCCATCTCCTAAAATATTAATTCCCATAACCAATACAATCATTACTATACTTGGGAATAATGTTAACCACCATGAATTGAAGACATACTGTTTTGCTTCACTTAATATATTTCCCATACTTGGTAATGGTGCAGGTATTCCTGCTCCTAAAAAGCTTAATGCTGCTTCTAAAATAATAGCTGTTGCAAATATATTTGTAGCTTGTACAATTACTGGTGATAAAGTGTTTGGTGCAATATGACCAAATAAAACTCTTACCCAGCCAGCTCCTTGAGATTTAATAGCTTCAATATATGTCATTTCTTTAACTGTTAATGTTGAAGCTCTAGCAACTCTTGCTACAACAGGGGTATAAACTATGCTTAATGCAATTACAACATTTTTAGAATTACATCCTAAAGCTGACATTAATGCAATACCCATTAATATTGATGGTATAGCCATCATACCTTCGCAAATTCTCATTATTATGTTATCCAAAAATGAAAAATAACCAGCTAACAATCCTAATATCATTCCTAAAACAAAGGTTATTGCGGCTGTAGCAGCTCCAATAAGTAATGATATCCTTATACCATACATAGTTCTATTTAATATATCCCTTCCGAATTCATCGGTCCCAAATAAATGCTGTCCTGATGGTGCTTTAAAGGCATTGGCCGTATCCATTTCAATTGGTCCTTCCGGAAATACAATTGGTGCTAATATTGCAGCAATTACCATTAATAATGTTAAAATTAATCCTATTAATGCCATTTTATTCTTAAAAAATGATTTTATTTTGATTTTTCTATTTTCCCAAATAGCAGCTTTTGCCACTTCAAAACTACTTTCTCTTTTTTCGCTTACATTAACCATTCCTTAACCCACCTTTCTATTTTGATTTATTTGTTACCCTGATTCTTGGATCTATAAATCCATAAGACACATCTACCAATAGATTAATAATTACATAAAGTAAGCTTACAAATAATACTGCTCCTTGAATTACTGGATAATCTCTTTTTAATACTGAATCAACAATTAATTGTCCCATTCCTGGAATATTAAACATTGTTTCTAATACCGCAACACCTGCAATTAAAGATCCAAAACTTTGTCCAAGAATTGTTACAATTGTTGCTCCTGCATTTCTAAATACATGCTTATATAAAATAACTTTTTCCTTAAGCCCTTTTGCTTTAGCTGTTTTTATATAATCCATTGATAGTATTTCAACGAAAGATGAACGAGTAATTCTCATAATTAATGCTGATTGAATCAACCCCATTGTTACACAAGGAATAACTAAATATCTAATATGATTAATTAATCCTCCCTTAGCAATTGTGATAAAACCTGAAACTGGCAATATTCCTAAGAAAACACCAAATATAAGAATAAATATTAATCCTAATAAAAAGCTAGGCATTGACATACCTAATAGAGCTCCCATACTAGAAACAACATCTGTTGTTTGTCCTTTCTTTTTAGCTGCAGAAATACCTAAAGGAATACCTATTAATAACGCTATTAATTCTGACCAAAATGCTAATTCAAGAGATGGACCAATTCGTTCCATTAATGCACTTCCTACAGATTGATGTCTAAAATATGATTCTCCTAAATCTCCAGTAACTGCATTTTTAACCCACTTAATATATTGAGTAGATAATGGATCATTTAGCCCCATTTCCTGTCTTAGTTCTTCTACTTGTTCTGTAGTTGCATCTGAACCAAGCATAGCTAAGGCTGGATCTCCAGACATTATATGAGTAATTGAAAAAATTACTATTGATAAAATAAATAAAGTAGTAATAACAGTAATAATTCTATTTAAAATATACCTACCCATTCCTTTCACTTCCTTAACTTATTATTATGGGCTGTCGTATTTTTACAACAGCCCTGTTAGATTACTTAATAAACTATTCTGACTTATAGCAATTGTAAATACATTGACATTGCATTGAATGATAATCCTTTATAGCAGATGTAGTTGCATTTGCATAATAGCTATATCCTAATGGTACATATGAATATCTTCCAAATAAGTATTTTTGACATTCTTCCCATGCCTTTGTTGCATCTTCATCAGATGTAGCTTTATTTACTTTAGATAATAATTCTAAGAATTCTGGCCAAGTTGTCCATCCTTCATCAGTTTGTGAAATAGTTCTTAATGAAACTGGTGCAGTAACTATTGGATAATCCATGAAGAATATATCATAAGTTCCTTTTGTCTTTTTATACTCAAGCATTGTAGTCCAATCAACAACTTTTAAATCAACTGTTAATCCAAGCTTTTTAAGTTGTTCAACTAATACCATTGTTCCATTATAATGTTGTTGATAAACTTGGTTGGTTATAACCTTAATTGGAGTTCCATCATAATTTGATTCTGCTAATAATTGTTTAGCTTTATCCATATTTTTTGAATTTATTGCTTCTGTTCCAGCTGTTGTATACCATTTACTTCCTTCTGGCATCATACTAGGTGTTATATCTATATATTCTTTGGCTGGATATGCAGAATTCATTATTTCATCACAATCTAAGGCATATGTAATAGCACCTCTTAATTTTTCATTAGTTCCTAAAGTACCTTCAACTTTATTCATTATTATTCCTGTGTATCCCATTAAGCTCTTATCTAATTTAACATTTGAATTTGATTTTAAAGAAGCAACATCGTTATAACTAATATTACTTACAATATCATATTCTCCTGATTGAATTCCTGCAGTACGTATAGTTGAGTCAGTAATAAAGTGTAAATACACCTCTTTAAAGTAGATCTTCTTGTCTCCAGCTTCACCACTTAGTTCATATCCAGGACCTTCGTAATCATCATTATGTTCAAGTAATAAGTATTGATTTTGTTTCCATTCTTTGAATTTTAATGGTCCTGTTCCAATGTATTCAGATATACCTTTATCATCAGTTGCAGCTTCTACTACTTCCTTAGGCATTATACAAGGGAATTGAGCTGGTGCTACCATAATACTTGGTAATAAGTAACAAGGTGATTGTAATGAAATCTTAACTGTTTTATCATCTACCTTTTCAAATTGTTCTCCATGAGTTATAAGTGATTTTACAGCACTATTTTTTGATAACCATCTATTTAATGATGCTACAACATCATCAGCAGTCATTGTTTTACCATTATGAAATTTTACTCCTTCACGTAAAACGAAAGTATATTCTGTATAGTCTGAATTTGCACTATAACTTTCTGCTAATTGACATTTAGGTTCATAATTTTCATCCATTTCAAATAAACCTTCAAAAATATATTTATTACAATCTCTAACAATTGCCCCTGTTGACATTAATGGATCTAATGTAGGTGGATCTGCATTAAGCCCTACTTTCAAAGTATCTGACATTTTTGGTTCTCCTGAAGCATCACCACTTCCTGAATTATCAGTCCCACCACAACCTGTTAATGAAACAATCATAATACCACTAATAAGTAAACTTAATAACTTTTTACTTAACCCTATCTTTTTCATAATCATCTCTCCTTTATATAAAATAAAACAAAGGCATTATCTTTTAGATATAAATAACGCCTTTGTTAAAACTAACTCTTTTTTTTTATAATACATTCATTAAGATAATGAATAATGCTAAACTAATTGGAACTGAAAGTGAACATACACCTCCGTATACTGAAGATTTACATCCTAGTAAATTACAATAACATGGTGAAATACTTGTTACTGGAGCCACTATACACATTGCAATAATTTTCTTTTCTAAATAAGTGAAATCCATGAAAAACCATATTATTGCTGCAATGATAATACCAATTAAAAATCTTAATACTAATATTTTAAATATATCTCCTATGTCCTCCTTTGATATATTAATCTCAAAGGTGATTCCTATCATAATCATTGTAATAATTATTGATGGCGAACCAATCATTGCAGTTATATTATTTATTGTTTCTGGCATCCTTAATCCTATTACTGATATTAATAACATTACTATATAAGTGTCAAAAGGAACTGATTTAAAAAGATTTTTTAAAAATAATTTAACTCCCTTGTTATTGAATCTTTCTTTTTTGATTATCCCATCAACTAATGGAAATATTCCTCCAACTGACATTACACAATTACCAATGTCAAAAATACTTGCTGTAACTACTGCTTCTATAGGTAAAAACGCAGATACAAATGGTATTGTAAATGCTCCAATATTATATCCAGAACACTGAATCATATATAATGCTCTGTCACTTTCTCTTCTACCTTTAGTAATGATATAACCTATAGTTATCATAATAATATTGGCTAAAAGTCCTATTAAAAAGAAAATCACCATATTACTTGAAAAAGTAAAACTTCTAAAGTTTGAAATAAATGCACAAGGAAGCATAATATACATAAGCATTTTTCCCAATATATCTTTGCTACTCTCATTAAATACTCCAACCTTTTTTAAGAAGTAACCATAAGCAATTAAGAACATATATCCTAAGGATTTAACTATAAGGTCCATTCATATATCTTCCCCCTTTTTACTAAAAGTAAAAAAGCGAAGATATCCTGTAAAATAGGCACCTTCGCTCTAAATAACTATATTTTGTTTTGCATTTCCTTTGTATATGTTAACTATAACAATATTTGCTCGTATATTCAATCACATATTGCCTAATTAATTTTGTTAAATTGCACAATACTTTTTACAAATTGAAGTCTGATTTGTCCAAATTACCCATTTCTAAAAATATTGATACATTTCCACTTAAAGCTTTTACCATATAATCAATCCTAACTTTATCTACTGGTCTATGACAATAAAATTCTTGCATTGGAGAATATCCAACAGCAGGCTTTTTCTCTCTTCCGCAAATTACTGACAAGTCTGTTCCAAAATCCCAATATCCATATTTAACTTCTTGCCCAATAGCTTCAATTCCCCTAGCCGCTGCCTTAGTGAAAGGATGATCTTTTTCTATCTTCCAAGCTTCCTTTACATTAGGTAAAGTTTCAGTAATACCTGTATAGGTAGTTCTAGGTTCCTTTGAAATTGATACTGTTGCTCTAAAATCCTTGTCTTCCTTGGCTATTTCATCAATTATTCCTTGTATCTCTGCTACACAGCTATCATATGTTTCTCCTGGCACAAACCTTCTATCATAAATAATGTTACATCTATCTGGAACAATACATAATGCACCTGGAGTACAATTAATTATAGTTAATGCTATACTTGAATCTCCTAAATCTTTATCACTTTTATGATTTTTAGCCATAAATTCCTCTACTTTATCAATAAGCTTAGTAGATTTATTTACTGCATTAACTCCTAACCAAGGAGCACTACCATGGGAAGTAACTCCTGAAACTGTAACTTTAATTTCAACTCTACCTCTATGTCCTAAATATAATTTTAAGGAGGTAGCTTCACAGGATACAACTCCATCAAATTCTATATTGTGTTTTGGGAAAGTATCATCTATTAATTTAATCATTCCTAATTGCTCTGCTGGTTCTTCTAATACAACTCCAGTAAAAATAAACCTCCCCTTTATTTTATATCCCATTTCTCTTAACTTTAATAATATCTTTCCTGAATATACCTGACAAGCACCTCCACCTTTTACATCGGCTGCTGCTCTTCCATGTATTACTTCCACCATTTCATATCCATCTCTATCTTGGTTTTCCATTTCATCTATATCTATTACTGCTCCATAAGGATCATATCCTTTCCACTCACTATAATCACCAGTATCAACATGATCCATGTGCCCGTTATACATAATTGTAGGACCTTCTTCATTACCGTTAATTATTCCTATAACATTTCCGTAATCATCTCTAAAAACTTCATCATATCCCAATTTTTCCATTTCAGCCAAATATAAATCAGCCACTCCCTTTTCTTGTCCTGATAACGCTGGACATTTAATAAGCCTTTGGGCAAAGCTTACCATATCACCCTTAATTTCTTCTGCTATCTTTAAAATAACTTTATTTACATCTTCCATTTCTTATCCTCCTTATATCCTATAAAAAAACAAAGACGCATTAAATTAATGCGTCTTTGCTTAACAATTATCTTTTCTAAATTATATCAGAAATATTATTATTTTTGTTATAAAAAGGCTTTAATTGTATAAACATATAAATTTTTTGTCAAATTGCACATAAATATTTCTAAATTATATCTTTAATATAATAACAAAGTAAAAATTTTAATTTTACCTCTAATTCCCCCAAATCTAACCCTGTTATCTTTCTAATTTTATTTATTTGATAGTTTACAGTATTCCTATGAACAAACATTTTATTTGCAACAACTTGTACATTTCCATTATTCTCTAAATAAAATTTCAAAGTTTCAGCATAATTATTTCCTGTTTCAGCATCATAGTTCTCAATTGGTTTTAAAATGGCATTATAAAATTGCCTTAATACACTGTAGTCACTTTCCTCCACTAATAACTGATATATTCCTAAATCATCATAGTACATAACTTTTTGATTTTTCCTTATAGCAAGCTTTATAGTTTCCATTGATCTATTAAATCCCTTATTAAGAGATTTTATTCCAACATCGGTAGAGCTTACTCCAACAATAAATTTATCTGGTTTAGAAGAAAGATACTGCCTGTCAAGCTCTGATATAAAATTCTTAATATCTTCCTTTGTATAATCTGACAACAAAACTACTCTATACTTATCATAAGTAAATAAAACTATTAAATCACTAATTCTATTAGCTATTTTTTCAATATAGAATTTTAAATTTGAATCAGTTGATGCATCTTCATTTTCATCTACGTTATAAATTATAACGAAAGTATAATTACCCTTTGCATGAAAACATCTTCGCTCTAATAAATATACATATTTAGAATAGTCCTCATTATTAAATATTATATCCTTAAATACACTTACTATATCTTGTTCCACCTGATCGCTTTGCACTATCCTCTTACAAAAATCTCTAGTTATATCTACAAGTCTTGTTTCCCAAGGCACTGAATATAATGGAAAATCATTATCATTACAATATTTAATTACTTCTTTAGGTATTTCCTTAATATAGGGTCCTATATTTATTACTAACCCACTTACCTTCATCTCATTTAGTTTCTTTACAATACTCATCAACCACTCTCTTCCAGAACAAGCTATACCTGTACTAAACACCAATTCATTACCATGTAAAAATGAACATACTTCTTCATCTTCTATTATATGAACCCATTGAACAACATTTTTTATTCCTTTTTTCCCAGCTTCAAGTTTCATATTGTAAAGAATTCCAGATTGTTTCATTATTTTTTCTAAAGTAATTGACATAATTCCCACCTAATTTCATCCTAATGTTTATGTTTCATAAATATATTATAAAACAATATAACTAATATACAACTTTATTGTAATAATTTATAACATATTAATATTTATTTGTATATATGTAACATTTATTATCATAAAAAAAGAACATTGCTACATATTTATTTAAAATATTTTGCAACATGTTCTTTCCTTAATATTAGTATAAATTTATTTCTATTCTTTCTAATTTAGCTATTACACTTATATTATTCAATTCTGTAGTTTCTGTTAACATATTTCCATTGTTACTTACTAATAATATCTTAGAATTCCCTAATACTTTAATTTGTCTAATTACTCTTTCTCCTTTATTCTCCAACAAATAAATACCATTGTTTGTTACTTCCTTTACTAAATGAGCAAAAGCAATATCTCCTTCCATCATTCTAAAGCCTAACATATCATTATCTTGAATTTTAATATATAGAACTTTATCAACAGGATATCCTTCAACTTTATTAGAATGAATTGGAAGCTCCCTATATCCTAATTTTGATTTTAAGGAATAATCGTAGATACTAACATTTTTTAATACTGAAGAAAAAGCATCAGTCCAAAGCTCTGAAGTTTCTCCTAATGTTTTAACAACTTTCTTTTTATCTTGAAATTTATTTTCTTTTTCTTCTTTTTCTAAGGCTTCATCAGTTACCACCATATTTATTTCTTTTAGGTCTACTTTTAAGATTTTAGAAGCTTTTTCGATATAACTTTCTTGAACAATCCTTTTACCAATTTCCACTTCATTAATAAATTTTTCAGAAACACCAAGCTTTTTAGCCAAATTCTTTTGCGTAACTCCTGCTTTAAGTCTAGCACTTTTCAGAGTTTCCCCTACCCTACTCACAATTATCTTCCTTTCTTTTGATTATTTGCCCATTCTTTTTCTTCAATAAGATGATTAATAAGATATGCAAAACTCCAATTCCTAGAAATAGGTGTAACAACAGCTAATATACCATCTTTTGTAATAGTTCTAATATCCTTTACACCCTTCTTTACTGAAGAATCATCATAATTGTTAAATAATAGTACCTTCTCATCTGGCACATCTTTACTTACTACCTCAATCTTTAACCCCTCTACAATATCTTTAATTTTCATAGAAGTCATTTCTTTTGAAATTATTTTTACCTTGTGATTTAAATTTTCTAATTTAGAAATTTCTTCTGCTGATAGACCATAAGCTAAAATACACTTATTATTACTTAACATATTTTTCTCCCTTTTATTCTATAATTTCTGGCTCATTATATTTTACTCCAAAGGTTTCAACTTCAACCTTCTTAATAACCTGATCCTCATAAGGTCTGTCTTGATAATCTGTTTTTACATTTACTATATTATCAACCACTTCTATTCCTTCAATTACCTTACCAAAGGAAGCATATTGTCCATCTAAATGTGGTGCATCTGCAACCATAATAAAGAATTGGCTACCTGCTGAATTGGGATCCATTGTTCTTGCCATTGACAAAACACCTCTTGAATGATTTAAATCATTTTTAAATCCATTTCTTGTGAATTCTCCTTTTATACTATACCCTGGTCCACCAGTTCCATTTCCATCAGGGCATCCACCTTGAATCATAAATCCTGGGATTACTCTATGAAATATTATTCCATCATAAAAGCCTCTATTTATTAGATCAATAAAATTATTTACTGTATTAGGTGCTATTTCTGGATATAGCTCTGCCTTAATAACTCCTCCATCATTCATGGTTATTGTTACTATTGGATTTGTCATGTTTTTTCCACCTTTCATTTAACTAAATAATAATTTATTTGAGATATTAATAATATCATCTCCTGGAAGAGAATTATATATATCTATTTTTCCTTTTTCATTAGAATTGCTTATTAAATCAGCCTCAATTAACCTTCTTTTAAGTTCCCTGCAAGTTCCCATACCCCCATCTATAATAGGAATATCATCACCAACAATTTCTTGAATTGTATCCTTAATAAAAGGATAATGAGTGCATCCTAATACTATTGCCCCTATTTCATCACTATTATAGTATTTGTATTTTTCTCTAATATATTCCTTTAATTCTACACTGCTAAAGTTTCCAGCCTCAATAAACTCCATAAGACCTGCACAAGGCATAGGAATAATCTTTGCTTCATTTTTAAATCTATTTATTAAATTATTAAATTTTTCTTCTTTTATCGTCATTGGAGTAGCCATTATTATTATAGCTTTATTTGTATTTAATTTAACAGCAGGCTTAACTGCCGGCTCAATACCAACTATAGGAACATCAGGATAATCTAGCCTTAGACTAGCTACAGCTGCGCTTGTTGCAGTATTACATGCAATAACTAATGCCTTAGCTCCCTTTTTTAATAGAAATTCTACAGCTTTATATGTAAGCTCCTTTACCTCTAATACATTTTTGATTCCATAGGGTGCATTTTTTGAATCTCCAAAATATATATAATTTTCATTAGGCATTATTTCAAGTGCTGATTTCAAAACACTTAATCCACCTACTCCCGAATCAAAAAAACCTATAGGCATACTTCTCTTGTCCAAGATATATCCCTCCAATTTAATTACTCTATTATTTATTTTATAACTTTAATCTTAATAAATCCATATTTATTATAAGATAGTATAAATATATTGACATTATCATACCTATATAATAGAATTCAAGTGTGTTACGAAAGTTGTATTAATTTTATTCGAAATTGTTCGAATTGGGGAAAGGATGTGAAAAGTTCTTCTATATTTATTTTAGGAGAATGATTAATTATGAATAATAAATTAATTTATACTTTACCAAAAAGTAATCATAGTGATGAGGAGATAAAATCATTCTTAACTTCTCACCCTGAAATCAAATTCATTTCATTTGTAGGTATTGACCTTGCTGGTAATGCTACTGATGAAAAAATACCTGTTAAATTATTTTTAGAAGATCTAGATTCATTTTTACATGGTGTTGCTGTTCAAACAGATGGCTCATCTGTAGTATTACCTGAAATAGCTACTCTTAATAATGCAAAAGTCGATATGATAGCAGACTTAAATTGTACATGGTTTGTTGACTACAATTACGATAATATTGACTCACAAACTAACAAACCTGTTGGTACTCTTAGAATTCCTTGCTTCTTATATCATGACAACAAGCCTGTTGATTCCAGACATATACTTACTTCAGCAATTAGCACATTTAAAGAAGAATTAAATAAAATATTTGAAACAAAGCCTGAAATATTAAAAAACTATGGTATAACAAAAAATGACATAGAAGATATAGTTATTACATCAGCTACAGAATTAGAATTTTGGGTTAAAACCCCTAATGACGTTGCTGAAATTGAAGAATTATCAACTTCTCAAGTATTACATGAACACTATTGGACTAGAACTAAAGGTGTTGTACGAACTGCTTTAGAGCAAACCTTAGAACTTATGGAACTTTATGATTTTGAACCTGAAATGGGACATAAAGAAGTTGGAGGCGTAAGAGCTAAATTAGATTCATCTGGTAACTTTAATCATATAATGGAACAACTTGAAGTAGATTGGAAATTCTCTGATGCAATTCAAACTGCTGATAATGAATTATTTGCAAAAATAATAGTTCAAGAGACCTTTAGAAGAAATGGACTTGATGTTACTTTTATGCCAAAACCAATTGACGGTGTTGCTGGATCCGGAATGCATGTTCATTTAGGTGTAAGCTTAAAATTAACAAATGGAAAGAGAATAAATCTATTCCAAGCAACAAAAGATGACTTCCTAAGTATTATAGGTTATGGAGCTATTATGGGAGTTCTTAAAAATTATGAAGTTATGAATCCATTTATTTCTTCAACAAATAACTCATTAAAAAGACTTAGACCAGGATTTGAAGCTCCAATTTGTATAGTTACTTCTTTAGGCCTTAGTCCAAGTAATCCATCAAGAAATAGATCAGTATTAATTGGATTAATTAGAGATTTAGCTAATCCTCTAGCTACAAGATTTGAATTACGTTCACCAAATCCGCACTCAAATGCTTACATTACAATGGCTGTATCATATTTAGCTATGCTAGATGGAATAATTTACGCTGTTAATAGTAACAAAGATGAAAGTGAGCTTTTGAAAGAATTATCTAAAAAAGCTGGAGAAGATGCTGATTATCTAGAAAAAGATAGAGCATATAGAAGTGAAGAAGATGTATTTGAACACTTCACAGAAGAAGAGAGAGATGCTTATTTTGGTAAAGCACCAGCAACAGTTTATGAAAATCTTGAAGCCATTAATAAATATTCTGATAAGATAGAAGTTCTTAAGAGAAATTCTGTTATGACAGATCAGATTATTAATAGCTACAAAATAGGTGCACTTGAAAAATGGACAACTGAAATTAGTTCAAGAGTTATAAATAGTTTCATAGATGAAGTAAGATCTTATAAACAATTACATTGTATAAATAAAGCACTAGATCTTGATGTGTCAAATTGGATGAAAATTGATGAATTAAGACATTACTTAATGAAAGATACTTATACAGCAAATAGCTTATTTTCACGTATTAAAAATGCTATAAGTGAAAAAAATTATTTAGAAGCTTCAAATCTTTACTTAGAAGCAGAAGAGAAAATGGAAGAATTAAGAAACCTTTATACTGCATATAAGAAAAATTTATTAGATATCTAATAATTATAGAAAGCGCCTAAATGGTGCTTTCTTTTTATTAATAACAATATGAAAACTTTTTTGTAATGCTTATGTCTAGTGGCAATTCTCTTACTACATCCTGTTTTATTTCCTTTTTAATACTAATTGGAGTATTTTCAATAATATATTCTGCTTCTTTATAGCTATTAGCTTTAAAAACAATGGTCCATCCATTTCTATCATATTTGCCTGCACACATTATATATCTATCATCAACGGAATCAGATATTCCTTTATCAACTATTAAACTTCTAACTTCCCCTATATTTTTTAGATTTAATTTAACAAAGATATTATTTTGCATATTTACACCTCCATAAGAACATTTGTTTGTATATATTTATTGTATAGAACATTTGTTCTTATGTCAATATAAAAAAATATTATTTTACTTTCATAGTTTTTACTTTATTAAATCATAAATATAAGAGCCATTGCTTAGGGATTTTTATCCTTAAGCAATAGCTCTTTTAACTTCTTGTAATTATTCTCCTAAATTAAATATTTCTAAATCTTTCTTACTTTCAAGGCCTTCTTCCTTAACATCTACAATAGCTCTAAAAGTATCTAAAGCAGTTATTACACCTATATTTCTTTCAACTGCTGTTCTTCTAATTAAGAAACCATCTCTCTTAGAATCATTTGCTTTATTTGGAGTATTAATTACTAAATCAACTTCCTTATTCTTAACAACATCTAATATATTTGGTTTTTCTTCTTCAAGCTTTCTTACAGGAGTTACATCAACACCAGCATCTTGTAATAGCTTGCAAGTTCCTTCTGTTGCAATAAATTTATATCCAAGCTTAGCTAATCTTACTGCCATTGGTAAGAATTCTGCCTTATTGTGTTTATTTATAGTAGCTAGTATATTTCCTTTACCTGGTAGCATATTAGCTGCAACAAATCCTTTATATAGTGCTTCGTTTAATGTTCTACCAACACCAAGTACCTCACCAGTAGATCTCATTTCTGGTCCTAATGAAACCTCAACATTTGGTAACTTTTGTGTTGAGAACACTGGAACCTTAACTGCTACAAGATCCTTTGGTTCTTTATATACGTCTACTCCATATCCTAAATCAACAAGCTTTTCACCAAGCATAACTCTTGTTGCAATATCAACTATTGGAACCCCACTTACCTTACTTATATATGGAACTGTTCTTGATGCTCTTGGGTTAACTTCAATTACATATAACTTTCCTTCAAATTCAATAAATTGAATATTTATCATTCCGTTTATTCCAATTTCTAAAGCAAGCTTCTTTGTATATTCTAATACCTTATCCTTAATTTCTTTACTAATATTTTGACTTGGATACATAGTAACACTATCTCCAGAGTGAACTCCTGCTCTTTCTAAATGTTCCATTATACCAGGTATTAATACATTCTCACCATCTGAAATAGCATCAACTTCTATTTCTCTACCCATTAAATATTTGTCAATTAATATTGGATTCTTCTTATCTTTCGCAAATGCATTTTCAAGGTAGAAAGTTAACTCTTCTTCATCATGAGTTATTTCCATTCCTTGACCACCAATTACATAAGAAGGTCTAACTAAAACAGGGAATCCTAATCTTCTAGCTTCATCTAATCCTTCTTCAAGTGACCAAATTCCTTTACCCTTAGGTCTTGAAATACCTAACTTTTCAAGTAATTCATCAAATTTTTCTCTATCTTCTGCCATATCTATTTGCTCTGCAGTTGTTCCTAAAGTTGGAATATTCTTTTCCTTTAAGAAGTTTGCAAGCTTAATAGCTGTTTGACCACCAAATTGTAAGATTACTCCATCTGGATTTTCCTTCTCAATTATATTTAATACATCTTCTTCTGTTAAAGGCTCAAAATATAATTTATCTGATATATTGAAATCTGTACTTACTGTTTCTGGATTATTATTGATTATTATTGTTTCTATTCCTAATTTCTTTAATGCCATTACACAGTGAACTGAAGCATAATCAAATTCAATACCTTGACCTATTCTTATTGGTCCTGAACCTATAACAACTACCTTTTTATTGTTAGAAACTTCAACTTCATCATATTGTTCATAAGTTGAATAATAATATGGAGATACAGCTTCAAATTCACCAGCACATGTATCAACCATTTTATAAGTTGGTTTAATGTTCCAAATGTCTCTTAATCTATTAATATCTTCAGGAGAAACCTTAAGCATATCAGCTATAGCCTTATCTGAAAATCCTTTCTTTTTAAGGTTATGCAACCATTCCTTATCTAAATCATCAATTTTGCTTAATTTTAATCTTTGCTCTTCTTCAACAATCCATTTGAATTTTTCTATGAAGAATATATCTATTCCTGTTATTTTAGCTACTCTATCAACTCTATAGTCACGTCTAAGCATTTCAGCTAAAGCAAATAGCCTTTCATCATCTGGAGCTACTACTCTTTCCTTTAATTCTTGCATGCTTAATTCTTTAAATTTTGGATGATCTAATGAATATTTTCCTATTTCTAAGCTTCTTATTCCCTTTAATAATGCCTGTTCAAGATTAGCTCCTATAGCCATAACTTCTCCTGTAGCCATCATTTTTGTTCCAAGCTCTCTATCTGCTCCAAAGAACTTATCAAATGGCCATTTAGGGATTTTACATACTACATAATCAAGAGCTGGCTCAAAGCAAGCATATGTTTTACCAGTTACAGCATTTACTATTTCATCTAATCCATATCCTAAAGATATTTTTGTAGCAAGCTTAGCAATTGGATAACCTGTTGCTTTAGATGCTAAAGCCGAACTTCTTGATACTCTTGGATTAATTTCTATTACTGCATATTCAAAAGAATTTGGATTTAATGAAAACTGAACATTACATCCACCTTCAATACCTACAGCATTAATTATATTTATTGAAGCAGTTCTAAGCATTTGATATTCTTTATCTGATAATGTTTGAGATGGAGCTACAACTATACTATCTCCTGTATGTATTCCTACTGGGTCAATATTTTCCATATTACATACTGTAATGCAGTTTCCATAAGAATCTCTCATTACTTCATATTCTACTTCTTTCCAACCCTTTACTGATTTTTCAAGAAGCACCTGTCCTATAGAACTTAATTGTAATCCTGATTCTAATATTTCTACTAATTCTTTTTCATTATTAGCTATTCCGCCACCAGTTCCTCCTAGTGTATAAGCCGGTCTTACAATTACTGGATAACCTATTTTTTTAGCATAATCTAACCCAGCTTGTAAGTCAGTTATTATTTCTGATTCAATAACAGGTTCATTGATTCTATTCATCATATCTCTGAATAGTTCTCTATCTTCACCTTCTTTAATTGATTCAATTGAAGTACCAATTACTCTAACGTTATATTTATCTAGAATTCCTTTGTCATATAATTCTACTGCAAGATTAAGTCCTGTTTGACCTCCCATTCCTGCAAGTAAGCTATCTGGTCTTTCTTTTGCAATTACCTTTTCAACAAATTCTATTGTAAGTGGCTCTAAATATATTTTATCTGCTACTTCCTTATCTGTCATAATTGTAGCTGGATTGGAATTTATTAATACAACCTCTATTCCTTCTTCTTTAAGAGCTTGACAAGCTTGTGTTCCTGAATAATCAAATTCTGCAGCCTGACCTATAATAATAGGACCAGATCCTATAACTAAAACCTTTTTTATATCTTTATTTAATGGCATTTTCTTACCTCCTATAATGCGTATTCCATAAATTTATCAAATATATATTCACTATCCTGTGGCCCTGCACATGCTTCTGGATGGAATTGAACTGAGAATATTGGTAATGATTTATGTTTCATACCTTCAACAGTTACATCATTAATATTAGTATGAGTTATTATCATATCCTCTGGTAATTTTTCCACTACATATCCGTGATTTTGTGATGTTATTGTAACTTTATTAGTTTCTAAATCTTTAACTGGATGATTGCATCCTCTATGACCAAACTTTAACTTTTTAGTTTCTCCACCTAAAGCTAATGCTAATAATTGATGTCCTAAGCATATTCCTGTAATAGGCTTTTTACCAATTAATTTTCTAATATTTTCTATTGCTTCTGGTAAATCTTCTGGATCTCCAGGACCATTTGATAAAAATACCAAATCTGGATCTATAGCTAAAATTTCTTCTGCACTTACACTAGCTGGGAATACTGTTAATTTGCATCCTCTTTTTTTGAAACATCTTAATATGTTGTTTTTAACTCCAAAATCGATAACAGCTACATGCTTTCCTTTACCTTCAATTGTATAAACTTTTTTAGTTGTTACTTCCTTAACTGCATCTCTATTTGAAAATCCATCTAACTTTTCCTTTATAGTTTCTTGATCTAATTCCTCTAATGCAATAATTCCCTTCATAGTCCCGTTATTTCTTAAAACTTTTGTTAAAGCTCTTGTGTCTATTCCTTCAAGTCCAACAATTTTATGAGCCTTTAAAAAAGTTTCTAATTCTAATTCACATCTAAAGTTATTTGGCATATTACATTTTTCTCTAACTATAAAACCTCTAACCTTTGGTGAATTAGATTCCATATCTTCAAGGTTTATTCCATAATTTCCTATTAAGGGATAAGTCATTGTTACAATTTGACCATAGTATGATGGATCAGTTAATACTTCTTGATATCCTGTCATACCTGTTGTAAATACAACTTCACCAACGCTATCTTTTAAATGTCCAAAGGCTTTTCCTTCAAACTCCATACCATTTTCTAATATAAGCTTTGCTTTCATGCTTAATCCTCCTATATCTATATATACAATCTACTATTTAATTTGCCGTACTAAAATTGCTTAAAAGAAAAGGACATTAAAGAGAATACAGATATTCTGCTCTCCTCACTATCCTATTATTAATAATATTATTTAATTTATTCTCTGTTAAACCTAAGTATTTGTTAAAAATATATAATTTAACCATATTTATTTACTCCCTTCTAGCCTCTCTGGACTAAGTTAAAGTGTGTATTTTATTTTTACTCTACTGTTTATTTTAATTAATGTAATATTTCATGTCAAGTGGTATATTTTGTTTTTATATTTATTTTATACAAGGTTATAATATTAATGAAACATATTTTAAGGAGGTTCTAATATGAATTATTCATCTGATTTACACACTCACACTATTGTTAGTGGTCATGCATATTCAACATTAATGGAAAATATTAATTATTGTGCTGAAAATGGTATAAAAATTTTAGGTACTTCAGAACATGGGCCATCAATGCCAAATGCTCCTCATATATGGTATTTTGAAAATTTCAAAGTGCTTCCTAGAACTATAAATAATGTTTTATTATTAAGAGGTTGTGAAGCAAACATTTTAGATATTAATGGAAATCTTGATATATTACCTGAAAATACAACTTATTTAGACTATTTAATAGCTTCTTTTCATGAACCTGTTTTTAATCCATTATCAAAGGAAGAAAATACTAATGCAATTCTAAATACTATTGATAAAAATAATGCAGTTGAAATATTAGGTCACTTAGGTAATCCTTCCTATGAGTTAGATTATGAAAAAATCCTTAAAAAAGCTAAAGAAAAAAATATTATGATTGAAATTAATAATTCTTCAGTTCTTGGAAAATCAAGAAAAGGAAGCGAGAGTAATTGCAAAAATATAGCAAACCTTTGCATGAAATATAAAGTGAAAATAATATTAACTTCTGATTCACATGTTTGCTTTACTATTGGTAACTTTGATAAAGCTATTAATTTATTAAAATCTATTAATTTTCCTGAAGAATTAATTATGAATGACCCTAATAAATTAATTAATCACTTTAAATCTAAAGGAAAATTAGTTGATATCTAACTTAAATTTTTATTGATCTATTTGTGTTTTTCTTAAATTTCTTACTACATCAAAAAAATCAATAATTATATATACAAATAATATAGTTGAAATGAATATACATGTAGCTTGAAAAGTTAAATATATATGTTGTAGTATTGGCTGAAAATATATAATAACTATTGAAGATAAAATAGCCCAATATATGGAGAATTTCAATGAAATA
The DNA here is from genome assembly GCA_012519845.1 of Clostridiales bacterium. Lineage (GTDB taxonomy): Bacteria > Bacillota > Clostridia > Clostridiales > Clostridiaceae > Clostridium. The sequence continues at coordinate 64,821 of JAAYPK010000102.1, forward strand.
ATCCCTTTATAATTTATATGAAGGCTACTATAATCCCAATATTGTAAATTAAATGTCCTTTTTAATAAATATCCGGACAAAAACTCAATTATTGTAGGTATAATAAAAAACATAATTATAGATAAAGGTCCTGTTATATTAATATTGTAGTATAAATAAACTAATATACTCATAGTAATTCCATACATTGGTTTAAAAGGTCCATATAGAAATCCATCCTTTTTAAAGGATCCTGTAACAAAGTAGCAATATATTTCTTCTAAAACCCATCCAAAGAAAGAATAGAAAACAAAATCAAATATAAAATATAAAAGCCAGTTCATATCAATACTCCTTCCTTTTTCTTATAGTATTGGTAAAACTGACTTTATTAATTCATATTATTTATTTTTTATTTTTTCTTCTAACCACTTTACTATGTACATAATCGGTGAACTATCATTATTAGGTGCTATATAATCTGCAATTGAAAATAACCTCTTGTCAGCATTTTCAACACAAAATCCAAATCCCGCCTCTTTTATTAACTCCTCATCATTCATATTATCTCCAACTGCAATTACCTTACTTTTATCAAGGCTATACAATTCAACTATCTTATTTAATGCCTTTCCTTTAGAGGCATTTATATTTATTAAATCTAAAAAGTTTTGTCCACTTCTTAAATAATTTGAAAATCCATACTCATCATTATAGATTGTTTCAATTTCATCAAGCTCCTCCTTTTCTCCAAGAAGAAGAACCTTTGTCCACTTTTCTTTCCAAACTTCTTCCGGCACATCTTCAGGATACTCATATCCATTTTCAACAAATCTCTTTGTAAATCTACAGGAATTATACACATATACCTTTTCATTAAAATATATTTCTATACCTATGTTTCTTCTCTCTTTTTTTATTCTTTGAAGGACTCCCTTTATTTCAACATCTAAAGGAAGCTCCCATATATCCTTATTATTATTTAAATCATATATTTTTGCACCACTATGAAGTATTACAGGTAAACTAAGCTTAAAATCAATATACTTTTTTGTTGCTCTAACCATTCTTCCTGTAGCTAAAGTGAATTTCCCACCTTTTCTGCAAAAATACTTAATAGCTTTTAAATTATCCTCTGAAATTTGTTTTTCAGTATTTAACAAAGTCCCATCCATATCAGATATAATTACATATCCTTCAAAAATATTATCCATTTTACCCCCTTAATTTTTATTGCTCTTTAAAACTATTCTACGACTAATTGATCTTGGCAGAAATTTAGTTAAAGTAACTAAAATCTTATTTATATAGCCTGGAATAATGATTGCTTTTCCTTTATTAAAATCCCTATAAGCAATTTCAGCCACAGTTCTGGAATTCATAATAAGCTTCTTAGATGACTCAGTCTTCTTAATACCAGCCTTCTCTTGAAACCCAGTATTAATAGCCCCTGGACATAAGCAACTTACTAAAACCCCATAAGCCTTTCCCTCTTCGAACAAAGCTTCTGTTAAAGACAAAACATAAGCCTTAGTTGCATAATAAATTGCCATTTTAGGTCCACCTATGAAAGCAGCTGTTGACGCCACATTCAAAATTCTTCCCTCACCTCTATCCTTCATTTCTTTTAAAAATAACTTTGAAAGAATAGTTACTGTTCTAATATTAATATTAATAATATAATCTTCAAAGCCCTCACTTGAATTAATAAATTCACCATAAGAACCAATCCCCACATTATTAATTAAATTATCCACAATTAAATTATTTTCATCCACAAATCTATACAGTTCCATGCAGGAATTATCCACAGAAAAATCTAAGCTTAAAATTTTCACACAAATCCCATATTTCTTTTCAAATCGCTGTTTTATATTATTTAACTTTACTTCATTTCTAGAAACAAGAATTAAATTATGTTTATCTCTGGCAAATAACTTTGCCATCTCCAACCCAATTCCTTCACTTGCCCCTGTTATTAAAGTATACTTATTCATAATACTCAAGACCTTCATTCCTTTACATAGTGTTTATTTTCATTATATCACCTATCTTAATTTATCATATAAAAGAAAACTGTCGCTTATAGATTTTTTCTTAAAGCGACAGACCATTTGTGTCATAAATTATTATTAATTTGAATTTATCAACAGCATATTATGCTAATAATCGCCATATCTGTGTTGTTAAGAAGCAAATACCTATTCCTATTACTGTTGGAATTAAAAATGCTAACAATGTCCATTTAAAGCTTCCTGTTTCTTTTTTTATTGTCCACAAAGTTGTAGCACAAGGATAATGCATTAAGCATATTATTAGCATATTTATTGCAGTTAATAATGTCCACCCATTTGATACTAATAAGGATTTCAATACCATATTATTATCTATTTCTAATATTGTAGATGTCCTTAAATAGCTCATTATAATTATAGGCATTACTATTTCATTTGCAGGTAATCCTAAAATAAATCCTAGCACTATATATCCATCTAATCCTATTGCATTACCAAAGGGTTGTAAGAAATTAGCAACATACGTCAATATACTTGTGTCACCAAACTTTATATTTGCAAAAAGCCATATTACAGCTCCTGTTGGTGCTGCCACTACAATTGCTCTTCCTAAAACATAAATTGTTCTATCAAGCAATGCCCTTACTATTGTTTTTAATATTTGAGGTTTTCTATATGGGGGCAATTCCAATATAAAATTAGATGGCTGTCCCTTTAAAATTGTATTTGATAATAATTTTGAAATAAGAAGAGTCATAAATATACCAACTAATATAACTAAAGTTACAGATAAAGCCGCAACAATATTACCAGAAGATACTGCAATTCCACCGCCTAAAAATATACTTGAAATAGTTATTAAAGTTGGAAATCTACCATTACATGGCATAAAAACATTTGTCAAAATTGCAATTAATCTTTCCCTTTTAGAATTAATAATTCTACAACCCGTAACCCCAACTGCATTACACCCAATTCCCATACACATTGTTAATGCTTGCTTCCCACAAGATCCACACTTCTTAAAGCACTTATCTAAATTAAATGCTATTCTAGGTAAATAGCCTAAATCTTCTAATAATGTAAACATAGGAAAAAATATAGCCATAGGTGGAAGCATAACTGATACAACCCAAGCTAAAGTTACATAAACTCCATCAATTAGAATACCCCTTAACCAAACTGGAGATATTTCATAAATATAACTACTTCTTATTAATCCTTCTACCCAAGAAAAAAAGCTTGATAAAGCCTGAGATGGATAATTAGCTAAAGTTATTGTTATAAATAAAATCAATAAAAGAAGTAACATCATAATTGGCATTCCAAATTTCTTGGATACTAATATTTTGTCAATTTTTCTCTGCCTGTTTGATATGCTGTTTTCACAACTAACTACCTTTTTTGTAGTATATTCAGCCATATTAACTAAATTTTCAACAATTAAATCACCTATTGGCGTATTAGTTTCTCTTAATGTTTCACTTCTTATTTTTTTGATTTTAACTATTAATTCAGTATTAAACTGATATTTATTTAGAATACTTTGTACAATATTTATATTTCCTTCTAATAATCTAAGTGAGATCCATCTTAGTTTCTTTTCATTAACAACAATATTACTTTCTTTTTTTATTTCATCACTTATTTTTAAAACAGCGTCTTCTATAATATTACTATATTTTATACTTTTTGCTTTTTTCTTAGTTTTTACTTCTTGCTTTATAATATTCTTAAGTTGCTCTATTCCTAACTTATTTCTTGCAGCAGTAAATATTACCTTTATTCCTAATTCATTTTCAAGTAATCTTTTATTTATGGTAATTTTCTTTTTTATGGCTTCATCAATTAAATTTACACATAATACAACATTATCTGTAATTTCAGATATTTGATAATAAATATTTAGATTTCTCTCTAGCGAAGTAGCATCAGCAACTACTACAATTAGATGTGGTTCCTCAAAGCATATATAATTTCTAGCTATTTCCTCTTCCTCTGAGTTAGATAACAGTGAATAAGTTCCTGGCAAATCAACAACCTTTATTTTAGCATCCTGATATTCATAAAATCCCACTGCATTTTCTACAGTTTTTCCTGGCCAATTTCCTGTATGTTGACTTAAACCAGTTAATTCATTAAACACAGTGCTTTTACCTACATTAGGATTACCAGCTAAGGCTATTTCAAATTCTGCAACAAGCCCCTTCAAAATATATACCTCCAATAATTATTGCTTATAATTATTTAGCTATTGTTTTCACCTGTATTTTATTGCTATCCTCTTTTCTAATTGCAATTATTGAACCTCTTATTAAATATGCTATAGGATCACCTAATGCTCCCTCAAATAAAACTTCTATCTTAGTTCCTTCAATAATTCCAAGATCAAAAAATCGCCTTCTCAGACTTCCTTTTGCAGATATCCCAACAACCTGTACCTTTGATAAAATAGCTGCATCTTTAAGGTTCATTTCTTTTCCTCCTCTCATAGTACTTCTCTATAGAATTATCACTTTCTTGTAACTATTTTATGATATACAAGTTGAATCTGTTCTAAATGAACTAAGTGAACTTTAATATTTTTTTATACCTATCATATCCTATGATTGTATTAACAAATATTTTTTTTGCATTATTTTCATAATCAAAAGGATCAACTAATGCTCCGCCAAAATGAGTAAGTAATAATTCCTTCACCTTTGCATCTTTTGCTAGATTAGCCGCCTCTTCAAAAGTCATATGCTTATTTTTAATTGCTTTCTCTATATCCATACTATTTCCATATGTTCCTTCACATATAAAAAGATCACTTTCTTTTATAAACTCTTTTATTTCTTCAATAGGTCTTGTATCTGTAACAAATGATATTATTAATCCTCTTCTTTCTTCCCCTAAAACCATATCACTAGTATATATTTTTTCATCATATTCTATTGTATTTGTAGATTTTTGTAATGTATTCCATAATAACTTTGGAACATTATTCTTTATGGCCTTTTCTAAAGAAAATTTTCTTTGCCTTCTTATATTGAATCTATATCCTAAACACGGTGATGAATGATCTAATTCTAATGTAGAAATATCAACTTCTTGATTAAATATAAAGTTCCTCGGATTCTCTATTATATTTATCTCAAAAGGCAAGTATTTACAAACTACTAACAATCCATTAATAGCCTCTGAAATTCCTTTAGGCCCAATAATAGTTAATGATTCTATTCTTCCGCTATTACCAATCGTTCCAAGAAGTCCCGGGAGTCCAATTATATGATCTCCATGTATATGTGTAATACATATAACATCTATATCCTTAAATCCACATTTTGCTATCCTCATAGATACTTGAGTTCCTTCTCCACAATCAATTAATATCTTTTTCCCTTTATAATTTAGATAACAAGAAGATAAATACCTATTTGGCATAGGCATTCCTCCGCCAGTTCCTAAAAGAACTAAATCAATCAATTTATTATCCCCTTTCCTTTATATTCTCTACCCTATATCCAATTTCTTTATTAGCTAATTTATACCCTTCTATTACTAGCTCTTCATTTGAAATATTATTGCCCATTATTTCATCAATACTTATTTGATTTCTATTATGAAAATATTTATCTAACAATCTATTTTCTATATCTTTTTGATAAATAATAGAATAATCATCTAATATATGCTTTACATTAAAACCCGCTTGTATTAAATTTCTTCCAACTAATATACTTCTATGGCATCTAATTGGATCTTGCATTGCGCCAAGCAATACTATTTTATACCCTTTTCTACATCCATTTCTTAATCTTTCTATTCCATGGATGAACTCTTTTTCCTTTATTACTTTCTCAAAATCAGAATACCCTTCTTTGTTATAAAAATACTTATCATCTCCCATAAGTATTTTATCCCACTTATAAATATAAATTCCTAAAGAATACTACCAAAAAATATGCTTCCCTTATAATAAACAGATAAATACTTTACTGTTTATTATAAGGGAAGCATTTCCTTGAATATTATAATTGTTATACACTAACTAACTCTCCAGTTGTTGAATTCATTACATATCCATATACTTTTATATCTTTTGGAATAAGCGGATGATTCTTTATTATATTTACTGTCTCAGATACTGAATCTTCAACACTATCGAATCCCTTTAGCCAAGAATCAAAATCTACTCCACAATATTTTACCATGTCAATAGATTCTTTAGAAATTCCTCTTTCCAACATTTTATCTATCATCTTCTTGCTATTTTGACCTTGAACCCCACAATCTGTATGTCCAATTACCATAATATCATTCACTCCAAGATCATAAATTGCAATCATGAGACTTCTCATTACACTACCAAAAGGATGTGAAATAGAGCCTCCAGCATTCTTTATAATCTTGGCATCACCATTTTTTAGTCCTAGAGCTGCTGGTAACAACTCTGTTAACCTTGTATCCATACATGATAGAATTGCTAATTTCTTATCAGGGTATTTACTTGTAATAAATTTTTCAAATTCTTTGTTTTCTACAAATTTTTTATTAAATTCTATAATTCCTTTAACCACATTATCACCTCATTACTATTTCAGTAAATATTAGTACAACGCCCTAATATTGTCAATAGATAATTTCATTTTCAAATGTGGAATTCCAGCTTCGTTATATAAATCGGATATTATTATAAAGCCACAATTTAGGTATACATTCTTTGCTTGTTCTTGAGCTGAAATAATTATTTCTTTTTCTTTTAAATTATTTTTTATATAATGTACAGCCTCTTTAATTAATTGAGTAGCAAATCCCCTTCTCCTATATTCTTTTAATACAGCTACTCTTCCAAATGTAACATATTCCTTTTGTACGCCCTTAGGAATTATCCTTAAATAAGCTATTATTTTTTCATTTTCCTTAATAAATAAATGAAATGATTCTTTATCTATTTCATCTAAATCATTTTCAATTGTTACTTTTTGCTCACAAACAAAAACCTCTAATCTTAATTTTATTATTTCATATAATTCATTCAATGTAAGTTCATTAAATTCTTTAATTATACAATCCATTTTACTATCCTTAATCTATATATTTATTTATAAATTCATTAATTGTATTCCAATATAACTCAGGATCTACCCTTTCAGATTCACAATGTCCAGCATCCTTAATAATTAGCTTTTCCTTTTCACATGATGCATTTGAATATAATTCATCTAACATTTCAAAAGGAACATATTTATCTGCATCTCCATGTATAAATAAGGTAGGTGTTTCTGATTTAGCTACTGCTTCTATTGGTCTTCCATCACTTAACCAATACCCTGCTCTTATTTTAGTTACTAAATTTGCACTTTGCATTATTGGGAATTCAGGTAATCCGTACATTTCCTTAAGTTGAAAAGAAAGCTGACTCCAAACAGATGTATATCCACAATCTTCTATAGCCACCTTAACATTCTTAGGAAGTTTCTCCCCTGTTGTTAACATTACTGTTGCCCCTCCCATAGATTGACCATAAAGAATTATTTCAGCATCTTTATTGTTACTAATAATATAATCTATCCATTTTAAAATATCATAGTGATCGTCATATCCCATTCCAATATAATCACCATCACTTTTGCCATGCCCTCTTAAATCAGGTGCTAATACGTTAAACCCAAGATCATAAAATTTTTTTATTGAAAGCGACATATTTTTTGCTGTCCACTTATATCCGTGAATATCTATAACCCATTTATTAGTGTCATTATTATTTTTAATTTCATAACCTTTTAATTCTAAATTATCTTTTGATTTAATCTGTACCTCTTCTGATATATTCTTAAACCAATCTATAGAATTATTAAGTACATCATTGTTAATTTTAATAACAGGAGATGTGGTATCATCAAATACCACCTCTTCATATGAATCAGTTGAATTAATTGCAACATTATAAAAGTAATTTCCCACACCAAAGAATATTCCAATAACAACCAGTATGGTAATAATAATAAATATTTTTTTTCTCTTTTTTATCAATTGCCTTTACTCCTTTGGCTATCTAATTTGTCCATTACCATATATTATATATTTTGTAGTTGTTAACTCATTTAATCCCATAGGACCTCTTGCATGAAGCTTTTGAGTACTAATTCCTATCTCTGCTCCAAATCCAAATTCCTCTCCATCAGTAAATCTTGTTGATGCATTAACATATACAGCTGCCGCATCTATTCTCTGAAGGAATTTTTGAGCATTTTCATAACTCTTTGTAACAATAGCTTCAGAATGTCCTGTTCCATATTTGTTAATATGATTAATTGCCTCATCTATATCTGATACAATTTTAATGCTTATTATATAATCTAGATACTCTTTACCCCAATCTTCTTCACTTGCTTCTTTTATTTGTGATGATATTTTTCTTACTTTTTCATCACCTCTTACTTCTACACCATTTTCTTTTAAAGCTTTTATTATAATTGGCATAAATTCATCAGCTATTTTTTCATTTACTAATAACTTTTCTTCAGCATTACATACAGCAGGCCTGCTTGTCTTTGCATTAATTATAATATTTTTAGCCATTTCAAAATCAGCTTCGCTATCTACATATACATGACAGTTTCCTACCCCTGTTTCAATTACAGGTACAGTAGCATTTTTAACTACTGATTGAATTAAGCCAGCTCCTCCTCTTGGAATTAAAACATCTATAAATTCATTTAATTTCATCATTTCGGTAGCTACTTCTCTACTTGTATTTTCAATTAATTGAACAGAATCTTCTGGAAGCCCCGCTTCCTTAATTCCTTCACGCAATACCTTAACTATAGCTATATTAGAATTAATAGCTTCACTTCCGCCTCTTAAAATAACTGCATTTCCTGACTTTAAACAAAGTCCAACAGCATCACATGTTACATTTGGTCTAGCTTCATATATTATTCCTATAACGCCCATTGGAACTCTTTGCTTTCCTATTTGAATACCATTTGGCCTTTTCCACATTGAAAGTACTTCTCCTACAGGATCTGGTAAAGAAACAACTTTTCTTAATCCACCTGCCATTCCTTCTAATCTTTTTTCATCTAAAGAAAGTCTATCTAACATTGCTTTAGAAGTTCCCTTCGATATTGCAACTTCTAAGTCCTTTTTATTTGATTCTAAAATATAATCCTTTTTTTCTAGTAACTTATCTGCCATTTTTAATAAAGCATTATTTTTTTCTATTGAACCTAAATTCATAAGCTCATAAGACGCTTTTTTAGCGTTTTGCCCTATAACAATTAATTCACTCATTTTACTTCCTCCTCTTCTTTCCTATAAATAATGTTCCTATTTCTTTTCCTTCCATAATATCTAATAATATACAAGGATTTTCACCATTAGCTAATATCATATTAACACCTGTATTGCATGCACATTTTGCAGCCTTAAGTTTTGTAATCATTCCACCTGTTCCAAAACTAGTTCCAGCTCCCCCTGCATATTCTTCTAATTCTTTTGTAACTTCTTTTATTTCCTTTATTAATTTTGCTTCATTATTTTCCCTAGGATCTGAATCATAAAATCCGTCAATATCAGAAAGAATTATTAATAAATCTGCATTTACTAAAGTAGCAACTATTGCAGATAAATTATCATTATCACCAAACTTTACAATATTTTGTATTTCATCAATAGAAACTGTATCATTCTCATTTACAATTGGTACTATTCCCTTTTCTATTAATGTATCAAAAGTGTTACAAACATTTTTTCTTATATGATCATCTTCAATAACATCTCTTGTTAAAAGAATTTGCCCAACAATATGACCATATTCTCCAAAAAATTTACTATATATATGCATTAATTCACATTGGCCAACAGCAGCCACTGCTTGTTTTTCCCTATTTCTCTTCGGCCTCTCTTTTAGCTTTAATTTGCTAACTCCTACCCCTATAGCGCCAGAACTTACTAATACTATTTCCTTACCTGAATTCATAATATCAGATAAAACCCTTGTTAGTTTTTCAATTCTAGTTAAATTAATATTTCCATTTTCATATGTTAATGTAGATGTCCCTACTTTAACCACTATTCTTTTGGCATCTTTTATCTCCTGCCGAAGCTTCATTATAACGCCTCCTAAGCTCAATTTATTCCATATATTTTATATATTACTATACCTTATTTATCTTATCAACTAAAGTTATAAAACCTATTTTTTTAAGCTTCTTATAAACGATTTTTATTAAAGAATAAATAGGAATAATGATAAATGCTACTAATGGACCTCCTATTGCGGAACCTCCTACCACTAAGAATATATCTGTTAATGGGTGTATATTCATGGTTTTTCCCATAATAAATGGAACTACTATTCTTCCTTTTAATGTTTGAGCTATAATAAATAATACTGTAATTTTAATTACCATGTTAAACCCAATTGAAATAGCAATAACATATGGAATAATCATTGAAATAAAAAAACCTACAAAAGGAATAAAGGCTAAAACAAATGTAATAACTGCAAATAAAAGAGGTGTAGGCATTTTTATTATCTTATATCCTATATAAATCATAGTTGATAATGATAGTGCAACTTTAGCCTGACCAATAACATATGTAGCTAATATTTCATCTCCTTCTTCTAATATTTCTGAAACTGTTTTTCTATATTTTTCACTTATTTTTCCTATTATTTTATTCTTAACTGTATCCCCATCTTTTAACATAAAAAAGGTAATTAAAAAGATTAATAAAATATTAGAAAAAAACATCATTCCTTTATTGAATATCTCCTTTACGTTTAAAATTATATTTTGTAAATAACTAACAAGTGTACTATATATATTAACAATCATTTCTTTAAAAGATGAATTTTCAAAAATAATAGATTTAAAGTAATTTACCTCATTACTTTCTAAGTAACATAAAACAACTTTTTTAATTTCAAAAAACTCAATTACCAAATATTCTCCAAAAGCTTTTAATAATCCAAAAATAATTAATATTCCTATTATTAATGTTAATGTAGCAGCTTTAGAGCTATTAATACCTTTCCTTTTAAATATATTATTTAATGGTTTTAATAAATAATATAAAAATACTCCAAAAATAATTGGAGATACTATAATTCCAATAAATACATTAATAAAATCATTAAATAATTCTATTTTCCCTAATAATAAAATAAAGATTATAGTTAAGTTTGCAATTAATAAACAATTGATTATTTTTTTCATAAGCTTTCTCCTAAATACTGACTTTAATATAGTATTCCCACCTTTTATTGACACATACCTTATTTAATGATAAACTCCTTTATTATAGGGAATGAATGTCTCCCTTGGTATATACCAAAACCGCTTATATAGCTGATGACTTCTGTGATATTCACAGGGTTATCAGCTTTTTTATTCTTTAGGAAATTATAAGGAGTGATTATATGTTAACAAGCTTAGCTTTAATATTTTTATTAGGAATAATGTTAGGTTCTATTTTTAATAAAATTAAAATGCCAAACTTAATTGGCTTTTTATTATCTGGTATTATATTAGGACCTTATGTTCTTAATTTAATAGACAATTCAATACTATCAATTTCTGCTGATCTTAGGAAAATAGCTCTTATTATTATCCTTACTCGTGCTGGACTATCTATAGATATAGATTCATTAAAAAAGGTAGGTAGAACTGCTATGCTTATGTGTTTTGTTCCAGCTTTACTTGAAATTTTAGGAGTAATTATTTTTGCTCCTAAATTACTTAATATCTCAATTATAGAAGCTTCAATTATAGGTACTGTACTTGCTGCTGTTTCCCCAGCTGTTATTATTCCTAGAATGATTTCTCTAAAAGAAAAAGGATATGGAAAGAAAAACAGTATTCCTGAAATAATAATGGCAGGTTCCTCTATTGATGATATTTTTGTTATTGTTTTATTTACCTCATTTACTAGCTTAGCCACAGAGGGTAACTTGTCCATATCAGAATTTATTAATCTGCCAATTTCAATTATTTTAGGCTTGTTATTAGGAGGATTAATTGGTATTATTCTTTCTTATTTATTTAAACATGTTCACATTAGAGATTCTGTAAAGGTACTATTAATATTAAGTATTTCATTTTTGCTTGTAGCTATAGAAGATTCTTTAAAATATATACCTTTTTCTGGTTTACTAGCTATAATGAGTTTAAATGCCACTATCCTAAATACTTATGAAAATCTTGCAAATAGATTATCTAGTAAATTCTCTAAACTTTGGGTTGTTGCTGAAATAATATTATTTGTTTTAGTAGGTGCTACTATCAATATAAACTATGTTATTTCCCAGGGAATTTCTCCTATAATAATCATATTAATAGGATTAGCTTTCAGAATGATAGGAGTATTTTTATCAACGTTAAAGAGTAAACTCTCATATAAAGAAAAATTTTTTTGCATGATGGCTTACTCTCCTAAAGCTACAGTTCAAGCTGCTATTGGAACTATTCCATTAACTATGGGTTTGCCCTGTGGAGAATTAGTACTTACTATTGCAGTATTATCTATAATAATTACAGCTCCCCTTGGTGCTTTCTTAATAGATCACTCATACAAAAAACTACTAATAAAAGAATAAAACTAGGTAAAATACCTAGTTTCTTACTTTTAATTGTCTATATCTATTAAATGCTGACATAATTTCCTGTTTTCTTGGCATAGCTATGTTGCCACTATTTGAAATTGAAATTAATCCATTTTTACTTATATATTGCATAATTTCATCAGCTATTTGTTCTAAGGTTAATTTGCCATTTACTACTTTTTCATCTGCCCATTTAATAATATATCCAATGGCATTTACTTGCTCACTATCAACAATTTGTTCAATGGCTCTTAAATTAATTTCTTCTTTATTAATAGATAATATTTCTACTCCAATTCCTTTTATTTTTATACCCTTAGGACCTTTTTGTATTACATTTTTTTCAATATATCTATTAAAATTAATATTCATGTTTAAATTATTATTATTTATTCTTTCCAATATATTATTTGTAGCAAGCTTTTTAGCTTTTTCCGTAACATTTTTAGCTATATATTCATCCATTTGAATAACTGTATCTGCTATATCAAAATATTCTCCAGAACTACCAACTACTATTATTGTAGATATATCCTTTTCTTCATATAGTGACTTAACTATTTCAATAAATGGAGTTATAGGCTCCTTTTCCTTTGCAACTAATTTTTGCATTAGATCATCTCTAATCATAAAATTTGTTGCTGAAGTATCTTCATCTATTAAAAAGGTTTTAACTCCACTTTCAATTCCTTCAATAATATTTGCTGCTTGAGATGTACTTCCACTTGCATTTTCAGAAGAAAAACATTTTGTGTCTTTTTTATTTGGCAAGTTATTAATAAATAATGATATATCATCTTTATGAATTACTCTTCCATCTTCAGCTCTAACCTTTAAAGCTGTACTATCAGTAATAACATATTCTCTTCCATCACCTTCAATATGATTGTACACACCTAATTCAATCGCTTTTAACATTGTTGATTTTCCGTGGTAACCACCACCAACAATTAATGTAACACCTTTTTTGATTCCCATTCCTTTTATTTCACCTTTATTAGGTAAATTTAATGATACCTCTAAATCTTTAGGTGAAGTAAATTTTATACCATTTTTTAATGGTTTATTTGATATTCCACTTTCTCTTGGCAAAATAGCACCATTACCAATAAATGCAACCAGATTTCTACTTTTTAATTCTTCTCTAATATATTCCTGATCTTCTACTAATTTTACTTGATCTATTAACTTGGCTGAATCAATATTATTGTACTTTAATGAATTATCAATAATTCTAGGCAAAAATTCAAATAATATTTTTTCTAATTCTCCTGAAAGTACACTTCTTCCTCTAGCAGGAAATCCAACTTCTATTCTTGCCTCTATTTTATTATTTCTTATTATTAAAGAAGTTCTGTCTAATATTTCCTGTGGACACTTACTTATTGAAATTAATCCACTTTTACCTGATCCAAAAACCTTAGAACTGTAAGAATAAATATTTTTGTAAAATAATCTAGTTAAAAAATCTTGAACTGCTATTCTTCCAAAATCCTTCGAATATAAATTTTGTGGTATTCCATGGATTTTATCTTCCATAATTATTCTTAATTTAGATGGCGCAGCAAATGGATCTCCTTGAACATGATCAATAGATAAAACATAATCATCAAATAAAAATTGACCTTCTAAATTTTTATATGCCTTATATCCTTTTCCATCTATATTTTTTAATTCTCTTTTTAAATCCTTTGAATTTTTCATTTATTTACCCTCTTTGTCCTTTTGAAAGAATCTATCAATTAATTCCTCACTTATTTTTCTATACATATTACTCATAGAAATCATGGTGGTAACTAATAAAAATATTTCTTCATAGCTTTCTTCTTCTATACTATTAATCTTATCTAATATATTTTTCTTAATAAATATGCTATCGTCTTTAGTAATTTCTAAATATTTATTATATAAAGTTCTTAAATCGTATTCCTCACCATTTTCAAATTTTTCAACTATGTTATTTAATAAAAGCTTAATATCACTAATAGATAATCCACCTTTTAATTCATAAATGAGACTCATTAATATTAAATGTTCCTTTGAATATTTTTTATTCTTTACTGACATTAATAATTTAGCCTTTGCATAATTGTTTATCATTGTTTTTGTCAGTACTTTATCTTCCTCATTTCTTTTAGCTTGTGATAATTTACTTTCAAATAGTTGTATAACTTGATCCATATATAAATCAATTTCTGGAATATCCTCTAAAATTATTTTTCCATTATAATCCTTTTCTTTGATAATTTTTATTATTTCATCTTTATTCAAAATATCACTCCTGACGTAGTTTTGAAAACTACATGTTGGTCTATAAGTATAATTTTAATAGTATTTTAAAGATAATACAAGGATATTTGAATAATTTTAGTATTATGGCCTAATATAAAGAATATCATTTGTTGACTTTCCTATTTTTGTATATCATAATGTTAATGTAATAAAACATAGTTTTGAAAACTATATATTGAGTTTCGGAGGTTATTATGGTAAAGAATTTAAGAGAACCAGTAAATGGAATAACACACTTAATAGGAGCAATATTATCCCTATTTGCATTAATAGCAATGATAGTAAAAGTTAATTATAATAATGGCTCTTTACGAGAATTACTATCAATATTATTCTTTGGTATTGGGATGATTCTACTTTATAGTGCGTCATTCACTTATCATTCAGTAATTGCAAATTCAAAAATTATAATGGCATTAAAAAGGTTAGATCATTCAATGATTTTTATATTAATAGCCGGTTCTTATGCCCCTTATTGCTTAGTAGCGCTTAATAATAAAACAGGCATTATTTTATTTTCAGCAGTAGCTATAGCTTCAATAATAGGAATAATTTTTAAATTAGCTTGGGTTACATGCCCTAGATGGTTAAGTAGCACTATCTATATTGCTGTAGGTTGGTTTGCAGTATTTGCAATATATCCTATTTCTAAGGTAGTTGCCCTTCCAGGAGTAATATTATTATTTTTAGGTGGAGTTATGTATACAATTGGTGGTGTAATATATGCCTTAAAAAAAGATAAAATAAAAATAGGAATATTCGGTTCACACGAAATATTCCATATATTTATAATGCTTGGTAGTTTATGTCACTTTATTTCAGTATATATGTATATTATTTAAATTAAATCTTCAAATTCTGCACCTATTATAGAAGCTACCTCTTTAGGATTAGCTTCTATTTGCATTCCAATCTTTCCTGCACTAATGATAAAATTGTCTAAATCCTCTGCTGTTTTATTAATATATGTTTTATAAAGCTTTTTCATAGCAAGTGGAGAACATCCACCTCTAATATATCCAGTGAATTTATTAATATCTTTAACATGAATCATTTCTATTTTTTTCTCTCCTGCAACCTTAGCAGCTTTTTTTAAATTAAGTTCTTCTTTAACAGGAATAACAAATACAAATAATTCTTTCGTTCCACCTTGAGTAACTAAAGTTTTAAATACTTTATTTACATCTTGATTTAATTTTTCTGCTACAGAAATTCCATCTATTTTTCCATCTTTACATTCATACTCGTATATATTATATTTTACTTTTTCTTTATCTAACAATCTCATAGCATTTGTTTTTTGCATAATAATATCTCCTTTTAACTTAATTTTCATAATAAATTATATCATATTCTTAAAAATGCTTTAATTAGACAATTTCTATGATATAATAATTCAATGAATATCTAAAGAAATGAGGTAATACTATTGATAACTGTATCAAATGTTAGCTTAAGATACGGCGGGCGTAAATTATTCGAAGATGTAAATATAAAATTCACACCAGGAAATTGTTATGGTGTAATTGGTGCAAATGGTGCTGGGAAAAGTACCTTTTTAAAAATTCTTTCTGGAGAAGTTGAGCCAAATACTGGTGAAGTAATTATTGCTCCTAATACAAGAATGTCTGTTTTAAAACAGGATCATTATCAATATGATGATTTTGAAGTACTTGAAACTGTAATTATGGGAAATGAAAAGCTTTATCAAATAATGAAAGAAAAAGATGCACTTTATGCTAAAGCTGATTTTTCTGATGAGGATGGAATAAAAGCCTCTGAACTTGAAGCTGAATTTGCTGAGTTAAACGGATGGGAGGCTGAATCAGAAGCTTCATCATTATTGCAAGGTTTAGGAATAGGAACTGAGGATCATTATAAAAAAGTATCTGAATTAACAGGTTCTGAAAAGGTAAAAGTACTTTTAGCTCAAGCTTTATTTGGTAATCCTGGTATTTTAGTACTAGACGAACCTACTAACCATCTTGACCTAAAAGCAGTTAATTGGCTTGAAGACTTCTTAATTAATTTTGATGGAACAGTAATAGTAGTATCCCATGATAGGCATTTTTTAAATACCGTATGTACTCAAATGGCTGACGTAGATTTTGGGAAAATTAAACTTTATGTTGGTAATTATGATTTTTGGTATGAATCAAGCCAGTTGGCTCTTCAAATGTCAAAGGATCAAAATAAGAAAAAAGAAGAAAAAATTAAAGAATTACAAGATTTTATCGCAAGATTTAGTGCAAATGCTTCTAAATCAAAACAAGCAACTTCTCGTAAAAAACTTTTAGATAAAATTACATTAGATGATATTCAACCTTCTAGTAGAAGATATCCTTTTGTAGGGTTTAAACCTGAAAGGGAAGTTGGTAACGACATATTAACAGTTAAAGATTTATCTATTACAGTAGATGGAGTTAAACTATTAAATAATATTAATTTCATGGTTAATAAAGGTGATAAGATTGCATTAATTGGTAATGAAATTGCTGTTACTACCTTATTTAAAATATTGTCTGGTGAATTAGAACCTGATAGTGGAGAATATAAATGGGGAATAACTATAACAACATCTTATTTCCCAAATGATAATTCAAAATACTTTAATGACTGTAACCTATCATTAGTAGATTGGCTTAGACAGTTCTCCGAAGAAAAATCTGAAAGTTACATTAGAGGATTCCTTGGAAGAATGCTTTTCTCAGGTGAAGAAGCATTAAAAGAAGCTAATGTATTATCAGGTGGCGAAAAGGTTAGATGTATGTTATCTAGAATGATGCTTTCAAATGCAAATGTACTTATGCTAGATCAACCTACCAATCACTTAGACCTAGAATCAATTACTGCAGTAAATAATGGATTAAAAGACTTTAACAGCAATATAATATTTGCTTCTCATGACCATCAATTTATTCAAACTATAGCAAATAGAATAATTGATATTAAAGATGATGGTACAATTGTTGATAGAACAATGACTTTTGATGAATATTTAGAATTTTCACAAACTAAATAATAATAAAAATGGCTGTTTCATTTGAAACAGCCATTTTCATTTATTCTATTTTATTGCATCATAACCTTCTTCACCAGTTCTTATCTTTATAGCATTATCTACATTGTAAACAAAAATCTTACCATCTCCGATATTTCCAGTGTAAAGAACTTTCTTAATTGTTTTAATTACTAAATCAAGTGGAACTTCTGCAATAATTATCTCAACCTTTACCTTAGGCAATAATTGCATTTCAACTTCAACACCTCTATAGTATTCAGTATTACCTTTTTGCATACCACAACCTTGTGCTGAAATAACAGTCATACCTGTAACTCCAATATGTTCCATAGCATTCTTAAATGATTCAAATTTAGATTGATTCATTACAACAACAATTTTTCTTAACTTACCATCTGATACCTCATCAGTTTTTTCTACTACTACTGGAACTGTATCTTCAGAAGAAGAAGTAGCAGTTATACTTGGTACGGCTGTAGAGAATACAAAGTCTGCATAGCTACTTTGTAAGCCATGTTCAACTAAATCAAGTCCTTTAATTTCTTCTTCACTTGAAACTCTTAATCCTATTGTAGCCTTAATAATTGAGAATACTATTGTCATGGTAATTGCAACCCAAGCTATTACAGCAATAACTCCTAAAATTTGTATTCCTAAAAATCCTGCACCATATCCATAAAATAATCCTTCGCTTGTTGAAAATAGCCCAGTTAATATAGTACCTGTAGCACCACATAATCCATGAACTCCAATAGCTCCAACAGGATCATCAATTTTAAGTTTCTTATCTATAAATTCAATACCAAATACTACAACAAATGCTGCTATTAAGCCTATAAAGAATGCTCCAACTGGTGATACCACATCACATCCAGCTGTTATAGCAACTAAACCTGCTAATGACCCATTTAATGTCATTGATACATCTGGCTTTTTATAACGAATCCAAGTAATAATCATTACTCCAACTGTTGCTGTTGCTGCTGCTAAGTTAGTAGTTACAAATATACTACCCATTGAAATTAATGATTCATCACCAGTAGCTGAAACAGTAGAACCACCATTAAATCCGAACCAGCAGAACCATAAAATAAATACACCTAATGCTCCAAGAGTTAAACTATGACCTGGAATAGCTTTTGATTTACCATTTTTATCGTATTTTCCAATACGAGGTCCAAGCATCATAGCTCCTACAAGTGCTGCAACACCACCAACCATATGTACTGCTGTTGATCCTGCAAAGTCATGGAAGCCTAATTCTGAAAGCCATCCACCACCCCATATCCAGTGACCTGATACTGGGTAAATAAATGCACTAATTACAGCTGAATAAATTACATAAGAAATAAATTTAGTTCTTTCAGCCATAGCTCCTGAAACTATTGTAGCAGCTGTAGCACAAAATACTGTTTGGAATATTAAAAATACATAAGTTGGAATAGTTGATGAATAATCACCTTGTACCAATATGTCAGGTATTCCTATAAATCCTCCAACATTTGTACCAAACATAAGCCCGAACCCTATAAACCAGAACACTAACGTTCCAATTGCAAAGTCCATTAAATTCTTCATTATAATATTACCTGCATTCTTTGCTCTTGTAAATCCTGTTTCTACCATGGCAAATCCTGCTTGCATAAAGAATACTAAAACGGCACCTAATAATGTCCATATAGTATCTACTGATGAATACATACAAATCCCTCCCCTAAACAAATAAGACGCATATTCCTAGATAACTATAATTATCTAGGAATACACGTCTTTGTGTATCATTTATTTTGTTACCGCAAATTGCCAAATATTTTATATATTTAACTCTTTTGCATATTATAATTATATATTGCTATATTTAGCTTGTCAATATTGGCAAGTAATAATTTTTACTACTTCATGTAATTTTATTTATTATTTACAAATTTATTAATTTAATTTTATGTTATTAACCATTTACTTTACATAAAAGATACAATAAAATTAATAGTGATTATTAAAATTGCGAGGTTATTATGATTAAAATTTATAATAGAAATTCTAAGACTTATTTTGAAGAAAAGGTAGCTGGTGATAAATGGTTGAAATGGTGTTATGAATCACCAATTGGGAAAGGTATTACAGAATTACTTGTAAAACGTAAACTTTTCACTAAATTATATGGTCTTTATTGCGATACAAAATTAAGTACAAAAAAAATCACCTCATTTATTGAAGAATTTAATATAGACATGAATATATCAAAAAAAGAAAAAGACAATTTTATTTCATTTAATGATTTTTTTACAAGAGAGCTTAAAGAAGATGCTCGTCCATTTTCTACTAATAAAAACACTTTAATTTCACCAGGTGATGGAAGATTATTAGCATTTACTGATATAGATATAAATAATTTAGTGCAAGTAAAAAATCTTACTTATTCTTTGTTAGAACTAATAGGAAATGAAGATATAGCCAGAAAATATATTGGAGGTACTTGCTTAATTCTAAGGTTATGCCCTACAGATTATCATAGATTTCATTTTGTAGATGATGGTATACCAACTGAAAGTAATTTCATTAATGGTAAGTATTATTCTGTAAATCCTATTGCTCTTGAAAGGATTCCTAAACTATTTTGTGAAAATAAAAGAGAATGGTCTTTATTTAAATCTGAAAATTTTGGAGATATTCTACATATTGAAGTTGGAGCAACTTGTGTAGGATCAATAATCCAGACTTATGAACCTAATAAAAAAGTTTCTAAAGGTGAAGAAAAAGGATATTTTAAATTTGGAGGTTCAACAACTATTTTATTCTTTGAAAAAGGTAAAATTTCTATAGACGATGATATTTTAGAACAAAGCTCTAAAGGTTTTGAAAGTCATGTTTTATTTGGTGAAAAAATAGGTTATAGAGAATAAAAAGATTATTTCTTTTTATTCTCTATAATATTAATTAATTCATTTTCTAATTCTTCTATAGAATCCTTTAATACTACTATATTTATTTCCATCTCTTTTGCTCTGAAAATTAAAGATGATTTTATTGGTGGCTTTGATGCTACTAATATTTTTATTACATCCTTACCACCTATTCTATTACTATACACTAACAGTTCATTTAATGTATCTTCATCATATTTATCGCTATCTTTACAAGATATACAAACTAACCTACAATCCTTAATAGCAACAACATCTAACTCATTTTTAACAATACCATCTTCGTATCCCCATAAAAATTCTACTCCACTTTTAACATCATCAATATTTTGAATTTCATTTATTGCAGCTTTAGTTATAACCTCAAGCCACGTACCACTTTTAAATATAAATCCCTTTATATATTCATTTAAAAACTTAATCTTTATTTCTTCTTTACCCTCTATATAATTTATACATTTAATTCCTTCTAGATATTTCAATACATTATTTAATAGAGTTTTATCTTCATCTTTTAGCATAGATTTATTTACCATAATTCTTAGTGGATCCATATAATCATGAATAAATATATTACTATCATACAATTTACCTTTGTTTTTTTCCCACAAGCTTAAATTTTTCAAAATAATTTTAGACAAGGAAATTATATCTTTTTTTGAGCATAGAATATTGGAATCACATTTTATATCATTACCAGATAGCTTTATTAATTCTTCTACATTTAAATCCTGAAAATTACCTTCTTTTATAATGACTTCATTTTCAAAAAAGAACTCTTTGTTTTCAAGTATATCAACATATGTGCAATTAATATTTAATTTACTGCCTTCCTTTAATAAAATCAAAGAATTGATTCTTTTACCTCCAGTTAAATTTATTAAAGTATTTTTGTTTTGAAATTCCTTTAATAAATTTTCTATTTTTTCTTTATCTCCTACCTCAATAATTTCTTTTCTTACCCCGCATGTTCCAAGTAATTCTTCATATACCTTTGGCAAATAATTATTCTTTTCTTTTGGACAAGTTATAATAACACAAAGCTTTGCATTATATTTTTTGCTTAATATCATACTTATTTCATTATGATAATCAAATTGAGTTATTATCACATCAAAATTCATCTATGTTACTTCTTTCTTTTTTATTTATTATTATTATATCCAAATTAAATATTGTTTATCTATTGTACTTTCTTGATTATTATTATTCCTATAAAAAAAAAGAATGACTTACCTAAGTATATAGTCATTCTTTGTCATAACTGGCAGGGCGTACAGGAATCGAACCCATAATGTACCGTCCGTAGCGGTAAGTTATATCCGTTTAACTAACGCCCCTTATTTTAAACAACAAAATTATATTATCACAATATAATAATTCTAGCAAGGGTATGTTGGCAGTTATCTTTATCTCATAAATATATATCAGAGAATTCTATTTCTAACATTTCAACTTTGTTTTTTTTAATTAATTCTATATTTTCACCAGAACATTCATCATTACATCTTGGAATAGTTACAATAAATTCTGATCCCTTATTAACCTCACTAATTAAATCAATATGTCCTCCATGCATTTTGGCTAAATAATTCACTAAATCAAGCCCTATTCCACTACCTGAACCAAGAGATTTATTATTTAAAGATGATTGAATAAACCTATTAAATATTGTTTTTTGTTCATCCTCTGGAATTCCAATTCCATTATCCTTTACAGATATCTTTATATTCTCCTTATCAACATAAACATAAAGTAATACTTCTCCTTCATATTTAGTGAATTTAATTGCATTAGATAATAGATTCATTACTATCCTATCAATACACTCAGTATCAACAGTAACTATACATTCCTCTACATTAGTATCAAATATCAATTGAATATTTTTTACTTCTGCATATTTTTCTATAGATGTTGCAATATTTTCTATAAAACTAATTATATCAACTCTTCTTTTATTCAGTTTATAATAATTACCTTCTAGTTTAGTTGTATCAATTAAATTATTTATAAGTTTTATCATTTTTAATGTATTTCTTTTTATTAAATTATTATATTCATCTATTTTCTCATTATTTTCTCTTTCAACATATTTAAAGCATTGTAGAATACTTAATATTACATTA
>JAAYPK010000103.1 GCA_012519845.1 Clostridiales bacterium
CTCCAGCTGCTACAAAACCCTTACCTTCAACATAAAAAGGATGATCTTTAGTTGTATTTATTTCTTCTCCATTTATTTTAACATGAACTAAGGTGTCTGTCTCATTTTCAAATACCTTAACTACCTTCTTAAGCTCTTTTTCTCCAGTTTCTATATTTATTGCATAAACATAGTCCCCTTCCTTTATTTCATCTATTCTTACCTTTCCATCTTCAGTTTCTACTAAAGTGTCTCCTGTAAAGCAAGATTGAGTTAATGAGAACATCATTATAAATAATTGTGCTGTTCTTACTACAGCTAGATCATAGTCCTTATTTTCAATGGCTTCAAAGATACTATCTACCTGTGCCTTTCCTCCCATAATTCCAAGTATTGGAGCTAATACAAAACCTATAATTTTTATTTTACACATATAATTTAACATGAAACCAGTAAGCAATCCTCTTACTATTCCACTACAAACAGACATTAAGCTTTCACCATTTTGTAAAGCTGTTATTGCTGTTCTTATTGTGTCATATACGGTTAAAGCAATGTTTATAAAGTTTAAGATCTGCATAACACTTGCATTTTGTATGCTACTTAATATACCTGATATTGAGGATGATACTGAAAATTCCGATAATGAGAAATATCCTGTTGGATCTGTATTATTTACTGGATCTGCATTTGCATATAAGTATTTATGCAAGGATACAGGATCGTAAGTTGAGCCACTATAGGAATCCATACTAATAAATGTTCCTGTTGTTGGATTCATGTATCTTGCTCTTAAATAGTAGAAACCAGTATTACTATCATATTGTTCACCAACATATAAATAATTATTTTCTGTACTACCTTCTTTTTCTATTAAGTTTCCAAAGGCATCAAATCTATAACTATCTGTAATATCACCATCTTTATTTGTTAATGCTCTTACACTTCCATGTCCGTCATATAGGTAATATCCTATACCATCTTTATCTTCAAGACTTATTAATTCTTGTCCAATAGTGTAGTAGGTTTTTAAACTATTATCTTTATTTAATTCTGCTATAACCTGAGCTAAAGCAAAGTTTGTATCCACTACATATTTAGTGGTTTCTAATTCATTAACTGTTTTCTCTATTCTGTTACCTTCATAATCATATTTGTAAGATTCTACAGTAACATCAGCCCCACTAGTAATTGTAGCTCTTTCTAACTTGTTTTCATTACTATAAGCATAAGTATATTTCTTTTCACCTCCATTTTGTGAAATTAGGTTTCCATTTTTATCATACTCATATTTAATTGTGTATTTAGGATTTATTTCTTTTGTAATAGCATTTAATTCATTATACTCATATTTTGTTATTACACCATTTTCATTTTTTATTGTTCTATTACCTACTGCATCATAAGCATATATGGTAATTGATGTTTGATTATCTTTTGTTATAGTTTCCTTTGTTAATCTGTATAGCTCATCATATTCATAGATCGTTGTGCAATCTAATTCTTTAATCTTTAGTCTTTCGCCTGCTTTACCTAAGGTATATTCATAACTTGCAACTATATTGTTATTCTTATCCTTAGTAACTTCTTTAATTAATCTGTTTAAACTATCGTATTCATATGACATTGTAATTCCATTAGCATATTTTACTGCTGTTCTATTTCCAAGCTCATCATATTCATATACTGTAGCTTCTCCATTTTTAGCTATAACTCTTGTAACTCTGTCTAATGCATCATAAGCATATTCAGTATTTCCATAAGGTGTTATTGCCTTTGTAAGTCTTCCACTATTGTCATATTCATATTTTAATGATATTTTACTTGGAAGCTTCTTTTCAATTAATTCTCCTAACTCATTATATTTATAGGTTGTTAATCCACTTTCATCTTTAACTGTGTCAATTAAATCATTTAAATTATAGGTATACTCTGTTGTCTTTTTATCTACTACTTTTTTAGTTAATTGATTATTATCATTGTAGGTGTAGTTTGTTTTAACTCCTTTATAATCCTTAGCTGAAACTACATTTCCTACTTCATCATATGTGAAAGTAGATTCTAAACCATTAGATAAAATATTCTTAATAACTCTACCTTCTCCATCATATTCGTAGGAAGTTTTATTTCCTAATGCATCATAAACTGCAATTAATTCACCAACATTGTTATAATCATATTCATAGGTTCCACCCTTTGGATCTTCAACTTTTATTAACTTGTCTAAGTTGTTATAAGTGTAGTTTGTAGTATATCCATGTTCATCTTTTTGTTTTACAATTCTGCCTCTTGCATCATATTCAGAAGAAATACTATTTCCATTAGGATATTTTGTCTTTGTCCTATTTCCATTATCATCATATTCAAAGGAGAATACATTCCCTTTTTCATCTTCCATTGAAGCTAAGTTTGAATATTTATCATAAGTAAATAAGTTTTTATTACCTAAAGCATCTATTATTGCTGTATTTCTATCTATTTCATCATATTCATAGTTAGTAATTCCACCACTTACAGATGTTATAGTTTCAACTCTTCCCTTTTTATCATAGGTGTACTTTTGTGTAGAACCATTTTGATATATAATACTTGTCATATTATTATTCTTGTCGTAAGTCCATTTTATAATTTGTCCATTTCTATTTGTTGCTGATATTGTGTTTCCATTTCCATCATAAACAAAGGTTTCTTTAGTATTATCACAATAATTAATTGTAGTAACATCACCTAATGAATTATATTCAAATGTAGTTCTTCTATTTTTACCGTCTACTGATGCTATTATATTTCCATTTCCATCATATTCATTTTTTGTAACATTTCCTTCTCCATCAATAGCTTGTATAATGTTTCCCGCTAAGTCATATACATAGCTATAGGTTATAGATTCTGAGCTATTATATCCTTCTCTAACAATTGTTTTACTTAAACAATTTCCCTTTTCATCAAAAGTATATGAGGTTGTATTCCCTTCTCCATCTGTAGTACTAGTAACATTTCCATATTTGTCATAGGTCATATTAATAAACTTACCAATATCATCAGTAACACCTGTAAGCTTACCCTTAGAATCATATTCATAATTGGTTTCATTGCCCATGGCATCTTCTGTCTTATTAATATTACCTTTATTGTCATAATCAACTAAGAAATCAATTTTACCCATGTTTTCAATTTTAGTTAATTGACCCTTATTGCTATAGGTTGTTTCAGAAACATTTCCTAATGAATCTGTTATTTTAGATAATCTATTATTTTCATCATATCCATATGTCATAATATTTCCTAATTGATCAATAGTTGAAATTAAGTTATTATTTTCATCAAATTTATTTTCAATTACATTTCCTAATGGATCTACTTGTTTTAATAAATTCCCATAATCATCATATATATAAGTTAATATGTTTCCATTTTTATCTTTAACTACCTCAGTGTTTTCATCAATGTTATGATCAAATTCTATTCTGTTTCCTTCCCCATCAATAGTTGCAATTAGTCTACCATTTTCATCATACTCATTTCTTGATAAACTTGCACCTGTAGGATCAATTATTTCAACTATATTATGGTTATTATCATATTTAAAAGTTACAGTATTATTCATTGGATTTGTAACTTCTTCTAAATCACCATTACTATTATAGTTATAAGATGTTACATCTCCATTAATATCAATAGCTTTAATAATTCTATCTTCACTATCTCTTTTAAATGTAATACTTTTACCATTTGTAGATGTATAACCATTTCTAGATACTTTAATTTCATTACCATTTTCTTCTTTTATACTCTTTAATCCAGTATTTTTATTAATATATAATTTGGTACCATCACTTTGAGTTAAGATAAAGTTTTGAGGATCATATTCAAAAATATTCTGAACCTCTCCAGTTCTTCCAAAAAGCTCTATAGCATTATCTCCATCTATTTGAAGCTTAACATCTGGATTTGTAACAGACTCGAATTCAATATAAGTTTCATATAATGGTATATATGGATTAGTTGTTTTCGATAATTTAACTTTGAATCTATCACTTGTTCCGTCTCCATAGGAAATTACTACAAAATGAGGTACTGTTTCAGATACAACATATTTTGTAAATAACCGGCTTCCTTCTTGATGTTGCTCATACCCTTCTCCAAGTGGATAAGATTCATAGACCTTAATATCTTGTAACCCTAAGTTCCATCCTATTCCAAAGTCACCCTTTTGTTTATTTCTATTATCATATTGTCTATTTACTGATATAGAAATTCCATTCATATTACTTTTAATATCTTGGAATCCTAAAGCCATATTTCCAATTTTCATTTTGCCTTCAACTGTATAGGTTCTCTTTGTAGTTGTTACATTTCCGCCTTTATCAATTACCCTAAGTCTCACTTCATAAATCCCATTATTTAGCATTGAAGTGTCAAAAACCCCTAATTCTTCATTTCTTTTTTCTTTAGTTCCTTCTACAATTGTAGTATATCCATTCTCTTTATCTAGCCTATAATCTAAAATGTATTTATCCATTTCACTTTCATCAAAAGCTGAACCAATTATTGATGTTGGACTATATATAACTTCATAATCATCTGGAGTAATAAGTTTTGCAGTTGGTGCCTGTTTATCTAAGTCATTATAAAAAACACAAGTCTCCTTAGCTTCAGATATATTTCCTTTGTTGTCTATTGCATAAACTTTTATTTCAATAGATTTTGCTTTATTTGAAGTAAATTCAAAAACTCCATTTATATCCTTTACTTCTTTTCCATCCATGTATATTTTATATTCTTTTAAATCAGTATCTGTAACACTAATTCCTGCTTTTACCTTCTCGTTTATTGAAGCATAATTACTTGTTAATACTAAATTAATCTTAGGTCCAATATTTTCATCAACTGATTTATTTAATATATTATAAGAATATTGAGTATAAGATGTATTTCCCCCTTTGTCTTCAGCAGTTAACCTTACTTCATATATTCCATTTGTTAATAAACTTGTATTAAATACTCCTAATGTTTCATTTTCTTTAGATTTATCTACTTCTGCAAAGGTTATAAAATTAGTATCTCCTGTCTTTCTATATTGAAGTGTATATCTTACTAATTCTTTATCATCTTTTGCAGTACCAATAATAGATGTACTTCCACTTATAGTTTTCCCATGTTCTGGAGTATCAATTGTAACTTTAGGCGCTATATTATCTTTATCATCTATAACTGTGTACTCAATCTCTTTTATTGTTTCATTACCATCAATATCAGTTACAATAACCTTTATCTTTTTGATTCCAGCTTCACTATCAGTTATAGTATAAGTTCCTTCTTCACTTCCAATAAGCTCATCATTTTTAAATACCTCTATCTTATCAATACCCCTATTATCATCAGCTGATACATCAAATGATAGATTTTCATTAACTTTAACCTTTTTATTTTCAATATTTATATTAACTGTTGGTTTCTCTTCCTTATCTTTATTAGGTGATTCAATTTCCTCATCTAAATTAACAACATACTCACCAGTTAAATAGGCCTTATTTCCTGCAGTATCCTCTGCATAAAGCTTAATTTCATATATACCATTTTTTAAGTAAGTAGGATCAAATATTCCTATTTCAGAACTGAAAATTGAACTACTTCCTTTAGATATATTAGTATAATCTTGACTGCCTTTAGCCCTATATGAAAGTACATATTCTTTAAGTTCTACATTATCTTTTACAGTACCTATTATTTTTGTTTTACTGTTTAATTCAGTACCTATAGTTGGTAATTCAATATCAACTGTTGGCGGTGTTTTATCTCTATTATCTGAAACAATAATTTCCTTAGTAGACTGAGCTTCATTGCCATATATATCAACAGCCTTTGCAACTATTGAAATTGTTTCTTCTTTATTGAAAGTATAAGAAATTCTGCCAGGCTTATCTAATACTTTTTCACCATTTACATAAAGTTCAAACTTATCAACACCCATATTATCTATTGCATATCCACTTATTTCTATGTTGTCTGAAACCTCTCCACTGTCTTTTGAAGTGTTAATATAAATATTAGGTACTTCATTGTCTGTTACCTCTTCTTGCTTATTAAATGATGTAGTATCTACTACAATAATCTTAGGTTTACTATAAAATCCTTCTTTATCTTTTACTATTTCTTTAAATAAATAAATCTTACCTACATCTAATTTATTAGGAATTACCCAATTTTGCCATGTACTATCATTTATTTCTTTATAGCTATATTCTTTACTTAAAATACCTTTATCTGAATCCTCTTCATGGTCTACATCATAGCTATTTTCCGTAAATTTAACAATACACTTAGTTTTATCATCAGTGTTTTCATAAAGGTCTACTGTACTCTCAATTATTGGTCTATTATGAACCATCAACACCTTTTGATATATACTATCATCTGACCATTTTCTATATTCAGCTAAGAAGTCGTTATCCAGTCCTGGATTATCTTGAACTTTTAGTTTTATAGAATATGCCCCTGTTTTATCAAAAATTCTAATTGGTTCTTTCCTATTTGATGTTTCTATACTATTTTCATTAAAATTACTTGTAAATACAGTAGGATTATAATCATATTGCCAATCAGCTTCATATAGTGGATCATTTTCACTATCTTTAAATGAATCAATATAATCCACTTCATCATCAGTTGTAATATATCTATCTACAGCATAATCTTTTGAAAGCTCATTGCTTAAAATATAATTTCCTAAGGAATCCATAGCATCCTGAATATTAGTTGCATCAAAATATATTCCACCTGATGTATTTATTAGCTTTTCATATTTTTCTTTATTATTATTATTTCCCAAGGCAGCAAAATTGATTTCTTCATTTAAAATTGCCCTTGCAACTTCTCCTGTATCCTTATCTGATTTTATATCTTGAACTTTTTCATCACTTAAATTAATTACATATCTACTTGCGCCCTTACTCCAATCATTTCCATCCAATACTTCTGCCAAGCTTTTACCAGTAACAGTTTCCATAGATATATTTTTAAATGTAAAGAATGATTGTTGCCAACAAGAATGTGAGCTATGACTTATTATAGGTCCAAAACCACTTCCATAATCCCCTTCTGGTAATACATAGTTATCAATTAATAGTTTATCTCCATCCCATAATGAAATAGTATTAGAATCTACAACTATTTTTATATGATGATTATCATATAAATTGCTCATACTAAATGTTCTTAACTGCTTTCCTGCTTGCTCAACATAACTATAACTTCCATTTCTAAAATTATCTAAATTAACATTATTAATTTGTACTAATTTTAAACCACTTTGAGTTAATAATATGCAAAAACCATTTAGTTTATTTTCTGAAATGGAGGAATTAAATAAAAATCCTCCACCTTCCATACTATGCCAATCCGTACCATCTCTTTGCATATCAAAATTAAATATTTTTTGTGTTTTATTATTATCTGGTACATATAAAAAATCCTTTAATGGACTCCTTGAATATCCAAGCATTTTTATGTCTTTTTCTTCATAAATAATATGCTTTGGTATGGTAGGTAAGTAATAATCCACATAATTATAATGATCATATTCCTGCCAAGCAAAGGTATCCTGAGCTGTTAATTTAGAAGTGGTAACAGTAGATACATTTGTTTCAAAACCTTTATCTTCTAAAGAATTCTTAATTTCTTCTATTTTTTCACTATAAGTGTTAATTTTATCACTATCTGCTTTTCCAACAGTAAAAACCAAATCTACCTTTTTAGATTTTTCAACTTCCACTGCTGATTCTGGTTTATTATTGTCAACTAAAAAACTATTTTCTTTATTATTATTTCTAAAATCTTCATCAGAAATGAATTTTTCTATAGTATTTGTAAAATTCTCATTAACTTCTAATTGGACCTTGTATTTACCCACTTTATCAGTTTTATAGTTGATTTCTGTTTCATTATCATCATTTAAAACTATTTCTTCTTCATCATCATAGTTACCATCGTTATTAGAATCATATTTGATTTTCCAAATTCTTTTTGATATTGCGTCATTATCCTTTGAATAAGATAAATCTTTAATGGCAATATTAGCCTCTCTTGTTTCACCATCTCTAAAATAAGTAGAATTCACTGAAAAATCAGCTATAGGCGCCTCATCTTCTTTAATTTCAATAATCTTTTCTATTGATGAATTTTTCTTTTTAGTTGAATAATTTATATTAACTAAATATTTACCTGCTTTTTTAAATATTAAATTCTTAACATTATCATTTGAAGTGTCTTCATCAATTTTTATTCCTTGATACATTTCATTATATAGTTCACCATCCTCTATATTAAGAGGTAATATAGACCATGATATTGAATCCTCTTCTACTAATGAAATATCCTCATTTTCTGAAATATCTAAAGTAACCTTTCTGTTTTCCTTTAATTCCCCCTCTGTTAATATATCTAAATTAGGATCAAAAAAGTTTTCTGTAATTGAAGAACTATTATCGTTTACAATTAAATTACTACCATTAAGTTCAATAGATTCTCCATAAATTGAACCATTAATTTCAATGTTTTTAGCATTTATTATTATTTTACCCTTTGGTGCTGCAATAACTCCATTAATCACAATATTGCTACCACTTATAGTAATATTTCCATCCTCAGAATACATAAAAACATTATAATCATTAACCTTATCATTTATTGCATCATAAATAATATTATGTTTAGCTAAAATATATCCTGTGCCATTTAAAGTACTTCTATCAATGTGTAAATTTCCATCTACATTTATGTCTTTTGAAACATCAATAATATCCTGTAAAAATACTGTATCTTCATCATAGTTTTCTGTATTTTTTAGCTTTGATATAACCTCATCTTCAAAATCTACAATTTTCTCCTTATCATCTTTAATTTCTTTTAAAGAATTTATTTTTGTTTCATCATATTTACCATTCAAATTTCCATATCCATTAATAGTAACTGGTTTTTCCCCAGTATAATTTAAATCATCACCAGTATAAATATTTCCGTTTACTATTGTACTAAAATTATTTAAAGTTAAATTATCAGCTGCAAACAAGGCATATTCTAATGACTTACTATCCTCTTTACTTAAAGTGGTATTAGCAAATACAATAGAAATTGGTGTACTCATATTAAATACTAAAAAGAAAATCAAGGTTAAACAAATTATTTTATTTCTAGTTGTGAAATTAAACTTAACCATTTTTCGTCCCCCCTACTTTTCTTATTACAAGAACAGCTATAACAGCCACAGATAATACTACTGGCAATACCCATAATAAATAATTACTGTTCCCAGTACTTTTTTCTGATGTACCTAATACATCAGTATTATCCGTATCAAGTTCTGAATCCCCAAGTACATCATCATCTTCTATTTCATTCTTCACCCCATAAGTAATTTCCATTTTTCTGTTTTCCCCAGCTTTAATAATTTCCTCATTCCAAGTCATTGCTACTGCACTGTCTAAAATAACTTCTGAATTTTTCACTTCATAATTCCACCTATTATCATAAAGCTTGTCCCAATTTGCAAAAGTAATACTATCATAATTATTTTCTGAAGCCTTACCATAAGCTACTATATTTTCATTGTTACTTTCAATTTGCCAAACCCCATGAAAATCTTTTTTAGAAATTTCAGTTTCTGCCATAATGGCTTCATTGTCTACTTCTATTAACCCTTTATCATCATCCCCAATAAAAGGATCTATCATTGCCCTTATACCAAGAAAAGCATCTTCATCTCCTAGGTTTTCAACCTTATAAGTGATTTTTACCATATCCTCATATCCATAAGTAAATCCATTAACTAATTCTAATTCTTGAGTTACAACAATATCTTCAAACCTTTGTGAACATATTAAAGCACTTCTTTCTTTAGAATAATTTGGTTCATCAATTGTTTTCCCTTGACCAAATATATAGCTTTTTTCATTAATATTGATAGTGGTATAAGATGAAGAAAAATTAGAATACATTAACTTTCTGCTATCATCCTCACTATTTTTTAAATTCCCTTTTTCAGTTAAAACCTGAAATCTTAAATATTCTGTAGAATCTTTGTTATCCTCTAAATTAACAATAATATAATCATTTGATAAATTATTATTCCTTTTTTCTTCTGCCCATGGTGTAATATCAATAGTAAATAATTGACAAAAAAATATCATGGTTACAATAAAGCAATTAACCCTCTTCCTCATATCTGCCCCCTTAGTTTCTTTATAAATTCAGCTAAATATAGTTAGCCAATTACAGTTTACAAATTATTAATATTTATGTCAATCTTTTTATTTTTTTGAATATATTAGAAACATTATATATAAAAAATATGCCTGGAAATTCAAATTCAAATTTCCAGGCATATAGAGATATCTATTTTATTCTATTATTAAAAATTAAAATCTAAAGTTGCAAAGTAATCTTCAGGAGTTTCAGCTCTTCTAATTTGTTTAACTGTTCCATCTTCCTTTAATAACAATTCTGCTGATTTTAACTTACCATTATAGTTATATCCCATTGCAAAACCGTGTGCTCCTGCATCATGAATTACTAAAATATCTCCTATATCTATCTTTGGTAACATTCTATCAATTGCAAATTTATCATTATTTTCACATAGTGAACCTGTTACATCATATTTATGATCTCTTGGTGCATCTTCTTTTCCCATTACTGTTATATGATGATAAGCTCCATACATTGCTGGTCTCATTAGATTTACAGCAGATGCATCAACTCCAATATATTCTTTATAAATGTGTTTTTCGTGAATTGCAGTTGTAACTAAATGTCCATAAGGTCCTAACATAAAACGTCCAAGTTCTGTATATATTGAAACATCTCCCATTCCTGCTGGAACAAGTACTTCTTCAAAAGCTTTTCTAACGCCTTCTCCAATTACCAAAATATCATTAGGTTCTTTGTCCTCAGTATAAGGAATACCAACTCCACCAGAAAGATTAATAAATCCTATGTGTACTCCTGTTTCCTTTTGTAATTCCACAGCTAATTCAAATAATATTTTTGCAAGAACTGGATAATACTCATTTGATACTGTATTACTTGCTAGAAATGAATGAATTCCAAATTCTTCTACTCCTAGATCTTTTAATTTTAAAAAAGCTTCTTTCATTTGTTCTTTAGTTAATCCATATTTTGAATCTCCTGGATTATCCATTATATCAGTTCCAAGTTCAAAAGTTCCACCTGGGTTATATCTACATGAAATAACTTTTGGTATATCTGCTACTTCCTTTAAAAAATCAATATGAGTTATATCATCTAAATTAATAGTAGCATTTAATTTTCGAGCTAATTGAAATTCACATGCTGGCGTATCATTAGATGAAAACATTATGTCTCTTCCTTTAAAGCCGCATTTATCTGACATTAATAATTCAGTATAAGATGAACAGTCTGTTCCACAACCTTCTTCTTGAAGAATTTTTAATATATATGGATTTGGTGTTGCCTTAACAGCAAAATATTCTTTAAATCCTGGATTCCATGCAAAAGCCTTTTTAAGTTTACGTGCATTTTCTCTTATCCCTTTTTCATCGTAAATATAAAATGGTGTAGGAAATTCCTTTCTTATTTCAACTAATTGTTCT
Organism: Clostridiales bacterium; assembly: GCA_012519845.1. Taxonomy (GTDB): domain Bacteria; phylum Bacillota; class Clostridia; order Clostridiales; family Clostridiaceae; genus Clostridium. Next base: position 11,610 of record JAAYPK010000103.1, read on the forward strand.
TTAGTAACAAATGGTTTCTTTTTCATTTTTTGTCCCCCTTATTTATTTCTATTAACACTATTTCATTTTTTAAAGCTTCTTTAAAAACCTCAACTAAATTATTGTTGCTTGAATATAAACATGTTGAATAATTTGGATCCAATATACTTCCTGTTAATACATGCTTTGAATCTACTATCATCCTTATTTGTTCTGTTTTCTTTTCAGTGTAAAATACTTTAGCATTCTCTAAGAAAAAACTCTCTTCAGTTATAATTACAATTTTAATACCCTTATTTTTTATTATGTTTAATTCATTTATAACCTCTTTAAGCCATTTATGACTCATTGACAAATATATTCTTTCATTTGCCTCAAGTATCATATTTTTCATCTTATCTAAAATATGCTTTTCACCTTTAATAGTAATGTATCCATCACTTTCAACTCTTTTCTTAGGCATATTATTAATTAATTCATTTTTGTTTTTTTGCAATAAACGTATTTTATTATCGCAAAATTCATTTATATCTACTGGTGTATAAGATACAGAGTTACCTTCAATTACATATGCTGCGCCTTTTTCTACTAATCCTGCAAGGGCATTATATGCATTTGATCTAGAAATTCCTGATAACTTAGATACCTCATAACCATTTAAATGGCCTTCTGAAAATAATAAAAGATAAACATTGGCTTCCTGCCTTGTTAATCCAAAATTCATTAATCCTTCAACAGTGTCAATAATAAGCACCTCCAAAGTGTTCCTATATAGGAATACTATATAACTATATAATAACATTGTCAATAGTTGATAATGATTTTTATTTAACTTTCAAAAAATTACTACATATTAATTTACTTTCATCTATATTATGTGAGACCATAATAACTGTTTTATCTTTAGTTTTTTCATTTATATAATTAATAGTTTTAATTTTATTTTCTTCATCTAGGCCTTTAAAAGGTTCATCTAATAATAAAATATCAAATTCATAGATTAATGCCCTAACTATTGATATTCTTCTTTTCATCCCCCCACTTAATTCACTTACTTTTTTATTTATGCAATTATTAAGACCTACTTTTTCTAATGCTTTATTTATTTCAAAATTTGAAATATTATCATTAACAAGCTTTAAATTTGCTAACACACTTAAATTTTCACATAATCTGTCTTCTTGAAAAACAACACTAATAATTTTATTATTTACTCCAAGTACTTCCCCTGAGTCTATTTTTTCAAGATTCATTATTATTCTTAAAATAGTTGTTTTACCTATTCCTGATGGTCCTAAAATACATGTCCCCATTTTTTCTTTAAAAGTAAAATTTGCATTATTAAAAACACAGTTATCTCCATATTTTTTACATATGTTTTTTAATTGAATATCCATCTAACTTCTCTCCATATATTTTAAAATATAGTTTAATAAAAAAATAAATAGCTTTTTTAATATAATACTTAATATTACTATTAATATTGTCCATGCAAACAATTCATCTGTATTTAAATATATTTTAGATTCATAAAGCCTTTCCCCAATAGACCCTTTTGGTATTCCTATCACTTCCGCTGCAATTCCTGCTTTAAAGGCTAAACCTAGCGACACATTACATGATGACTTAAAATATGGAATAACCTGCCATAAATAAATATATCTTATTTTCTTTATTGAAGATATATTAAAAACCTTAGCCATTTCTAATAGCTCTACATCGGTTTCTTCTATACCTTGAAGAATATTTGTATAAATTATAGGAAACACCATAATAAATGAAATAAATATTGATAGGTTTTTAGTTGAAATCCATATTAAACATAAAATAATGAATGAAGCTACTGGAACTGATTGCATTACTAAAATAGGAGGATATATTAAATCTCTAAATAATTTATATTTGGAAGAAAAAATAGCAAATATCACTGAAATTATTACTGCAAGAAAAAATCCAATAAATATTCTAGTAAATGAAAAGAAAATAACCTTCCAAAATTCAAATGTTACTGCTAATTCAGCAAGCTTTTTTAATGCAGAAATAGGAGATACTAAAAGTATCTCCTTAGAAATAATCATACTAGCAATTTGCCATAATACTATCCAAAAAACTACCGCTTTAAATGAAATTTTATTCTTTTTATTATTTTGAGCTATAGTAAAAATCCTCATTTGGTAAATTTCCTCCTATAGCTTTAGGATTTTGATTATATAATATTTTTAAATATCCTTCTAATTTATTTTTCATTTCATCACCATCTAAATATGTAATATTACAATTAGGTATAGCTATTTTAGCAACATTTTCTGATACAATATCCTTTTCTCCTATTAACTTTGCTGCTTCATCATTATTATTTTTAACAAAGTCTACTGATTCATTATAATCCTTTAAAAATTCTTTTATCTTTTCAGGATGTTCTTTAAGAAAATCTCTTCTGCATATAACTACTCCAGTAATTAATCCTCCATTATCTCCTTGAAGATTCTCCCATTCCTTATTCATATCTATAGCTACTCTTAATTTATCACTTTTTTGTTTTGCAGTTGTTACAAATGGTTCTGGAAGCATAGCTATGCCATTTTCATTTTCCATTACTGCTTGCAAGCATTCTGAATGTTCAGACTTAAATTCAATATTTACATCTTTCTCAGGATCTATATTATTAGCTTTTAACAAATAATTTAAAGAATACTCAGGAGTTGCCCCTTTTCCACTAACATATATTGTTTTTCCCTTTAAATCATTAATAGAATTTATTGTATTGCCATTTTCAACTATATATAAGACTCCTAAAGTATTAATGGCGAGTACCACAACATCCCCTTCAGTATTATTGTATAAAACTGAAGAAAGATTAGCTGGAATAGCACAAATATCATATTCTCCATTCACTATTTTAGGTGTTACTTCATCTACAGAACCAGATATAGTAATATCATATTTATCTTTATCATCCATTAATTTAATCATTCCCATTGCTGTAGGTCCTTTTAGTACACCAATTTTAGTAGCTACCTGATCTTCCTTAGATGAACTATTACATCCTATTAAAGTAGATAAAATCAATAATATACTTGCTAAAGTACTAATTATTTTTTTCATATGTTTTCCCCCTTATGTAATAATACTTATTTTAACTTAGTTCCAAATGATCCTTGCTCTATTTTTCCTTCTTTCATAAGTCCTCCTAAAGCCATTTTGAAATAATTTTTTGATGTGTGAAATACTTCTTTTATTACTTCTGGAGATGATTTATCATTATAAATCATTTCTCCTCCATTCTCTTCTAAATATTTTATTATTTCTTCTTTTAATTCTTCTCTAGCATCTAACCTTTTCTTTCTATTTGTAATTCCTATAGTTCCATCTTCATATATTTTTTTAACTCTTCCTTTAAGCTTATCTCCTGGATAAATATCTTTATAATGCTCGTTTCCAAGAATTATACCTGAATATTTTCCATCAATTGCTACACGAATAGTTTTTTCTCCACCTTTTCCATAAGCAATAAATTCAACTTCATCGTCAACTGAATATCCTTCCCCAGTTTCTATGTAAGAATCAACATAAGTTGTTGCTGCCATTCTCCCTGTTTTATCTAGATATGCATATAGCAAATATCTTTTACCTTCTATAAGCTTAAACTTCTGCTCCTTTAAAGGAATGAAAATATCTCTTTCTAAACCCATATCTGCAAAGGAACCAATTTTGCTATTTGAGACAATCTTTAAATATGATACCTTTCCAACTTCTATTAATGGTTGCTTTAATGTTGCTACAGGTCTATCCTGGCTATCTCTATATACAAATGCATTAATAGTATCAGAAACCTTTATAGATTGCCCATTAAGTGAGGCTTTGGGTAATAAAACTGCATTTTTTTCCTCATCAATTAAATAATACCCAAAATCAGTTTCCCTATCTACTTTTAATTCGTTATATTCTCCAATAAAAATCATTTACTTACCTACTTTCTTTATATCTGAATTTATTTTAACACTACTACTTATTATTGTCATTATTTTACCCAATTTAGCACTATAATTATATAAGTAAATATAATTATTTAAGGAGAATAAGTTGGGTAAGAATAAACTTAAATCATTTAAATATTATTATGGAATTCCACATGCACATACCTTATTTTCAACTGGTAAAGGAACTCCTTATGAAGCTTTTGAATATGCTAAAAACAATAAATTAGACTTTTTAGTTATCACTGACCATAACTCATATTTACAAAAAGAAATATCTAAAAATCATAAGAACATTTCTAAATGGATGACTTCTGTAAATATGGCAAATCGTTTCAAAAAAAAATATGAAGAGTTTATACCTATTTTAGGATTTGAAACTCAAACCAATAATTATGGTGACTTTAACATAATTAATCCAAATACTTTTTTTACTGGTGTATTAAAAAATTTAAAGCTTTTAGTACTTTGGATGTACAATAATCCTAATGCTTTTATTACAATTAATCATCCTCATAAAAACATTCTATTACTTGAATATAATGAGTTATTAAACAAAGTCATTACATCAATAGAAGTTGGAAACGGTTCCTCTCCTAATAAATATATAAGACATGATAAATACTACTATTCTCTTCTAGATAAAGGTTGGAAACTTGGTGCAATTAACGGTCAGGATAACCATAGACTCAATTTTGGTGATGATGAAAATCTTACTGTATTTTTAGCTAAAGACTTATCCATTGAAAATCTTATTTTTGCCTTTAGGGAACGATTAACTTATTCCACAGAATCTAAAAGCCTAAAATTACTTTTTACTATAAACAACGAAATTATGGGAAAAGAAATTATCATAAATTCACCATTAATAAAATTTTTCATTTTCGCAGAAGATAAAAATAGAAAAATTATTTCAATTGAAATAGTTTCAAATAAAAATACTATTATAAAAAAAGTAAGTGATCTAAATTTAAATTCAATAAAATATATGTATGAACATGAAATTTGTGATAATGAAACTTGGTTTATTATACGAATATACCAAGAAGAAAATAAAATGGCTATAAGCTCCCCAATTTTTATTAATTCCTAATTTTCCATAACATTTAAGAGTTAAGGATTAAACCTTAACTCTTACTACTGATGTTACTTATTAAAGAAAAATTTATTTATTTCTATGCTTTGCTCTATTAGGTTTAGGTTTACTTTTAATAACAATCTTCTTTTCTTTTTGAATTTTATTTCCGCCAGATGAATTTATATCCCAAAACCATGCAAAAAAAGCAACTGCTATAATGGTTACAATTGAACTTACAAATATATTCTGAGTTTTAAAGAAAAATTGTAATAATAAAAATATTATAGATATTGTAAGTGGAATATATTTATTTATTACAATTTTGTTAAATATAAATTTTTTTAATAACATTACAATACCAACAATTGCTGCTACCATAGCAATAAAATATCCTATAGTAATTAATATATTAATCATGAAATACCTCCTAAAAATTAAAACTCTA
>JAAYPK010000008.1 GCA_012519845.1 Clostridiales bacterium
AAATATTTCATACAAAGATCTATTTTTAAATAATTTGATTAGAAATGAGTATAAAATTGTTTTTACAAAACTAGAGGAATTATGTGAAGAAAAAAACTTTTTTAAGGTTTCTAAAGAAATTAAGGAATAATTAAGAAATAATAAGATTTAATTAATTGTTGTATTTTATAAAATATTCTATTATTAAAGTGTACTATTATATATAGTACACTTTTTTGTGGGAGGAATTTAGTTGAGAAAAGGAAAAATAATTTCTATAATAGGAGCATTTATAGTTATAACAGTTATGTTATGTAATATGAATAATGAGAAAATATATGAAAAAAAAGTTTATTATAATTCTCCTGAGGAAATAATAAATGAAATTGATAATAATGTTATTTCAGCTATTAAAAATGATGGGAGTTATGGAGAACTAATATATTTAGATAATTTTAATGAATGTTTATCTAAAAGAAAAAGGATTGTAGGGCCAGCAATTAATTATTGTAAAATAAAGATTAATGATGCTACAAAAGAAACTTCTGATGAAGAAAAGAAGCTTATAATAAACAATTATTTAATTAAGACAAATAACATAAAAAATTATAAAAGGCCTGAAAGAATAGATGCATTATCTTTTGAAGCGAAAGGTGAAGGGCCTTATTATCAAGTTGATAGTAATGAGACTTTTAAGATTGATATAGTATTTATAGACGAGGGTGAAGGCTGGGTAATAGATGGTTTTTTTATATCTTATCCAAATAGTGAAAATACCAATCCAGAAGGAGTAAATGTATATGGTGCAAGTTGATTTTAATTCTAAAACACCTACATATGAGCAAATTCAGAATCAAATAAAGAAATTAATATTACAAAAAGCAATTAGAAGTGAGGAAAAAATACCTTCTATAAGAGAACTGGCTTATAATATCACAATAAACCCCAATACCGTAAGAAAAGCATATAGTAATTTAGAAAAGGAAGGGATAATAGAAACTGTCATTGGAAAAGGAACTTATGTTACATTAAAAGCTGCAGAAATTATAAAGGAAACAGAGTATATTCAATTGAAAAATGAAATAATTAGATTAATTCAAAAATCTAATTCATTAGGTATTACTGTTGAAGAATTTATTGTAATATTAAATAATATTATTTTAGAAAAGTGGACATATAATGGTTGAAATAAAGAATTTATCTTTATTTTTAGGAGATAAGCAAATTTTAAATAATATAAATTATGAAATTAAATCTAAAAAAATTATTGGACTCATTGGACCAAATGGTGTTGGAAAAACTTCCTTAATCAAGAGTATTTGTGGAATATATAAACCTACTAGCGGAAGTATTTTATATGATGGTGAAGATGTGTATAACTCTATTAATGTTAAAAGGCAAATTGGTTATGTACCTGATGAAAATAATTTTTTTAATAGTTATACAATAAAGGCAATAATAAAGTATTATAAATTAGCTTATGAAGATTTTAATGAAAATAAATTTCATCATATAAACAAAATATTCAATATTCCAATAAATAAAAGGTATTTTCAATTATCAAAGGGAATGAAAATGAGGGTTAACTTAATGATGGCATTTTCAATTGAACCTAAGTATCTTATATTAGATGAACCTACTTCAGGATTAGATCCAATCTTAAAAAATAAATTACTAAAATTAATTGTTAATGAAGTTTGTAATAGGGATGTAACAGTTATTATAAGTTCACATAATTTAAGAGAGCTCGAAATGATATGTGATGAAGTTGTAATAATTAATGAAGGTGAAATAGTATATTCTAATTCCTTAGAGAATATGAAAAAGAAAATTAGAAAGATACAAGTGGCTTTTGATGCACCAGTTTATGAAGAAGATTTAAAATTCAATGGTATTTATAAAGTATCTAGAACTGGTAGAGTATTTACAATAATTACAGAAGATTATTCAGAAGATTTTAAAAATTCTTTAAAGAAGTTTAATCCACTTTTTATGGAAGAAATTGACTTAAATTTAGAAGACATGTTTATATATAGGGTAGGAGGAGAAGCTGATTATGAAGAATTTATACAATAAAGCATTACTTTACCAAAGTTTATATTTAACTAAGTGGTTTTTAGCAGCTTCTAGTTTATTATTTGGGCTAATAGTATATAGTAGCATGAAAACAGACATTTTTCTTTTACAGAATAAAATATCCTATTTAGATTCTAGTGATATTTTAATTTCATATAGTTCTTTTGGAATTTATGAGTTATTTATTTTAGGTGGGGCTTATATGATTTCTACAGGTATAAACAGAAGAAATAGCTTAACTTTTTTATTGAGTGAACCATATACAAAAGAAGAAATTAAAAGAAATGAATTACAAGTATTATTTATTAGTCTTGCTTGTATATTATTTGTTTTTTTATATGTTTCAATGATAATATTTTTTAATAATAAAAATATTATAAGTATTTGTACAAATTATTATAATAGTTTATTTATTGTTTTTTTCAGATTGGTTGTTGTAGGTAGTGTTTTTATTTTGTATCTATCCATAATGGACATGCTGTTTTCAAATAAATACTTAACAGCAGTTTGCATGGTGGCTTTACCCTTATTTGTTATTTATATGGTAAGTATATATGAAGGATTTTATATGAATTTATGTAATACAGTATCTTATTCTAAGCTTAATTATTTTATTAATAAAACATTAGAACTATTATTTTCCGATAATATAGAATTATCCAGTCTTTCTGAATATAAATATAGTATTGTATTTATAATTATTTGTATCTTTATAATGATAATACTAAATAAATATATAAATAAAAAAATTACTATAAATGATATGAATAAATTGTTTTCTTTTAAAATAGTTGAAAAAACAACTTATTTTTCTATAGCTTTTGCTATTATTTCAACAGTCGAGTTTTTATTATTATCAAAGATTAATTATTTAGAATATGATAAATCAATTGGTGAGTTTAATAATTTTATTTCTATAACTATTTTATTAGTTTTAATATTTATTAATTGTATAATTAGTTATGTAATATCAAATAAATTAAGAAAAAGAATAAACAAAATATTTTAATATGAAACCTTTATTTAGAACCAAAACTTATTATTTAGAATAGAATATAGTAATCTAAAGAATAGGAGATGGGAAACTATGTCTAGTAGATGCTGTTGTAATAGAAATAGAAGAAGGAATAATTGTTGTAGAAGAAATTGCGGCTGTAATAATGGCTTTGGTGGAGGCTTTGCCTGGATCTGGATTTTATTATTATTCGGATTTGGATGGGGCGGATTCGGATTTGGAGGATTTGGAGGTCCTTGGTTCTTCTAAAATAGATCCTCTTATTCCATAATAATGGATGTTCTAAATAAGTGATATAATAATTATTACTTATTTAGATACATCTCTTTTTTTATTTTTTATGAGTTTGTATTAACTTCTAACTTGTAATTGCTTATTAAGAAAAATAGATATATAATCTATTAGAGTTATTAATAAGAGAGAGGCTTATAGTAATATGGAAGAAAGATTGCAAAAGTATATGGCAAGGTGTGGAGTTGCTTCAAGAAGGAAATGTGAAGAGCTAATTCTTCAGGGAAAAGTAAAAGTTAATGGAATTATTACAACTGAATTGGGAGTTAAAATAAGTTGTGATAAAGATATAATTACATATAATGAAAAAAGAATAAAACCAGAAGAGAAAAAAGTCTATATATTATTAAATAAACCTGAAGGCTATATAACATCAGTAAAGGATGAGAAAAATAGGAAAACTATTTTAGATATTGTAAAAGTTGAAGAGAGGATATTTCCTATAGGAAGGCTAGATTATGATAGTTCAGGACTTATTATTCTTACTAATGATGGAGATATTTACAACAGAATAATTCATCCTAGAAGGAAAATAATTAAAAAATACATAGTAGTTACAAAAGGCAAATTTAATAATGAAGAAATAAATAGTCTAAAAACTGGAGTTAACATTGGAGATTATGTTACAAAAGAAGCAAAGGTAAAGATAATAAGCTATAAAGATGATAAAACTACTTTAGAAATCGGGATTAGTGAAGGAAAGAATAGACAAATAAGAAAAATGTGTTCTGCAGTAAATCACGATGTACTTGCTTTAAAGAGAATAGCAATTGGAAAAATAAAATTAGGTGATTTAAAAAGAGGAGAATATAGAGATTTAACAAAGGAAGAATTACAATATATTAAAAACTTGGATTAATAATGATTATGACAGAAAACTAATGAAATCTTGCATAAAACATTATTATTTTTTAGATTTTAGTGAAATATTAGCAAAAAGCGAAGTATTTATTGATAAAATTTGCATATAATGATAAAATTATATATGTTTCAATAGTATTTTATATAATTTAGAACGGTAGGATGATAAAATGGAAAGCGAAGTTATGGAACAAAGCAAAGATTTAATGAGGCTTATACAAGTAAAGTTTCAAAGACTAAGTAAAGGACAAAAACTAATTGCGGAATATATACTTAATAATTATGATAAAGCTGCATTTATGACAGCAGCTAAATTAGGGGTTTCTGTAGGGGTATCTGAATCTACAGTAGTTCGCTTTGCCAATGAAATTGGTTTTTCAGGATATCCAAAGTTACAAAAGGCATTACAGGAATTAATTAAAAATAAATTAACTACAGTACAAAGATTAGAGCTTTCAAATGATTATGTATCTGATGGTGACGCCTTAAAAGGTGTATTAAAAGCTGATATGGAAAATATACGTGCAACTCTTGAAAAGATTAATAATCATACTTTTGAAGAGGTAATTAATTCTATATTTAAGGCGAAACATATTTATATTATTGGATTAAGAAGCTCAACAGCTATAGCGGAATTTTTAGGATTTTATTTAAATATAATATTACAAAATGTAAGAATAGTTAGTTATGGTATATCAGATATTTTTGAGCAAATGATTAACCTTCAAAAGGGAGACTTAGTAATTGGTATTGGTTTTCCTAGATATGCAGCAAAAACCATTGATGCTTTAGATTTTGCAAAAGCTAGAGGTGCAGATGTTGTGTCTATTACAGATAGTCTATTATCACCACTTGCAAGCAAAGCTGATTACACACTTATTGCACAAAGTAATATGGCTTCATTTGTAGATTCATTAGTTGCACCTTTATCTGTAGTAAATGCACTAATAATAGCTGTTGGAATGCGTGAAAAAGAGAATATAGCTGATACATTTAATAATTTAGAAGAGATTTGGAAAGGATATAATGTTTACTCTTATAACAATAAAAACATGCCAGAAGAGTAATACAATTATTTCCAAGGAAATAATTGTAAATTAATTGTAATATTAATAGAGTTCTTTAAGTAAAAATAATATAAATAATCCTTCAAGGAAGTGGAATTTTGAACACTAACACTTTAGATCTACTTATGTATTTGGATGAGGGATTAGTAAGGAATTTATCTTCACTGGTATTAAGTGGATATATTGATATAAGGACAACAAGACTTATTCGTGATAAAACTCTTTCTGGAAGAGCAGCAATTGAAAATAGGGAACATAATTTTGATGAAGATAGATGTGCTGAAGATGAAAGAGAAGGGTATAAAGGTACAAACTTATTTAGAGCCGAACATTCAGAAGAAACAATAAACAATATGGCTAATATTGAAAATAGGGAATTTATAAGAAGAGAAGAGGAAATAAAAAAAATTTACACAACATTTACTCTTCATAAGGAACTTTTTAATGGACTTAACACAATAAAACCTGTTAAAATATTTGATAATGTTTCTATAAAAGATGGGGATATCTCTTCTGGGGATTATGTTAAAATTAGTGGTGAATTGATATCTGAGTCGGTTAATTCCTATTTAGATTCTTTGATAAATATTTTCAGCTGTTTTGGCTGTGATTGTTTAAATAAAATCATTACAACTAATGATAGTAGTATGATGAATTTTACCTCTATTAATAATATAGTTAATCATTTAAATGAAATATTAAACAGAAACTCTACTCAAGATTTAATACTTAATTGTGGAGATACACCTATTGTTTTAAATGTAAATAATAATTTTTTTATGAACAATAATTCATATGTATATGATAAAATAGATTGCCCTTGTACTGTTTTTGGGAAAGTTATAAAGGTGGCTAAGAATGGACAATCAATTAGTTTACTTAGAAAAACTGCTCAACATGATTATTATGAAAATTTACTAGGAAAATGCACTCCTTATTGTGATAAGCTGACTAATAGTGGGATAGTGGTTCCTAAAATGCCAAGATTAAAATGTGAGGGAATATCTCTAATAATTATACCAATTAGTATCTGTATGTAGACATAAAGTTATGTTAATAGTATTAGTTTTAATAATACTAAATAGGGATGTACAAAATGAGGAAAATCATTTTGTACATCCCTTTTAATTAGGATTAAAAATCATGATAGATACTATACATGAAGGTGTTGTAGAAAAGAATAAAAAACTTTATTGACAAATCCCGAGTAACTTGCTATGATATTACATGTAAAGTATAGTATTTTAGTCAACATTAAGGGGTGAGGTAATGAAATTATCCACAAAAGGAAGATATGGAGTTAAGGCAATGGTTGATCTTGCTATAAATTATGGTAGTGATCCTATATCAATAAAAACTATTGCTGAAAGGCAAAATATATCAGAATATTATTTAGAACAACTTTTTGCTCCTCTTAGAAAAGAAAAGTTAATAAACAGTATTAGAGGAAAGCAAGGGGGGTATGTTCTGGGACGAGAACCCAAAGATATTACTGTGGCAGACATAATGTATGTATTAGAAGGACCGGTTGAAATTTCAGATTGTATAGATGGCGAAAGCTGTGATAATATTGATTGTTGCGCGACAAGAATACTATGGGAAAAAATTAAAAACAGTATTGATGATGTTATGAAAAGTATTACTTTACAAGATATTGTTGATGATTATAATAGAATTAATTTAAAGAACAACCAATTGAAAATTAAATTATGAGGTGATATTAATGAGACAAGTGTATATGGATTATTCAGCTACAACTTACGTAAAACCTGAAGTTTTAAAAGAAATGATGCCATATTTTACTGAAAAATTTGGTAATCCATCTTCATTCTATAGTATTTCAAGAGAAACCAGCAAAGCAATAGATGAAGCAAGAATAAAAGTAGCTAAAGCATTAAATGCAGAACCTAGTGAAATTTATTTTACAGGAGGAGGTTCTGAAGCAGACAACTGGGCTATTAAAGGAATAGCATCTGCAAATAAGAACAAAGGAAATCATATTATTACAACCAAAATAGAGCATCATGCTATTTTACACACTTGTGAATATTTAGAGAAAAATGGTTTTGATGTAACATATTTAGATGTAAATGAAGAAGGATTTATTGATTTAGAAGAATTAAAAAATGCAATTACAGATAAAACTATATTAGTTTCAGTAATGTATGCAAATAATGAAATTGGAACTTTAGAACCTATAGAGGAGATTGGAAAGATCTGCAAAGAAAGAAAAGTTCTTTTCCATACAGATGCAGTTCAAGCAGTAGGTAATGTACCTATTGATGTAAAAGCTCAAAATATTGATTTATTATCTCTTGCAGGTCACAAAATATATGGACCAAAAGGAATAGGTGTATTATATATAAGAAAAGGTGTTAAAATCCATAATTTAATTCACGGTGGAGGACAAGAGAGAGCTAGAAGAGCTGGAACAGAAAACATAGCAGGAATAGTAGGGCTTGGAAAGGCAATTGAGCTTGCAACAAATAACTTAGAAGAACATAGTAAAAAACTTTCTACACTTCGCGATAAGTTAATTAAAGGACTATTAGAAGTACCATATACTAAACTTAATGGTCCAAAAGATGGAAATAAAAGACTGCCTGGAAATGTTAATGTATGTTTTAAGTTTATTGAAGGTGAATCAATACTTTTATCCTTAGATTTTGAGGGGGTATGTGCATCAAGTGGAAGTGCATGTACATCAGGATCTTTAGATCCATCTCATGTATTATTAGCAATAGGGCTTCCACATGAAATTGCTCATGGATCTCTAAGACTTTCATTAGGAGATAGTAATTCAGAGGAAGATGTAGATTATGTACTTAAGGTTATACCACCAATAATAGAAAGATTAAGAAATATGTCACCATTATGGGAAGATTTTATTAAGAAGGGAGAAAAATAATTATGATATATTCAGATAAAGTATACGATCATTTTAGAAATCCAAGAAATGTAGGTGAAATTGAAGATGCCAATGGAGTAGGAGAAGTTGGTAATGCAAAGTGTGGAGACATAATGAAAATATATCTAAAGGTTGAAGATAACATAATAAAGGATGTTAAGTTTAAAACTTTTGGATGTGGTTCAGCAATAGCATCATCTTCAATGGCTACTGAATTAATAAAAGGACACACTCTTGAAGAAGCTTGGGAATTATCCAATAAGGCTGTTGCAGAAGCATTAGATGGACTTCCACCAGTTAAAATGCATTGCTCAGTTCTTGCAGAGGAAGCAATTCACAAAGCAATTAATGATTATAGAGCAAGTCAAGGATTAGAAACATGGGATTTTGAAGAACATGGTGATGATCTTCACGATGCAGTACATGGAGCAGAATAAAAAATGAAAAAAAAAGTTGTAGTAGGTATGAGCGGCGGAGTGGATAGCTCCGTTGCTGCTTATCTTTTAAAAAAACAAGGATATGAAGTAATAGGAATTACTATGAGAATGGCACCAAACGATCCTGATGTTATAGAAAATGAAGGCGGATGTTGCGGGCTTTCTGCTGTAGAGGATGCTAGAAGGGTATGTGATAAATTAGAAATACCTTTTTATGTATTGAACTTTAAAAATATATTTAAAGAAAAGGTTATTGATAAATTTATTAATGAATATATGGAAGGAAGAACTCCTAACCCTTGTATAGAATGCAATAAATATTTAAAGTTTGATGCTTTATTACAAAAAGCTAGAGGAATAGGCGCAGATTTTGTTGCCACTGGACATTATGCCAGAATTGAAAAAAGAGATGGAAGATGGGTATTAATTAACTCTGAGGACAATAGAAAAGATCAGACATATGCATTGTATAATTTAACTCAAGATCAATTAGCACATACACTTATGCCATGTGGAGCCTATACAAAAGATAAAATAAGAGAAATTGCAAAAGAGATTGGCTTAGCTGTTCATAATAAAAAGGATAGTGAAGAAATCTGTTTTGTTCCTGATAATAATCACGGTGGATTTATAAAGAAGCAAGTACCTGGTAAGATTAAAGAAGGTAATTTTGTTAACAAAGATGGAAAGGTGTTAGGAAAACATAAGGGTATAGTTTATTATACAATTGGTCAAAGAAAAGGCCTTGGTTTAGCCTTAGGTAGACCAGTATTCGTTACTGATATTATTCCAAGCAAAAATCAAGTTGTTATTGGCTCAGAAGAGGAAATATTTAAAACAGATTTAATTGCTAAGGATGTAAATCTAATTTCAATTGAAAAATTAGATTCTGAATTAAAAGTTAAAGCTAAGGTAAGATATTCAGCAAAGCCTAGTAATGCAACTATATATCCATTAGAAAATGGTAAAATTAAAGTATCTTTTGATGAAAAACAAAGAGCTATTACTTTAGGGCAATCAGTTGTTTTTTACCAAGATAACTTGGTAGTTGGTGGTGGAGTAATAGATAAAATATTATAAAAAGTCGCTTAGGCGGCTTTTTTTTAGTATAGATAATTTTAATTTATGTATCTACAAAATATAATTGGGCATAATAACAATTAGCTTTATAAGTTTGTATGTGAGAATAATAATATATGAAATATATCCTAGAATTAAATAATAATCAGCTGGAGGAATATTTTGTTAAGAAGTAAAGAGTGTTATTTGCGTAACATCTATAATGAAAGAGGCAAAAAAATTGGAGTAATAAAAGATATTTTCATAGATTTTAACAATAAGAAAGTTATTGGATTTAAAGTATCAAGTTTTTCTCCTTTTAGGAAAAATGACTTTTTAGATATTGAGGATATAATTCAATTTAAAAAAAAGATTATAGTAAAAGAGTTAAAATCAGGAGAGTATCTAAAATTTTCTGATATAAAAGATATGGAGGTGATTGATAATAAAGGAATAATAAGAGGAGATATTGAAGATATAATTTTTGAGGAAGAGAGTTATTGCATAAAAGGTCTTATAATAAGTCCTGGGATAATAGAGAAAATAATAAAAGGAAAAGAAATAATATTAATGAGTCATACAGTTTTAGAGGAAGGTAATGTGGTGTATTATGGAGATGAAACTATTATCTTCAAAAATATTCCACGTAAAGTGAAAAATAATGAGTTCCAATAAAATAAACAAAATTACAAAATTAAAAATAGGAATATATATTTTAATTTTATTAGTTTTAGTAAGTTACTTTTATTTCGGAATTACAAGAGGAATTATAAACATAATTATCTTTTCAGTAATTATTGCTTGGATATTAGACCCATTAAAAAACAGAATAGCCCAAATTAAGATATTGAATGAAAAAAAAGCATCATTAATTATTATTTTATTTTTAGTGGCATTTGCTATAGCAATATTTATTTTAATTATACCATCTCTATATAGGGAAATTGATAGTATTACAGAAGTGGTTGAAAAAATATATAGTTATGTAGATATGTTTGAAAATAATAGTAAGGTGAAAAATAATGATGTACTTCAGTATTTCTATGAGCTATTTAAAATTAAATCTTCAGAGGTAGTAGAATCTTTATCTAAAAAAGTTGTGGATAATATATTATCTTTTAGTGAAAATATAATGTCTTTAGCAGTTATACCTGTAGTAACATATTATTTTTTAAGTGAAAAGAAATATATTTATAATAAAATATATAAATTAATACCTCTAAATAAAAGAAAAGTTGTTAAGAAAATAATTAAGGATAGTAATGAACTGCTTTTAAGATATATAAATGGACAATTATATTTATCAATATTAATAAGTTTATTAACACTTATAATATTATTAATTTTTAAGGTAAAGTTTCCTTTATGGCTATCATTAATGAATGGAATTTTCAATATAATACCTTATTTTGGACCTATATTAGGTGGAGTGCCTATTATTATTGTAGCTTTATTAGATTCCAGCAGTAAAGGTATTTGGGTGGCAATAAGTATTATAATAATACAACAAATTGAAGGAAATATATTAGCTCCTAGAATAACAGGAGATTCTATTAATATGCATCCATTAATAATTATTATATTATTAATATTAGGTGAGGAAATAGCAGGGTTTTTAGGAATGTTATTTGTTGTTCCAATTGCAGTAATAATTAAGGTCATATATGAAGATATAAATTATTATTTATTTTAACCTTACTATATTAAATTGCAACCATAAACATATTGACATAATAAATAACATAAAATATAATTTTATAAGATAAGTAAATAATTGCGATGATAAGGATGAGTAAATTTAAAAGATTATTCAGAGAGGAAGTGTATGGTGCAAACTTCTTAATTTATAAATTGAAGCTACCTTTGAGCATATATTAATCTAAGAGATGCATTAAGCATAATTAGGGTGGTACCGCGGAAGTTTTGCTTTCGTCCCTTGTTTGGGATGAGAGCTTTTTATTTTATAAAAATTTATATTTCACAAAAATATAAAACTAGAAAGATATAACTAAATTGGAGGAAAAAACATGAAAAAATATGGTACAAATGAATTAAGGAGAATGTATTTAGATTTTTTTGAGAAGAAAGATCATTTAGTAATGAAAAGTTTTTCTTTAGTTCCTAAGAATGATAATAGTTTATTATTAATAAATGCAGGTATGGCACCATTAAAGCCATATTTTACAGGGGTTCAAAAACCACCAAAAAATAGAATAACAACTTGTCAGAAGTGTATAAGAACTGGTGATATCGAAAATGTTGGAAAAACATCAAGACATGGAACATTTTTTGAAATGCTTGGGAACTTTTCTTTTGGAGATTATTTTAAAAAGGAAGTTATTCCATGGGCTTGGGAATTTATAACAAAGGATCTTGAAATTCCAAAAGATAAACTTTATGTAACTATATATTTAGATGATGATGAAGCATTCGAAATATGGAAAAATAACACAGATATAGACACTGATAGAATATTTCGTTTAGGTAAAGAAGATAATTTTTGGGAGCATGGAGCAGGACCTTGTGGACCATGTACAGAAATTCATTATGATAGAGGAGAAGGATTGCCACAAATAAAAACTGCTGAAGAATTTGTTAAGGCAGGGGATGAAGATAGAGTAATTGAATTCTGGAATTTAGTTTTCACTCAATTTGATGGAGATGGAAATGGAAATTATGAAAAACTTGCTAAGACAAATATTGATACAGGAATGGGATTAGAAAGAATTGCAACTATAATGCAAGGTGTTGAAAATATTTTTGAAATAGATACAGTAAAAAACATATTAGCAAAAGTAACAGAATTATCAGGTGCTGAATATGGAAAAGATCATAATAAAGATATTTCATTAAGAATCATTACTGACCATGTTAAAAGTGTTACTATGATGCTTGCAGATGGGATTTCACCAAGTAATGAAGGAAGAGGATATGTTTTAAGAAGACTTTTAAGAAGAGCTGCTAGACATGGAAGAGTTCTAGGAATCAAAGGAGTATTTCTTGGAAAAGTAGTAGATTCTGTTGTTGATAATTATGGAGAAGCGTATCCAGAAATAGTTGAAAAACAAGAATACATTAAAAAAATGATAACTTTAGAAGAAGAAAGCTTTAATAAAACTATTGATGCAGGTATTAACATATTAATGGATTACGTTAATGAAATAAAAGAAGATAAAAAAGATATTTTGCCTGGGGAATATGCATTTAAATTATACGATACTTATGGTTTCCCATATGAATTAACTGAAGAAATTTGTGAAGAAAAGGGTATAAAAATAGAAAAATCAGGATTTGATAAAATGATGGAGGAACAAAGAACAAGAGCAAGAAGTTCAAGAGAAGTAACTTCATATATGGGAAGTGAGGAAGTTCCTATAAATAAAATAGATGCCAAAATAGAAACTCTTTTTGATGGGTATAGTAATTTATCTGAAATGTCTGAAATTGTGATTATAGCAGATGATGAAAAATTCAGAGATGAATTAGTTAAGGGAGAAAAGGGATATATTGTAACCAATAAAACTCCATTTTATGCTGAAATGGGTGGTCAAGTTGGGGATACTGGAATTATTTCTGGAGATGGCTTTAAAGTTGAAGTATATAATACAAAGAAAAATGTAGGTGGTAAAACCATTCATTATGTTTCAGTAGTTGAAGGAAAAGTTAAAAAAGGTGATAAAGCTAAATTAGAAGTTAATGAAATAAGAAGAAAAGCTATTGCAAAAAATCATACAGCTACTCATATGTTACAAGGAGCATTACAAGAAATTGTTGGTGAACATACACATCAAGCAGGTTCTTATGTAGATGCTGATAGATTAAGATTCGACTTTAATCATTTCCAAAGTTTAACTAAGGAAGAAATTGAAAAAATCGAGGCTTTAGTAAATGAGAAAATAATGGAAGTAGACAATGTGACAACTGATTTGATGACTTTAGAAGAAGCTAAAAACTCAGGTGCAATGGCACTTTTTGATGACAAATATGGAGATAAAGTAAGAGTGGTTTCTGTTGGTGATTTTTCAAAGGAATTATGTGGTGGAACTCATGTAAGAAATTCTGGAGAAATAGGTTTATTTAAAATAGTTTCTGAATCAGGAGTAGCTTCTGGAGTGAGAAGAATTGAGGCTATAACAGGGTTTAATGCTATTAAGTATGTAGAAGATAAAGAAAAAATACTTAAGGATGCTTGCAATTCATTAAAATGTAATGAAAAAGAAATCATCAATAAAATTACATTAATAGGAAATGAATTAAAAGAAAAAGAAAAAGAAATCACAGAGTTAAAAAGTAAACTTACAAGTGGTGCTGAAGAGGATATATTAAATTCCTCTAAGGAAATAGACGGTATTAAAGTTATTTCATATGTTTTAGAAAGTGTAGATGGTAATGCGTTAAGAGATTTATGTGATAAAGTTAGAGATAAGATGCAAAGTGGAGTTGTAGTATTAATAAGTAATAATGATGGAAAAGTTAATATTGTTGCTATGGCAACAAAAGACACCATTGAAAAAGGTATCCATTGTGGTAGAATTATTAAAGAAGTTGCAACAATACTTGGAGGCGGCGGAGGCGGCCGTCCTGACATGGCTCAAGCAGGCGGGAAAAAACCTGAATTTGTTAATGATGCAAGGGAAAAAGTATATGAAATCGTTAAAAATTTAGTAAAATAGTATACTTTTTTATTAATTTACGATATAATAATACTGTATAAATGAAACGTATATGGTAAAAATAAAGGTGATGTTTACATTCCTTTCAGATTAAGTAAGGGGGTGAAGCTGCAAGTGAAGCAGCATATTTATGAGTAACAATATTGAAGAAACAATGGAATTTGATGTTTTAAAGAATAGAGAAGCATTAACAAAAGCAATATTAAGTGAAGTATATGATTCTTTAAAGAAGAAGGGATACAATCCAATTAATCAACTTGTAGGCTATTTAATATCAGGAGACCCTACTTACATTACTAACTACAACGGAGCTAGAGCTTTAGTAAGAAAACTTGAAAGAGACGAAATTCTTGAAGAAGTAATTAAATCTTATTTAGAGGTAGAGTAAAGGGTGCCCGTTATGCGGGCACCTTTAATATATTATACAGTCAGGTGAATAAATGCGTATATTAGGTTTAGACTTAGGTCAAAGAACAATAGGAGTCGCTATATCTGATCCATTAGGATATACAGCTCAAGGTATTACTACAATTAGAAGAAAAAATAAGAACAATGATATAATAGAATTAAAAAAAATTTGTGATGAATATAAAGTAACCAAAATAATTATTGGGCTTCCAAAGAATATGGATAATTCTATAGGCTTTGCAGGAGAGAAAATATTAGAATTTTCTGAGATAATAAAAAATGAATTACAAATTGAAATTGAAATGTGGGATGAAAGACTAACAACTGTTGCAGCACATAGAGCAATGTTAGAAGCGGATTTATCAAGAGCAAAAAGAAAAAAAATAGTAGATAAAATAGCTGCAACATATATATTACAGGGATATTTAGATAGACTTTCAAACATTAAATAAATACATAAAATATAAAGGAGAATAATATTGAAGGATATAGAATTTATTTACTTATTAAATGAAGAAGGAAAAGAAGAAAAAATGAAGGTAATTACCTTCTTTAAAATTGAAGATTTAAATCAAGAGTATTTAGTAGTTACTCCAGCAGATTTAGATGTAGATGAAGCATATGTATTAAAATATGTAGTTGATGAAGATGGAAATGAAACATATCTTACTATTGAAGATGAAAAAGAGTTTGAAATAGTTTCAGAAACATATGAACTATTAATGAATGAATACTCAGAAGAATAAAGAATATTATTAACATAGGTGGGTGATACTATGAGTAAGAATGCAAGTATTGATTATAATGTTTTAAAAGAACAATTAAAAACAAAAGGATATAAACTGACTCCTCAAAGAAGAGCAATTGTTGATACAATTGTGAAATGTGAAGGTAGACATTTAACTGCAGAAGAAATTTATGATGAAGTTAAGCAAAATTGTCCTGAAATAGGGTTAGCAACAGTATATAGAACAATTTTACTACTAGAACAAATAGGTGTTGTAAGTAGATTGCATTTAAATGATGGGTGCAGTAGATATGAATTAATACACAGTGATGAAGCCCATAGACATCATCATCTTATTTGTAATATTTGTAATAAAGTGATTGAAGTAGAAGATGATTTATTAGAAGAATTAGAAGGTGAAATACAACAAAAGTATGAATTTGAAATAACTGATCATTCATTAAAATTCTATGGATATTGCAAAGAGTGTAGAAAAAAATTAGATGAATAAAAGGTATTATCAAAATATGATGATAATCTTTGTTTATATAGAATTTTAAGAGGAGGGAATAAGTTGAAGACAGAAAGAGCAAAGGTTAAAATAATACCTCTTGGTGGATTGAATGAAATAGGGAAAAACATGACAGTTATTGAATACAAAGAGGACATAATAATAATAGACTGCGGTTTGAAATTTCCTGATGAAGACATGTTTGGTATAGATGTCGTAATTCCGGATATTTCCTATTTATTAAAAAACAAAGAAAAAATAAGAGGAATATTTTTAACTCACGGGCATGAAGATCATATAGGGGCACTACCTTATGTACTTAAACAACTAAATGTGCCTATATATGGAACTAAATTAACTTTAGGAATAGTTGAAACAAAATTAAAGGAGCATGGGTTACTAGCAACAACAACATTAGTAAGAGTGAAACCAAGAGATATTATTAAATTGAATTCGGCTTCAGTTGAGTTTATAAAAACTAATCACTCAATAGCAGATTCAGTTGCTATTGCAATTCATACACCACTAGGGGTAGTACTTCATACAGGAGATTTTAAAATTGATTATACTCCTATTGATGGAGAACTAACAGATTTTGCTAGGTTTGCAGAGCTTGGAAAAAAAGGAGTCCTAGTAATGATGGCTGATTCAACAAATGTTGAAAGACCAGGCTATACAATGTCTGAAAGAACAGTTGGTGAAAGTTTTGTTAGATTATTTGGTAAAGCAGAAGGAAGAATAATAGTAGCAACTTTCGCATCTAATGTTCACAG
This sequence comes from Clostridiales bacterium, assembly GCA_012519845.1. Classification (GTDB taxonomy): domain Bacteria; phylum Bacillota; class Clostridia; order Clostridiales; family Clostridiaceae; genus Clostridium. The sequence goes on from JAAYPK010000008.1 coordinate 16,786, forward strand.
AATACAACAAATTATAGATGCAGCGCAAAAGTATGGAAGAAAAGTCTCTGTATCTGGAAGAAGTATGGAGAATATAGTACAAGTTGCTATGGAACTTGGATATTTAGAAATGAATGAAGATACATTAATATCAATAGATCAAATAAATAAATATCCCAATGATCAAGTAGTATTAATTACAACAGGAAGTCAAGGAGAGCCAATGTCTGCTTTAGCAAGAATGGCAGCATCTGAGCATAGAAAGATTAATATAGTGGAAGGAGATACAGTTATTTTATCTGCTTCTCCAATACCTGGTAATGAAAAGTTTGTTTCAAGAGTTGTAAATCAATTATTTAAAAAGGGTGCTGAAGTAATATATGAATCTCTAGCAGAAGTTCATGTATCAGGTCATGCTTGTCAAGAAGAATTGAAATTGATGCAAACATTAGTAAAACCAAAATTTTTCATTCCTGTTCATGGTGAATATAGACATTTAAAACAACATGCTGAATTAGCATGTAAATTAGGTTTACCAGAAAGAAATTTTGTCATTGCTGAAAATGGTGAAGTAATAGAAGTAAATAGAAATTCTATTAAGAAGAATGGTTCAGTTACATCAGGTCAAGTTTTTGTTGATGGATTAGGAATAGGTGACGTAGGACATATAGTATTACGTGATAGAAAGCACTTATCTCAAGATGGTATTTTAACAGTAGTAGTAACAATTGAAAAAGAAACTGGAAGAGTAGTTGCAGGCCCTGATATAATATCAAGAGGCTTTGTGTATGTAAGAGAATCAGAAGGCCTTATGGATGGGGCACGCTCTATTGTTAAAAATGTTTTGGGTGATTGTGAAGAAAAAAGAGTTACTGAATGGTCAACAATTAAATCAAGTATAAGAGATGAATTAAGAGAATTCTTATACGAAAAAACAAAAAGAAAGCCTATGATATTACCAATAATAATGGAAATATAATATTGACTTTTTTAGGATATAATATTAAAATATAAAAGACGTAAAATTGGGTACATGTGTATCCAATTTTATTTTGGAAAAAAACGTTTATAGGTTTACATAAAGAAACCAAGAAAGATGGAGGATATAAATGGAGTTAACTAAAAGAGAAGATATAAGAAACATTGCTATTATTGCGCACGTAGATCATGGTAAAACAACATTAGTTGATGCATTATTAAAGCAAAGTCATGTATTTAGAGCAAATGAAAAAGTTCAAGAAAGAGTAATGGATTCTAATGATCTTGAAAAAGAAAGAGGAATAACTATCCTTTCAAAAAATACATCTGTAATGTATGATGGAGTTAAGATAAATATTGTTGACACACCAGGACATGCTGATTTTGGTGGTGAAGTAGAACGTGTATTAAAAATGGTTGATTCAGTTTTACTTGTAGTAGATTCTTATGAAGGACCAATGCCACAAACAAAGTTTGTACTAAAAAAAGCACTTGAGTTAGGATTAAAACCAATAGTAGTAATAAACAAAATTGACAAACCTGATGCAAGACCAGAAGAAGTAATAGATGAAGTATTTGATTTATTTTTAGAATTAGGTGCTAATGATGAACAATTAGACTTTAAAATAATTTATGCATCAGCAAGAGCAGGATATAGTAAATATGAAGTTGAAGATGATAATAATGATATGAAACCATTATTTGAAACAATAATAAATAATGTTGATCCTCCAACTGGATATTTAGATGAACCATTCCAAATGCTTGTAACTACACTTGATACAAATGCCTTTGTTGGGAAAATAGCAATTGGAAAAATCCACAGAGGAGTAGTTAAGAAGAATCAAAATGTTTCATTAGTAAGCATGGACGGAAATACTAAAAATTATAGAGTTACAAATTTATATACATATAATGGTCTTAAGAGAGTTGAAACAGAAGAAGCAGCTATGGGAGATATAGTGGCAATAAGTGGAGTATTAGATGCAAATATTGGTGAAACTATTGCAGATGCTGAACATCCAGAAGCATTACCATTTGTTAATATCGATGAACCAACTTTAAGTATGAATTTTATGGTTAATGACTCACCTTTTGCTGGTCAAGAAGGAGAATTCATTACTTCTAGACATTTAAGAGACAGATTAATGCAGGAGCTTGAAACTAATGTAAGTTTAAGAGTTAAAGAAATTACTCCAGATTGTTTTGAAGTATCAGGAAGAGGAGAACTTCATTTATCTATACTTATTGAAACAATGAGAAGAGAAGGATTTGAGTTCCAGGTTTCTAAAGCTAATGTAATATATAAAGAAGAAAATGGTAAGAAGTTAGAACCAATGGAATATCTAACAATAGATGTACCAGAAGAATTCATGGGACCTGTTATGGAAAAACTTGGGCCTAGAAAAGGTGAAATGGTTAATATGACATCTGCTGTGAATGGATATTCAAGATTAGAATTTAAAATCCCTGCTAGAGGATTAATTGGATTTAGAAATGAATTCATGACTGATACAAAGGGTAATGGAATAATGAATCATGTATTTGATAGTTATGGGCCATATAAAGGAGATATTCCAACTAGAAGTAGAGGATCAATTGTTTCATTTGAAACTGGAGATGCAATAGCATATGGACTATTTAATGCTCAGGATAAGGGATCATTATTTATAGGACCTGGTGTTCCTGTATATCAAGGTATGATAGTTGGTGTATGTGGAAGAGCAGAAGACTTAGATATTAATGTATGTAAAGGTAAGAAATTAACTAATACTAGATCTTCTGGAGCAGATGATGCTGTTAAGCTTGTGCCACCAGTAGTAATGTCTCTTGAAAATTCTTTAGAGTTCATTAATAATGATGAATTGGTTGAAGTAACACCAAAAAATATAAGAATGAGAAAGATAGTTTTAGATCCAGGTGAAAGAAGAAGATTAATTAGTAGAAATAAGAAATAATATGGATAAATCTACATTTTGATATAAAAGTAAATAGCCTTTTCTAGGCTATTTACTTTTATATAAGGAGGATTTTATGAAGAAAAAGAAACTTTTGATATTTTTTACTAGCATATTGATTATATTATTAATAGCTATTATTTACTATTATACAAGTACAACTAAATATCCATTTAATAAAAATAGTGATAATGTAGTTATTACAGTAGATAATGGTGAAGGATTTACCACATTAATTGATAAACTTGATAATATGGGTATTATAAAAAGTAAATTATGTATAAAAATAAAAATAAAGATAAATAAAATTAATCCTAACATACTACCTGGTACATATGAAATTAGTAAAGATACATCTTTAGATAGTTTAATAAAGATGTTAGAAACTGAAGATTTATCAAAGAATCAAATTTCAATTACTATACCTGAAGGATATACAATAGAAAAAATAGGGAAAGTACTAGAAGATAATAATTTATTTTCTGCAAATGAATTTTATGAAGCAGTAAAGAATTATCCACTTCCAGAGTTTGTTTCTGATAATAAAAATAAAAAGTATAATTTGGAAGGGTTTCTATATCCAGAAACATATTTTTTTAATAAGGATATAGAGCCTAATGAAGTAATTAAAACAATGCTAGATAAATTTATTCAAGAGTTTCATGAAGCTGAAAAGGATACAGGAGTGTCAATTGATAATAAAGATATTGAAACTATTATTACAAAAGCCTCACTAGTTGAAAAAGAAGTAAAGATAGAGGATGAAAAAGGTAAAGTAGCATCTGTAATTGAAAATAGATTGGATAAAAATATGAAACTAGAATTTTGCTCAACAGTTAATTACGTAATTGGATATGAGGGAAATACTGTGTTAACATATTCTGATATTAAGGTAGATTCACCATATAATACATATAAATATGATGGTTTACCTGTAGGGCCTATTGCAAGCCCAAGTATTTCTTCTATAAAAGCAGTATTGTTACCGGATAAAACAGATTATCTTTATTTTTTAACTAAAGATGGTGTTTCTACATATTTTTCAAAAACAGCAGAAGAACATGAGAATGCAAAAAAAGAAATGAATATAAATTAAATTTGGAGGGTTATTGTGAGTAATATTACTTATGAATATATGGAAGAATATATAAGAGGATTAATTCCAAAGGGAAATGGAATTTTAGAAGAAATTGAGAATTTTGCTAAAGATAATAAAGTACCTATAGTACAAAAAGAAACAGCAAAGTTTTTAGAATTCATGGTAAACATGAAAAAACCTATAAAAATATTAGAGCTTGGTACAGCTATAGGATATTCAGCTATATTAATGTATGAAGCAGCAAATACAAATCCTGAAATAATAACTATTGAACGAGATAAGAATATGATTAATATGGCTACTGAAAATATTAAGAAATTTAACTTAGAAAATAAAATAAAAATCAAAGAAGGAGATTGCCTTGAGATATTAGAAGCTTTAGATGATTCCTTTGATTTAATATTTATGGATGCAGGAAAAGGACATTATAATCATTTCTTACCACATTGTTTAAGGTTATTAAAAAAGGATGGAATAATAATAGCAGATAATGTACTATTTAGAGGAATGGTACCATGTAATGATTTGGTAAAAAGAAGAAAAATAACAATAGTAAAAAGAATGAGAGCATATCTTGACATTGTTTCACAAGATAAAGACTTAATTACTTCTGTAATTCCAATGGGTGATGGAATTGCTATAACTAAAAGGAGGCTATAAGATATGAAGAGACCAGAAATATTAGCACCAGCAGGAAGTCTTGAAAAACTTAAAACTGCAATTGATTTTGGAGCGGATGCAGTTTATTTAGGTGGAAGTAAGTTAAATTTAAGAGCATTTGCAGATAATTTTACTAATGAAGAAATTGTTGAAGGAGTAAAATATGCTCATGATAGAGGAAGAAAAGTTTATGTTGTAGTAAATGTATTCCCACACAATGGAGATTTAGTTGGAGTTGAAGATTATTTACTTAAACTTCAAGAATGTAATGTAGATGCAATATTGGCATCTGACCCATCAATTATAGCAATTGCTAAGGAAGTTGTTCCTGACATGGAGATTCATTTAAGTACCCAAGCTAATAACGTAAACTGGAGATCAGCAAAGTTTTGGCATGATATGGGCGTTAAGAGAATAGTTCTTGCAAGAGAATTATCCTTAAAGGAGATAAAAGAAATAAGAGAAAAACTGACAGAAAGTTGTGATTTAGAAGCATTTGTCCATGGTGCCATGTGTATGAGTTATTCAGGAAGATGTTTATTATCTAACTATATGACTGGAAGAGATTCTAATAGAGGTGCTTGTTCTCAAGCATGTAGGTATAAATATTATTTAGTTGAAGAAAAAAGACCTGGAGAATATTTTCAAGTTATAGAAGATGATAAAGGAACATACATAATGAATTCAAAGGATTTATGTATGATACAAGATATTGATAAGGTTATTGAAGCAGGTGTATATTCATTAAAAATAGAAGGAAGGATGAAAAGTGCATATTATGTTGCTGCTGTAGTAAAAGCTTATAGGCAAGCAGTTGATGCCTATTTGAAAGATCCTAAAAACTATAAATTTGATGAAAAGTGGATGCATAGTTTATTAAAAGTTAGTCACAGAAGTTACCATACAGGGTTCTATTTTGGTGAGAAAGACAGACAAATATATGAAGATTCATCATATATAAGAAATGCAGATATAGTTGGGATTGTTAAAGAATATGATGAAGAAAGCAAGACTGCACTTGTAGAACAGCGAAATAAGGTATTTGATGGCGATGAAGTAGAAATACTTAGACCAGAGGGAGATATATTTTCAGTAAAACTTTTAGATATGAGAGAAAATAACGGAAAAAAAATAGATTCAGCACCAAGAGCACAAATGTTATTTAGAGTTAAAGTTGATAAACCTTTAAAAGAAAAAGATTTTCTAATTAAAAATAAATAAAAATGATTAAAACACCTTGTCTATGTCAAAAATTAATGATGTAGGAGGTGTTTTTTATTAGAGTAAAAATAATTCAAAGAATATATATTGTATTGTTATTACTACTAAGTGTAAGATTATTCTTTCTTCAAGTTTATCCTACGAAGCAAGTTATGGAACAATACAAGAATCATCAAACTGAAACTGTGAGTACAAGCAAATATAGAGTTTTAGATACAAATAGTAAAGATTTAATGAATTATAATAAGAAGTTTATTGTTGTATTTGATAAAAAACCTTTTAGTTTAAATAATTATGAAAATTCCGTGGAAAAGTTAATGATAATAAATTACATAATGAAAGAAGAAATTAAGGATTTTGACTTTAATAAGATTATGCAAAGTGAAGGAAAAACTTATTATACAGTATGTGAGGATACTTATAATAAAATAAGAAAAATACAAGGAATTAAAGGTATTTATTCTTATATTTCTGAAGATGTTAATAATAAAGATGCATGGAAAATAAGTAATTATTTATCAAGAATTAATGATGAAAGTGTAGAAGAAGGTACGTTACAAAGTGACTTATATGAGTATTTAAAAAATAACAAAAGCCCTAGTAAAGATTTTTATTTAGAAGCAAATTCTGAATATAATGAAAGTACAATTTCTAATATAGATAATAATAATAATTTAAAACTTACTATAGATTCTGATTTAGAAAATAAGGTAAGAGAAGTTTTGTTTAGAAATGAATATTCAAATCTTGCTAATATTGGTGTTATTATTATGGAAAGTGATACTGGGAAAATTAGAGCTATGGTACAAAAAGATGAAAGTGAACCTAATATTAATCTAGGTATAGAAGGAGTAGGATATGAGCCAGGATCCATATTTAAATTAATTACATTAGGGGCTGCTCTAGATAAAGGGTATGTTACTATGAATACTAAATTAAATTGTGTAGGAAATGTATGCAACAAAAATCATATTCATGGATTAATATCTGTTGAGGATGCATTAATAAAATCTTGTAATGATAGTTTTGCATTAATAGGAGATAAAATAGAATATGAGAGTTTAATGGATTATGTAAACAAACTTAATGTATTTAAGAAAGATCTAAATTTAAAAGAAGAATCAGCAGGTATTAAACCTAATAAAGAAGATGGATTAAATAATATATCAATAGGTCAATGTTTAACAGTTACACCTGTACAAATGTTAGGGGCAATAAATTCAATTGTTAATAATGGCACATATGTTAAGCCATTTATTGTAGAGGGTATAGTAGATAGCAATGATAAAATAATTAAATCTTTTGAAACAGAGCAAAAAAAAGTATTTACAAAAACAACTTCAATAATAATAAAGGATGGAATGAAGAAAGTTGTTTCAAAAGGAACTGGAATAAAAGCAAAAGTTAATGGTATGGATATAGGTGGTAAAACTGGTTCAGCTACAAGTGGTTCTTTAAATACAACTCATGGATGGTTCATAGGATATTATACTATTAATAATAAAACATATACTATGGTTGTTTTTGTGCCAGATTTATTTGAAAAAGATGAAAATGGAGAAGAATTAGGAGGTGGAGATACTGCAGCACCAGTATTTGCTGAAATAATTAAAAATATAGTTGGTATAAAATAAGATATAGTATGAAAATTTATCTTTTTGAATAGTATATAATAAGCAACTTCTAGGAGGAGTAAAGTGTTTGTTATATCAAATTTTCTCGAACTAATATCTAGTTCACTTTTTTTTACTGGGTACGTTAATGGAAATAATACATTTCCATTACCAATGGATGAAAAAGAAGAAGAGGAATATTTGGAAAAATTGAAAAAAGGAGATAAAAGTGCTAAAAGTATACTTATAGAAAGAAATCTTCGCTTAGTTGCCCATATAGTAAAAAAATATTCTTTCCCAAGTAAAGAAGTTGATGAATTAATTTCAATTGGAACTGTTGGATTAATAAAAGCTATTGATTCTTTTGATAATGCAAAGGGAACTAGACTTGCCACATATGCCTCAAGATGTATTGAAAATGAAATATTAATGCTATTTAGAAATAATAAAAAACAAAAAAGTGAGGTTTATTTACAAGATCCTATAGGAGTAGATAAAGAAGGCAATGAAATATGTTTAATTGATGTATTAAGTAGTGAAAAAGATTCTGTAATAGATAAAGTTGAAAGTAATATTCAAATAAAAACTTTATATAAAAAAATGAATGAAGTTTTAAGCAAAAGGGAACATGATATTATAGTTATGAGATATGGATTAGAAGATGGTAAGTGCAAAACTCAAAGAGAGATAGCCAGAATTCTTGATATTTCAAGATCTTATGTATCTAGAATAGAAAAAAAAGCATTAAAGAAATTACAAAGAGTACTATTATATAATGGATAACTAAAATTGCTAAAATTTTCTTTATAAATAAAAGGAATTTAGTAATTTCTATAGAATTAAATAAATTATGAACTTATATAAAAAAGAGGGGTATTTGGAGGGGAAAATGTATATATTAAATGAATTATTACTAAAAACAATAGAACTTAAGGCATCTGATTTGCATTTATCTGTTGGGTTACCACCAATGGTTAGAGTAAATGGGCAATTAATTCCAGCTGGAAGTGAAATTTTAACAGAAACAATGACAAAGGAATTTGCACAAGAAATATTAGGCAAAAGATATGATAAATATATTAATACTGGTGAATATGATTTGTCCTATGAAATAAAAGATGCAGGTAGATTTAGGGTTAATGTATTTAGACAAAAAAATAAGGATTCAATAGTTTTAAGGTATTTAACAATTCACGTTCCTACCTTAGATGAATTAAAGCATCCCAAGATTTTTAAAGAATTAATAAATAAAAAAAGAGGATTAATTCTTGTTACAGGACCAACTGGAAGTGGTAAATCTACAACTTTAGCAGCTATGATAAATGAAATTAACATGAATAAATCAGATCATATAGTTACACTTGAAGATCCAATTGAATATTTACATACTCATAAAAAGAGTATAGTTAACCAAAGAGAAGTTGGTGAAGATACACAAGATTATGCTGCAGGGTTAAGGGCTGTATTAAGAGAAGACCCTGATGTTATTCTAGTAGGAGAAATGAGAGACCTTGAAACAATTTCAACTGCTATAACTGCAGCAGAAACTGGCCATTTAGTTTTTTCAACACTTCATACAATAGGAGCAGCGAAAACTATCGACAGAATTATTGATGTATTTCCACCTCATCAACAACAACAAGTAAGAACTCAATTAGCTTCAGTACTACAAGCAGTAATTTCACAACAATTAATAAAAAGTATTGATGGTAAAAGCAGAGTTGCAGCATTAGAAATAATGACAATGACATCGGGTATTCAAAATCTAGTTAGAGAAGGAAAAACTCATCAAATTGCATCATCAATGCAAACAGGTGTGAAATACGGTATGAAAACAATGGATATGGCGTTAGCTGATTTGTACAAAAGTATGGTTATATCAAAGGAAGATGCTATTTCATATTGTGTTGATGAAGAAACTTTAAAACGATATATGAATACTTTATAGTATAGTGTGAATTATTAGGATGATTATAAAAAGCATGCAGTATTTTGTATGCCCAGAATCATCCTTTTAATGTTAACAAAATATTAATTGGAAATTATTAAGTAAATTACTTATAATAAAAGTTAAGCGTAAGTATATATAGTAGAATTTATTAATGTAAATATTTTTATATAATGATATAATGATAAAGTGAATATATTATTAATATCTTTTATTATTACATAAATTATGATATTAATGAAAGGGAGGAACGACGCAAGAGATGCATGAATTCTTAATATCAGCTGTAGATTTTGGAAGTAAAAAAATTTCTGCTTCTTTGGGTAAAGAATTTGAAGATGATATTGATATATTAGGAACTGCAAATACTCCATCAAGTGGAATTGAAAAAGGTTTTATTCAAGATGAAGAAAAATGTGTTATATCTTTAAAAGAAGCTATACATAAATTAGAGCAAAAAACAAATAAAAAAATAGAAAGTGTTTACTGTGGTATATCTTGTAGAGGGCTTAGAATAACTGAGACTAATGTATCTATAATTTTGTCAGAAGGTAAAGTAAGAGGAATTGATTTAAAAAAAGCAATTGAATCTAATAGTGAATTTACTTTATTAGATGGAGAAGAAATTGTTGATACAATAATAAATTATTATATTTTAGATGAAAAAATATTATATGAAAATATAATAGGTTATAGAGGAAATGATCTGAAAATTAATTTAACACTTGTTATTGGGCCAAAGAATGAACTTATGAAATTTAAGCAGGTTGTAAAAGCTGCTGGATATGAGTTTAAAGGTTTTATAGTTAATTCTATTGCGGGAAAAAACATATTTTTACAAGGTAAAAAATCAATGGGTGTTAAGGTGATAGTTGATATTGGGGGTGGAACTACAGATATTTCAATTTTTAGAAATGGCGTATTAAAGTACATAAAATCAATTAAAATAGGCGGAAATAATATTACAAAAGATATATCAATTTGTGGTAAACTATCATTAGATGAAAGTGAAAATCTAAAGAAAATATTAGCTAATAAATATGAAACTATATTAATTGATTCTGAAATAAATGAAGAATTAGAGGTTGGTGCAACTAAAATATCCAAATCATTATTTTATGAAGTAACAAAAGCAAGAATAGAAGAAATACTAAAATATGTTAATAATGAGATAAAAAATACTTCCTTTTGTGAAGGAATGTGTAGTATAATAATCTATGGAGATGGGATAACTTACTATGAAAATGTTGCTAGAATAGCAAAAGAGCAAATAGATAAAAATATAACAATTGCAGATAGTAAGTATTTGCAAATGAAAAACACTGCGAATATTTCATCTTTAGCTATTGTTAAAGAAATATTTGATAGATTCAAATTAATAGCAAGTGATCCAGTGAAAGATGAATTTGAGGTAGCTATTAATGAAAAGATTAATAGAGATTATGATATATTAGAAGAAGATGAATCAATTATGGATAATGAAAAAGGGTTTTTTGCAAAAATAAAGAGTTTCATTAAGGAGATTTTTTAAAGGAGGAATTATTTTGTTAGATTTTGAAGTAGATATGCAAGAATTAACTAATATAAAGGTAATAGGTTGCGGTGGCGGTGGAAGCAACGCTGTTAATAGAATGATAGTTGAAGGATTAAAGAATGTTGAATTTATCGCAATAAATACTGATAAACAAGCATTAATGTTATCACATGCTAACCAAAAGATTCAAATTGGTGAAAAGTTAACTAAAGGGTTAGGCGCAGGGGCTAATCCAGAGATAGGACAAAAAGCAGCTGAAGAAAGTAGAGAAGAAATAACTGCTGCTATTAAAGGTGCTAATATGGTATTTATTACTGCTGGAATGGGTGGTGGAACTGGAACTGGAGCTGCTCCTATTGTTGCAGAAATAACAAAATCTATGGACATTTTAACTGTTGGTGTAGTTACAAAGCCTTTCCCATTTGAAGGTAAAAGAAGAATGAGACATGCAGAAATGGGTATTGCTAAGTTAAAAGAAAAAGTAGATACACTTGTAATTATTCCAAATGAAAGATTGCTTTCAATGGCTGATAAAAAAACAACATTACTTGATTCATTTAAATTAGCAGATGATGTTTTAAGACAAGGTGTACAAGCAATATCAGATTTGATTACAATACCTGGTGTTGTAAATGCAGACTTTGCAGATATAAAAGCAGTTATGCTTGATAAAGGGCTTGCACATATGGGTGTTGGTTATGGAAAAGGAGATAATAGAGCATCCGATGCTGTTAAACAAGCAATTTCATCTCCTTTATTAGAAACTTCAATAGATGGTGCAACAGGAGTTATATTAAACTTTACTGGTGGTGCAGATTTAGGAGCATTAGAAGTATATGAGGCTGCTGATGTAGTTAGAGAATCTGCTGATCCAGATGCAAACATAATTTTTGGAGCTGTAATTGATGAAACTTTAAGTGATGAAATAAGAATAACTGTTATTGCTACTGGCTTTGAAGCAGAAGGAGAAGTAGCAGATAGTTTAAATACAAGTTCTAAACCAGTTAGAGAACCTATTTCATCACAAATAAGGGAAGAAGTAGCTTCAACAGTTGTAGATAATCACAAAACTATTGAAACAGAAAAACCCAAATATCAAGAAGAAGATGATGATGATTTAGATATTCCTGTTTTTTTAAGAAGAGCTAAGAAAAAATAATATGAAATAACAATAGATTAAGAGGTTTCATTTTAGAAACCTCTTTTTTTTGTCTATTTTTGAAGAAAAAAAATAATAAAAAGATAATATAAAACAATAAAAATTACAATATTTTACAATTAAAAGATGTATAATAAATATATCAAAAGTAAATATGCATTAATATTTAAAAAGTTTCCTGGGAGGAATGTATATGGTAATCTATGGGGACATAGTTTTCTTAGAAAATTTTATTGTAGATTATTTTTTATTAAATGTTACAAGCAAAATTCTAATGATAAAAGCTAAAAAAAGTAGATTATTAATAGCATCAGCTATAGGGGCACTATACACATTTACGTTACTTATTCCTAAATTAAGAATTATTTCTTCATTACCGTTTCAGTTATTAATAGCCTTTATAATTATTGCTATTTCATTTAAAAAAAGAAATTTGATAATTATTATAAAAGGTACAATTTTTTTTGTTTTTGTTTCAGCTTTATTAAGTGGGATTTGCTTTTTGTTTTTAATGATTAGTAATAATTCAATTACAAACAATAACATTTTAAGTAGCAATTCTATTAAAAATATAATATTAGCAATAATAGTGATATATTTTTTTTGCAGCAGACTGGTAAATATTATAAAAGACAGAGCTTTTATTTCTAATTTTAATTATGAACTTAATTTAGAAATTGACAGTATTCAGTATAAGATAAAAGGCTTTTTAGATACAGGAAATGAGCTAAGGGAGCCTGCAAGTGATTTGCCATGTATTATTGTTGAAAATTGGATATTAAAAGATGTTAATTTAAAAACTAGAGATATTTACTATATCCCTTATAAAGGAGTTGGAATTCAAGGAAAATTAATTGGAATAAAAGCAGATCGTATAATGATTAAAAGTGAAAATGAAGATTGGAAAGAAGTCCAAGCATTAATTTGTTTATGTAAAGATTGTTTAAGTAAGGAAAATGATTTTAATGCACTATTATCAAGAGGGATAGTATAAAGGAGGATTTATTGTGAATATAGATATTTGTTTAAATAGAATATTAGCTAAAATACAAGTTGTATCAAATAGAGTGCATTATGTAGGGGGGAATGAAGCATTACCTCCACCGCTAAAAAAGGAGGAAGAAGAAAAGCTAGTAAGTGAATTGTTAAATGGAGATGAAAAAATAAGAAGTACTTTAATAGAAAGAAATTTGAGACTTGTAGTTTATATAGCAAGAAAATTTGAAAATACAGGTGTTAATATAGAAGATTTAATTTCTGTTGGTACAATAGGACTAATTAAAGCTGTCAATACATTTAATCCAGAAAAGAAAATTAAACTAGCAACTTATGCATCAAGGTGTATTGAAAATGAAATTTTAATGTATTTAAGAAGAAACAGCAAAATCAAGGCTGAAATTTCTTTTTATGAACCTTTAAATATTGATTGGGATGGTAATGAACTTTTATTATCAGATATACTAGGAACTGAAGATGATATAGTTTATAATTTAATAGAAGATGAAGTTGATAGAGAATTATTATTTTTGGCATTGAAAAACTTATCAGCAAGAGAAAAAGAAATTGTACAATTGAGGTTTGGATTAAATGGGACTAGGGAAAAAACCCAAAAAGAAGTGGCTGATATGCTAGGAATATCACAGTCATACATTTCAAGACTTGAGAAAAAAATAATAAGTAGATTAAAAAAAGAAATTAGTAGAATGATATAGTTTGTCTTTAGTATAAAAGTAATCCCTAAAGGAAATAATTATTGATATAGTACGTAATTACTTCTAAAGGGGTTGATGATCTTGATCATTAATAAGGTTGAAATATGTGGAGTTAACACATCAAAGCTTAAAGTACTAAAAGAAAAGGAAAAAAGAGAACTATTAATTAAAATTAAAAATGGTGATAATACTGCAAGAGATGTATTTATTAATGGAAATTTAAGATTAGTATTAAGCGTAATTCAGAGATTCAATAATAGAGGAGAAAATGTTGATGATTTATTTCAAGTAGGTTGCATTGGATTAATGAAAGCAATAGATAATTTTGATTTAAGTCAAAATGTTAGATTCTCAACTTATGCTGTTCCTATGATTATTGGTGAAATTAGAAGGTATCTTAGAGACAATAATTCAATAAGAGTTAGCAGGTCATTAAGAGATATTGCTTATAAAGCACTGTTAGTTAGAGATAAGTTCATAAAAAATAACAATAAAGAGCCTACTATTTCTGAAATAGCCAAGGAATTAAATATTCCAAGAGAAGATGTAGTTTTTGCATTAGATGCAATACAAGATCCAGTTTCTTTGTATGAACCTATATATCATGATGGTGGAGACGCTATTTATGTAATGGATCAAGTAAAGGATAACAAAAATACTGATGAAAGTTGGCTTGAAAATATATCAATAAAAGAAGCTATGAAAAAATTAAATGATAGGGAGAAACTAATATTAAATTTGAGGTTCTTCAATGGAAGGACTCAAATGGAGGTAGCTGAAGAAATTGGTATATCACAAGCTCAAGTCTCTAGACTTGAGAAAACAGCATTAAAACATATGCGTAAGCATGTATAAAAGAATTGCTTTTATAGCAATTCTTTTTTAATTTTAATTGAATATAAATAAACTAAGGCTATTTAAAGAAAAATTCTAAAAATAAAAGTGGAAGGAAGATATTAAATGGAAGAAAATTTACATTCAATTAATGCTTTAAGAACAATGGAAATAATAGATATTAATACAGGATCTAAGATAGGATTTATAAAAGATATTAAAATAAATCAATATACTAATAAAGTTGTATCTATAATAATTCCTGGAGAACAAAAAGGTTGGTTTTCAAAGTCAGAAGATATTGAAATAACTTGGGACAAAATAATAAAGGTAGGTTTTGATGTTCTATTAGTAAATTATTCCGTAAATTGCAACAATGACGTAAATTACTAGTAATCATATGAAAAAATATGTATAATTATTTTAGTAAGTTTTCATGTTATGAAGACTATTATGAAAGGGTGGTTATATATGAAATGTCCTTTTTGCTCATATGAGGAAAGTAAAGTTGTAGATTCAAGAGCTACAGAAGATAACACTACAATTAGAAGAAGAAGAGAGTGCTTATCATGTGGAAAAAGGTATACGACATATGAAAAGGTTGAAGATATACCTATATTAGTAATAAAGAAAGATAATTCAAGAGAAAATTTTAATAAAGAAAAAATAATTAATGGATTAATAATAGCTTGTCAAAAAAGACCAGTATCACGAAGTCAGATAGAACAAATAGCTAATGACATTGAAAAAATAATATCAAATAGAATGTTAACTGAAGTTCCATCAGACTATATTGGAGAAATGATCATGGGGAAACTTAAGGAGATTGATGAAGTTTCTTATGTAAGGTTTGCTTCTGTGTATAGACAATTTAAAGATATTAATACATTTCTTGAAGAAATAAAAGGATTAATGACAAAAAAACAATAAAGTAATTAATTACTATGTTACAAAAGAATTCCTTTAGACGAATTCTTTTTATTCTTATAAGTATTTTTAGGTACATGTAAAAATATTAACTGAAGTTAGAAGTTGGTTAAAAAAAAGTAAAAAATATTAATCATTTATATTAAAGTGTTAAGATATTATTAGGAGGAAAAATGCAAATAGAGAAAAAAAAGGATTTCCTTGAAATTAAAAAGGATTCATATAAAATTCTGTTTTCAACGGCAGAGGAAAATAAAAATTTCAATAGACATACAGAAAGTGGTATTAATGAGTTAAATTTATTAAAGAAAGAATTTAACATTAATGAAGTAATATACTTAAAGCAAATACATTCTAATAAAGTATATATATATAATGGTGAAGATAAAGATGAATTCATTAATAATGAAGGGGATGCAATAATCACCAATATAAAAAATATAGCAATTGGTGTGTTTACTGCAGATTGTGTTCCAATAATAATTATAGATGAAGAAAAAAAAGTTTCCGCAGCTATTCACAGTGGATGGAAGGGGACATACAATTCAATAGTAATAGAAACAATAGAAAAGATGAAAAAAGAATATAATTGTAATCCTAATAGCCTAAAAGTTTATATTGGACCGCATATAAGACAATGTTGTTATGAAGTATCAGAAGAATTAAAAGAAAAATTTATTTTGAAAACAGGAGTTAATGAAGATAAGCTTTTTATAGGTAGAAATTTAAGTTTAGAGTTTTGTATTTTGAAGGATCTTGAAAAAGAAAAGGTAAAGAAAGAAAACATATTCTCTCTTGGATTATGCACATATTGTTCAAAAGAAGTTAAATTACATTCATATAGAAAGTCTAATGGAGATTATGGGAGATTATTTACTTTTGTAATATTAAGTTAGGAGCGTGTTTTATGGCAAAAGAAAACATTTTAGTTGTTGATGATGAAGAACATATTGTAGAATTACTTAAGTTTAATTTGATGAACTCAGGATTTAGTGTTACTACTGCTAATAATGGATTAGATGCATTAAAAATTGCAAATGAGAATAAACCTAATTTAATATTATTAGATTTAATGCTTCCTGGAATGGATGGACTTGAAATTTGTAAGGAAATAAAAAGAAATAAGGAGACATCAAACATATCAATTATTATGCTAACAGCTAAGGGAGAAGAACTAGATAAAATTCTTGGATTAGAACTAGGAGCTGATGATTATATAACAAAGCCATTTTCAGTTAGGGAATTAATTGCACGAGTTAAGGCGGTACTTAGAAGAAGTAATTCTAGTGAAGATATAGATAGTAAAATATTTGATTTTGGCAGACTAAAAGTTAATTTAGAAAGACATGAGGTTCTTATCGATAATGTTAAAATTGAAATGACTTTAAAGGAGTTTGAACTTCTTGAAATACTAATAAAAAATAAAGGAAAAATACTAAAAAGAGAAGTTTTACTTGATAAAGTTTGGGGATATGAATATATAGGGGAAACTAGAACTGTGGACGTTCATATTAGATATTTAAGAAAAAAAATAGAAGAAGATGATAAAAATCCTAAATATATTGAAACTATAAGGGGGGTAGGGTATAGATTTAACCCTATGATATAGTGATATGAAAAAGAAAATTTTTACTTCTGTAATAGTAACAGTGACTTTTGCTTTAGTAATTATTACTTCATTTTTTGTATTATTTTATAATGTTAATGAAATGAATGAAATAAAAAGAGATTTAAAAGATTTCAATGAATATTTAATAAAAACTGATATTGAAAATGAAAATTTAATTAATAATTATAGAATAAAAGGTAATAACGTAAGGTGTACAATAATAGGTGTTGATGGAGCAGTATTATTTGATAATGAAAATGACAATTTGGATAATCATAGTGATCGTGAAGAAATAGTCCAAGCTTTTGAAACCGGTGAAGGGTATGCAACTAGAATGAGCACCACTAAAAATATAAAGATGTGTTATTATGCAACTAAATTATCTGATGGAAGAGTTTTAAGATCAGCTTTACCTTTTGAGGTTACTAATTTTTTCATAAAGGATAATATTATCTATTGTTTTGTTATTGTAATAATTGTATTAACATTTTCTATATTGTTTTCTATGAAAATAGTAAGAACTTTAACAGAACCTTTAAAAGAATTAGAAGTAGTAACAAAAAGAATAGCGGCAGGAGATATAAATATTAGAGTAAAACTGTCTACAAATGATGAAATTGGGGCTCTTGGGAAAACATTTAATAATATGGCTGATCAATTACAAAGTAAAATAAAAGAAGTAGTTGATAAACAAGGTAGACTTGAAAGTATATTAACAAGTATGGAAAGTGGTGTTATTGCAGTAGATAATGAAGAAAAAGTAATTGTAATAAATCCATATGCCAAGAAAGTTTTTGGAATAAGAGAGGATATTGAAGGAGAAAAAATATCTGATTACATAAAAGACTACGATATTAATTCTTTTTTAAGAGATAATGATGATGCTGAAAAGGAAGTTAAAATTTTTCATCCTATGATGAAAGAACTCAAAATCAAAAAGGCATTAATCCATAATGGTAAAGATTCAATTGGTAAAGTTATAGCTGTTCAGGATATAAGTGATTTAAAAAGGCTTGAAAATATGCGAAGTCAATTTGTGGCAAATGTTTCTCATGAATTAAAAACTCCATTAACATCTATAAAAGGTTTTGCAGAAACACTAAAATATGTAGAAGACGATGAGACAAGGGTTAAATTTCTTGATATTATTAATAAAGAAGCTGAAAGATTAAGTAGGCTAATTAATGATACTTTAGTTCTATCAAAAATTGAAAGCTGTCCAATAGGTGAAGTTGAAGAGTTTTGTCCAACAGCTATGATAAATGACGTTATTAAGGTGGTGCGTCCACAAGCAGAAATAAAAAATATTAACATTGAATTTGATGATAAGAATGAGGCCTTATTAACTGCAAGTAAAGATAAATTCTATCAGGTTATTTTAAATTTAGTAGAAAATGCTATAAAATATTCTGGAAATGGTGCAAAAGTTAACATTAAAAGTTATAATATTGGAAGAGAATATGTTTTTTCTGTAAGTGATACTGGACAAGGAATTCCAAAAGAAGATATTCCAAGGATTTTTGAAAGATTCTATAGAGTAGATAAATCACGAAAAAGTGGTGGGACTGGTTTAGGATTAGCAATAGTAAAACACATTGTAAAAACTTTTAATGGAGATATTTCTGTAGAAAGCGAAATAAACAAAGGAAGTACATTTACCGTTAAGTTTACTAATGAGTAAAATTTTTTAACATAACATAAAAAATATTGTCAAAATTCCAAAAAAGAACGAATAATGTTAAAAAGTCAATATACTTTTATGTTAAATTTTTTTAATATACCTCTAATATAAATTAACAATACACTAATAATGACTTAACTTTGTGGGAATATTATTAAAGTGTACAGAAAAATGAAACTTATATAGATATTTGGAGGAGTTAAAATGAAAAATAGAAAGTTAAAAGTTTTTATTGGAAGTTTATTATTAATGGCTACAGGAATATCAATGATAGGATGTGGAAGTAATTCATCTACCAATGGAGGTGAAGGAGATTCAATAAGCGGGTCAATTTCATTAAGTGGATCATCAGCATTATTCCCTTTAGTAGAAGCTAGTATCGATGGATTTAATGAAGAGTATCCAGATGTTGAAATATCAGCTCAAGCAGGAGGCTCAGGAACAGGTTTAACACAAGTTTCTGAAGGAACTGTTGATATTGGTAATTCTGATGTTTTTGCAGAAGAAAAATTAGATGCAGATAAAGCAAAGGAACTTTCTGATCATAAAGTTGTTGCTCAAGGTTTTGCAGTAGCAATAAATAAAAAGAATAAAGTAACTAATTTAACAAAACAACAAATTCAAGATATTTTCTCAGGAAAAATTACAAACTGGAAAGATGTTGGAGGAGATGATAAAGAAATTACTGTTATTCATAGACCTGCTTCATCAGGAACAAGAGCCACTTTTGTAAAAACTATGTTAAACGGAGACAAAGAATTAGAAAATGATTCTATAGGAGCAACACAAGATACAAATGGAGCTGTACTTAAAGCAATGGAAGATACTGAAGGGGCTATTAGTTACTTAGCATTATCATATATGAATGGAGATGAAGCAAAGGATAAAGTTTCAGCAGTTAAAATTGATGGAGTAGAAGCTTCAAAAGAAAACATTACAACAGGTAAATATGCATTTTGGGCATATGGTCATATGTATACAAAAGGAGAAGCAACAAAAGAGCAAAAAGCTTTCATTGATTATATCATGAGTGATGATAATAAAAAGAATATAGAAGAATTAGGATATATTTCAGGAAGCGAAATGAAGGTAAAATAGATTAAATAACTTAAATGAGGAATGGGAAGAATGAAAAAAAGAAGTTTTAAAGAAAAATTCTTTAATGAATATCTGGGTAAAATTATTTCATATTTTTGTGGCTTGCTTATAATTGCAATTACAATATCAATTATAATTTTTATAGCGCAAAAGGGTGTGCAAACTTTTACTAAGGGAAATAGTAGTATTATTGATTTCATTTTTACAAATAATTGGAGTCCGGATAGTGAAACACCTTCCTATGGAGCTTTAGCATTTATTGCAGGTTCAACAATGGTTTCAATTGGAGCAGTAATTATTAGTGCTCCAATTGCAATATCATTAGGTGTTTTTGCTAATGTAATTTCAAATATATTAGGTAAAAGGGTTATTAAGCCAGCATTAGAAATACTTGTTGGTATTCCTTCAGTTGTTTATGGATGGGTAGGTATATCTGTCCTTGTTCCATTTATAAAAAATCGATTTGATGGAATAGGATTTTCATTAATAGCAGGAATTGTTGTTCTTGCACTTATGATATTACCCACTATTGCAACATTGTCAATTGATGCAATTAAAACAATACCAAGAGAACATATAGAGGCATCATATGGATTAGGTGCAACTAGGTGGCAAACAATAAAAAATGTAATTATTCCAGGAGCTAAAACAGGAATATTAACAGGGGTAGTTCTTGGTATTGCTAGAGCTTTTGGTGAAGCGTTGGCAGTTCAAATGGTTATTGGTAATACTGTTAAAATACCAAATGGGCTTCTTTCACCAGCAACTACATTAACAAGTATTATTACTATGGATATGGCAAATACAACAACAGGCTCTGCTTGGAATGATGCGTTATGGTCCTTAGCTCTTATATTATTAATTATTTCCTTTATATTCATATTAGTTGTAAGAAAAATAGAAAAAAGGAGTGAAATATAAATGGGAGCAAAAAAAGCAGACAAATTAGCTACTATTATTATTTCTACAATAAGTTTTATGGTAGTAGCAATTTTAGCAGCATTTATTATATATATTTTGTATAATGGTATTAGTATGCTAAAACCAAGCTTTTTATTTGGTGCTGCAAAAACAACAAAAGCTGGTGGGGGAATTGGTGCGCAATTATTTAATTCCTTTTATATTTTAGTTGTATCATTAATTATTACTGTTCCAATAGGAATAGGAGCTGGTATTTACTTATCAGAATATGCTAAAGAAGGTCCTGTAGTAAGAGCTATTAGATTATCTTTAGAAACTATGTCTTCATTACCATCAATTGTAATTGGTATGTTTGGACTATTAATTTTTGTTAATATGTTTGGTTGGGGTTATTCTGTATTAGCAGGAGCTTTATCTGTTAGTATACTTAATATACCATCAATGACAAGAATTGCTGAAAATGCTTTAACTTCAGCTGGAAAAAGAGTTAAAGAAGCTTCTTTAGGACTTGGTGCTACAAAGTGGCAGACAATAATTAAGCTATCATTACCTATGGCAATGTCAGAAATATTAACTGGAATTATTCTTTCAGCAGGAAGAATATTTGGTGAGGCTGCAGCCTTTTTATACACAGCAGGATTAAGTACTGGAAAACTAAATTTTTCAGATATAAGTTTAACAGGAAAATCAGCATTTTCATTATTTAGACCTGCAGAAACATTAGCAGTTCATATATGGAAGCTTAATTCAGAGGGAGTAGTGCCGGATGCAGCTGCTATTGCAAATGGTACAGCAGCAGTTTTAATTATTTGTGTCCTATTATTTAATTTATTAGCAAGATTAATAGGAAATAAACTTATGAAGTCATATAGTGGAAAGTAGGAGGGTTATATGGGCATTATAGAAACAAAAGACTTGAATCTTTATTATGGAGATAATCATGCTTTAAAAAATATAAATATATCCATTGAAAAACAAAATGTAACAGCTTTGATTGGACCTTCAGGATGTGGTAAATCAACATTTTTAAGAACATTAAATAGAATGAATGATTTAATCGATTCTGTACGTGTTACAGGAGATGTTTTATACGAAGGAAAAAATATATATAAAGATTATGACGAAATTGCATTAAGGAAAAGAATAGGCATGGTTTTTCAGAAGGCCAATCCATTTCCTATGTCAATTTATGATAACATTGCATACGGACCAAGAATACATGGAATTAAAGATAAAAAAACTTTGGACGAAATAGTAGAGAGAAGTTTAAAGGGAGCTGCATTATGGGAAGAAACTAAAGATAGACTAAAAAAAAGTGCAATTGGTTTATCAGGTGGTCAACAACAAAGATTATGTATAGCTAGAACATTAGCTGTATCACCAGAAATAATACTAATGGATGAACCTACTTCTGCATTAGATCCTATTTCAACAAACAAAGTAGAAGAACTTATTAGAGAACTTAAAAAAGAATATACAGTTATTATTGTTACACATAATATGCAGCAAGCTGGTAGAATTGCTGATAAAACTGCATTTTTCTTAAATGGTGAGATTGTTGAGTATGGTAAAACCGAAGAAATATTCTATAAACCAAGAGATAAGAGAACAGAAGATTATATCACAGGAAGATTTGGATAAAAGGGGGGAGTTTTATGACATTAACAACTCAAAAAGCAAAGATAAAAGAAATAAATAATAAACTTGTTCAAATGGCAAGTCTTATTGAAAAACAATTATATGAAAGTGTAACTGCATTAAAGAATCATGATTGCAATGCCGCAAATATTATTGCTCAAAATGATGATAAGGTAGATAATTTTCAGAAGCAAATTGAAGAGGATTGCATTAAATTTATTGCAACAGAACAGCCTTTAGCAACAGATTTAAGATATGTATTCACAGCTACAAAGATAGTAACTGACCTTGAGAGAATAGCAGATTATGCTGTTGATATATGTAAAATTAATAATAGAATATATGGAAAAGGTAAAAATCCAGATATAGTTGAAGGTAGTATTTTGTGGGATATGGAATCTAAAGCAAGAAAAATGATTTCCTTAGGAATTGATGCTTTTATTAATATTGATTCTGAAAAAGCCTATGAAGTATGTAAAATGGATGATGAAATTGATGCATTATACAAAAATTTATTCAAAAATATTCTAAAGAAAGCTAAAATTGAAGAAGAAAAAATTGATATTTCAGCCCAATTCTTATTTGTAGGAAAATATTTAGAAAGAGTAGCAGATCATATTACCAATATATGTGAATGGACTATTTTTGCAAAAACAGGTAACTATGTAGATTTAAATGAATAAATAATTGCATTTTGGGTAGTATTGAAATTATTTTATAGCTACTTTTAAATTTTAGAAACACTTGGGAGTTAGACTTGTAATTGGCTTTTTTGCTCAGAAG
The DNA here is from genome assembly GCA_012519845.1 of Clostridiales bacterium. Lineage (GTDB taxonomy): Bacteria > Bacillota > Clostridia > Clostridiales > Clostridiaceae > Clostridium. The sequence continues at coordinate 40,138 of JAAYPK010000008.1, forward strand.
GAGTAAAACATTTTAAGAGAGCAAATATGTTCTTTAAAATGGAAGAAGACAATTATAATAAAGTCATTCCCTAGTGTTTCTTCATTTTTAAATGATTTATTGTTTTAAATATAGCAAATTATATTCTATCAACCTTTTATTTGACTTGATTATGCTAATAATGTAATATAGCATAATGGGGATATTAACATGATAGGATGTGAAACAATGAAAAACTATATAAAAGCAATAGTTAAAGGAAGTATTGCTGAAGAAGTAGGGATAGAAGTAAATGATTTGTTAATATCTATTAATGGTAAAATAATAGATGATATAATTGATTATAGATATTTAAGTGCTGATGAAGAAATAATTCTTGAAATAGAAAAGCCTACTGGTGAAATCTGGGAGTATGAAATAGAAAAGGAGTATGGCGAGGAACTTGGTTTGGAATTTGGTGGGGGAATAATGGATAAAGCAAAAAGATGCAGTAATAATTGCATGTTTTGTTTTATAGATCAACTTCCAAAAGGTATGCGAGAAACTTTATATTTTAAAGACGATGATTCTAGGTTATCTTTTTTACAAGGAAATTTTGTTACATTAACCAATATGAAAGAAGAAGATATTGATAGAATTATTAAATATAAGATAAGTCCTATTAATATTTCTGTTCATACAACTAATCCTGAACTTAGAGTAAAAATGCTTAATAATAGGTTTGCAGGGAATGTATATGAAAGAATGAAGAGGCTTTCTGATGAAGGTATTATGATGCATGCACAAATTGTATGTATACCAGAGGTAAATGATGGTAAGGAGTTAGTTAGAACCATAACAGATCTATACCAATTATACCCTCAAGTTAATAACGTAGCTGTTGTTCCTATAGGTATTACAAAATTTAGAGAAGGATTAGCAAAAGTTAAAACTTTTACAAAAGAAACTTCTAAAGAAACTATAAATATGATTAAGGAACTTCAAAAAAAATATTATAAAGAAGTAGGTGAACCTTTTGTAAGGTTATCTGATGAATTTTATATTGTAGGAGAAGAAGCAATACCAGATTCAGATTTCTATAATGGATATATTCAAATAGAAGATGGGGTAGGAGTTACTAGGTGCTTTAGAGATAATATTGATAATAATTTAGAAAAATTAAATTTAAATTCTAAGGGGAGTTATACAATGATAACAGGAACCTTAGCTTATAATGAAATATTAAGTGCTAGAAATAAAATTTGTAGTAAAAATCCTAACATTAATATTGATGTTTTCAAAATAATTAATAATTATTTTGGAGAAACAATAACAGTAAATGGATTACTAACAGGAACAGACATTATAAATCAGCTAAAAGGAAAAATTAAAACTAAATATCTATTTATGGCTGATAATATGTTTAGAAGGGGATATGAATTAGCACCAGAGTCAAGTATAATGTTAGATGATATTACAATAAACGATATAGAAAAAGAATTAAATGTAAAAGTTATTATTTGTGATTATAGTGGCGAGGATTTAATTCATTTAATTAATGAATATAACGAGGAGGTATAACCTATGGCAAAACCCATAGTTGCAATGGTTGGTAGACCTAATGTAGGTAAATCAACATTGTTTAATAAAATAGCAGGAAAAAGAATTTCTATAGTAGAAGATACACCAGGTGTTACAAGAGATAGAGTTTATGCAGAAGCAGAATGGCTACAGTATAATTTTACAATGATAGATACAGGAGGAATTGAACCTGAAAGAGATGATATCATTGTTAAACAAATGAGAAGACAGGCTAATATTGCTATTGAAACAGCAGATGTAATAGTATTTATAGTAGATGGAAAAGAAGGCGTAACAAGCGCTGATGAAGAAGTGGCTAATATGCTTAGAAAAAGTAAGAAGCCTGTAGTATTAGTAGTAAATAAAATTGATTCTTTAAAAGAAGAAGATAATGCATGGGAATTTTATAATTTAGGGATAGGAGACCCAATTACAATTTCAGCTGCTCAAGGATTAGGACTTGGAGATATGCTAGATAAAGTTGTAGGATATTTTGATTCTGCCCTATTAGAAGAAGAGGAAGATGAATATATAAGAATTGCTATGGTTGGTAAACCAAATGTAGGAAAGTCTTCATTAATTAATAAGCTATTAGGAGAAGAAAGAGTAATAGTATCTAATATTCCTGGTACAACAAGAGATGCTATTGACAGTACATTAGAAACAGAAAATGGAAAGTTTATTTTAATTGATACTGCTGGATTAAGAAGAAAGAGCAAAGTTAAAGAAGAAATAGAAAGATATAGTGTAATTAGAACTTTAACAGCTATTGAAAGATCAGATGTAACTATTTTAGTTATTGATGCAACTGAGGGAGTTACAGAGCAAGATGAAAAAATAATAGGTTATGCTCATGAAATGAGAAAAGCCATTATGGTTGTAGTTAATAAGTGGGATTTAATTGAAAAAGATGATAAGACTCTTGATAACTTTAAAAAGGATATTCAAAGTAATTTAAAATTCTTATCTTATGCTGAATACTTATTTATTTCTGCATTAACTGGTCAAAGAACCCACAAAGTTCTTGAGTTAGCTAAAAAATGTTATGATAATTACAATAAAAGAGTATCAACAGGAGTTTTAAATGATGTTATTAGCAAAGCTATATTAATGAAAGAACCTCCAATTGTATCTTTAAAGAGACTTAAAATATATTATGCAACTCAAGTTGCTACAAAACCACCTAAGTTTGTTTTCTTTGTAAATGATGTTAGTGCAAAACATTTTTCATATGAAAGATACTTAGAGAATCAATTAAGAGAAAGCTTTGATTTTAAAGGAACAGGTATTGAGATTGAATATAGGGAGAGGAAGGATAAATAATGAGTAAAGTGGCCTTTTTTGGTGGCGGTAGTTTTGGAACTGCTTTAGCTGTGTTACTAGGGAAAAAAGAAGAAGATGTAGTAATATACGATAGAAGTATAGAGGTAGTTAAAGATATATGTGAAAATCACAAAAATGTTAAGTATTTTAATGATATCTTAATACCGGAAAATGTTACGGCTACAAATAATATAGAAGAGGCTATTTCTGATTGTGACTATCTTGTAATTGCAGTTCCATCTCATATTATAAGAGATGCTTGCAAAATAATTAAAAAATATATAAACCCCAATGTTATTGTTATTTCTTTAGCTAAAGGAATTGAAGAGGGTACTAATTTAAGACTTTCAGAAGTAATGAATGAGGAATTAAATAACCCTATTGTTGTTTTATCAGGACCAAGTCATGCTGAGGAAGTAATTAAAAATATTCCTACAACTGTAGTAGTAAGTTCTGAAAAAATGGTGTATGCAGGCAAAGTTCAAGATCTTTTTATGACTTCTGAGTTCAGAGTTTATACTAATGATGATATTATTGGAGTAGAAATAGGTGGAGCTGTAAAGAATATTATAGCTTTAGCAGCAGGAATTGTTGATGGTATGGGTTTTGGAGATAATACAAAAGCTGCATTAATGACTAGAGGAATGAAAGAAATATCAAGAATAGGAGTTGCTTTAGGTGGGAAGGAAGAAACCTTTTATGGCCTTACTGGAATGGGCGATTTAATAGTAACATGTACATCAATGCATTCTAGAAATAGAAGGTGTGGTATATTAATTGGAAAAGGAAAAAATCTTAAAGAAGCTCAAGATGATGTTGGCATGGTAGTTGAAGGGGTATATGCTTGTAGAGCATTTTACGAATTAAAAGAAAAAATGGGTATAGAAATGCCAATTACAGATGTTTTATATAAATCATTATTTGAATCAAAAAATCCTGTTGAAGGAGTTAAAGAATTAATGATAAGAGATAAAAAAAGTGAAAAATTTTAGAGAATATTAAAAAAAGGATGTGTAGAATGATTTTTTCATATTACCATCCTTTTTTATATATAAGAAATTATTATTAAATATTTTTAACTTCCTTTTTACTTAAATAATCTATTAATAAGAAAACATAATATATAAAATAAAATTATAAAAATGTTAGGAAGTGTGTATATGCCTGCAATCTATGCTCATAAATATTTTGGCAATAAGGTAGAAGAAAAATTAAAAGAACCTATTAAAAATTTAATTGAAGAAAATATAAACTTATTCAACATAGGATTACATGGACCAGATATACTTTTTTATTATCATCCACTAAGTAGTAATGATATAAATAAAGTAGGGTATTCGATTCATTATGAAAATGCAAATGTATTTTTTGAAAAAGCTAAAAAGACAATACTACATTCAAAAAATAAAAATGCTTCTTGTTCATATATACTTGGATATATATGTCATTTTGTACTTGACAGTCAATGCCATCCTTATGTAAATGAGTTTATAAAAAAAACATCTATATCCCATACAGAAATCGAAGTTGAATTTGATAGAATGCTATTATATCAAAAAGATTCTAATAGTTTTTCAAAGGATATTACAAAACACTTAATATTTAATGAAGAGGAATTATCATATATAGCCGAACATTATAATTTTCCCAATAAAATAATTAAAAAATCTGTAAAAAGTATGGCTTTTTTTAATAATATTTTAATTAATCCAAATCCACTTATTAGAAGAAGTATTGAATTTATATTAAAAATGACAGGTAACTCTGCAGATATGAAAGGACTTATTATGAATTATGAACCTAATCCTAATTGTTATGAAAGTAATATTACTTTAAAAGAGTTACTAGATAATGGAGTTAATAAAGCAGTTTCACTAATTACTGAATATTACGAAAATTTAGATCTTGATACAAATTTAAATGAAAGATTTAATAGGAATTTTGAGTAAAGGTGTGATAATAGTGGAATTAATATCATCAAAGTTTAATAAAATAGAAAAGTATAGCTGCTATTAATTATATTATTTTCTGATAAGCTTGGAATTGATGGTTTTGTTGCAGTTAGAATCGTATTAATTATAAATGGAATATGGTGGCTTATTATGTCATTACCATTAATTAAAAATTATAAGCAAGTATACTATGTAGAAAGAGAAAACAAAACATTGAGAAATTTAGTTGAAACACTAAAGGAAATAAAAAATAACAAAAGTGTATTATATTATTTATTAGGATTTTTTCCTTTATAGATGGTTTCTATACTATTATCGATATGGCTACAGTATATGGTAAGGATGTAGGGATAAGTGATAATAATATGCAATTCAATTGGACAATGCAATAGAATTTTGGTTGTTAGCTTTTGGAGTAGGTGTATTTCAGGGAGGTATACAATTTTTATCTAGATCATATTTTACAAAACTTATTCCAAAAGAAAAAGCAAGTGAGTATTTTGGTATATATGATATATTTGGAAAAGGTGCAGCCTTTTTGGGAACTATGATTATGGGGGTATCTACTCAAATTTTTCAAACATTAAAAGCAGGTATCGTTGTTTTAGCTTTAATGTTTATTATAGGTTTCATGTTAATAAATAAAAAAATAAAAAGTATATAGTAAAAAAGTGTATTTATTTTTTACAACATGAATATAAATATACTGTAAAAAATAATATAGGAGGTTGTGATTTGGACAGCTTCAACATATACAAGGATATAGCAGAAAGAACTCAAGGAGATATATATCTTGGGGTAGTTGGTCCTGTTAGAACAGGAAAGTCCACCTTTATAAAAAGGTTTATGGACTTAATGGTAATACCAAAGATTGATAATTCTTATAAAAAGGAAAGGGCAAAAGATGAATTACCTCAAAGTGGCTCAGGGAAAACCATTCATACAACAGAGCCCAAATTTGTACCAAACGAAGCAATTGAAATAAGTCTTGACGATGAAATTAAATTTAAAGTCAGGTTAGTAGATTGTGTAGGGTATATTGTTAAAGGGGCCCTTGGATATCAAGATGGTGAAGAAGTGAAAATGGTTCATACACCTTGGTACGATTATGAAATACCTTTTGAAGATGCAGCTGAAATAGGAACAAAAAAAGTTATAACTGATCACTCTACAATAGGACTAGTAATTACCACAGATGGCAGTATCACAGGTATAAGTAGAGAAGATTATGTAGATGCAGAAGAAAGAGTTATAGAGGAACTAAAGGAAATCAATAAACCATTTATTGTTGTACTTAATTCTTCAAAACCAAATTCACAAGAAACTAAAGCTCTTAAAAGAGAAATGGAAGAAAAATATAATGTATCTGTAAGGATACTAGATATTTTTAATATGGGAGAAGAGGATATTGAAGATATATTTAAACATGTACTTAAAGAGTTTCCAGTTAAGGAGATTAATTTAGATTTTCCAGAATGGCTTGAAAAGCTAGAGCCAAATCATTGGTTAAAAAAAGATTTTTTCAACATAGTTAAAAATATGAGTAATGACATATCTAAGATTAAAGATGTAAAAATATCAATGGATAATATATTAAAAGAAGATTATATAGGTATTACTCAATTAGCAGAAATGGATCTTGGCATTGGTATTGGAAGAATAATTATTAAGCCTGAAGAGGGAGTCTTTTATACTGTTTTAAGTGAGATATGTAATTTAGAAGTGGAAAGTGAAAGTGATTTATTGTCAATAATAAAGGATTTAACTTTTGCAAAAAAAGAATATGATAAGGTTAAATCTGCTTTAAATGAAGTTATGGAAACGGGATATGGGTTAGTGGCACCACAGCTTTCTGAAATGAAATTTGAAGAACCTGAAATAGTAAAACAAGGAAATAAATTTGGGGTAAAATTAAAGGCAAGTGCTCCATCTTTACATTTAATTAAAGCAGACGTAAAAACTGAAATTAGCCCAATTATGGGTTCTGAAAAAGAATCAGAGGAACTTGTAAAAGCAATATTAGAACAATTTGATAATGATCCTGCTAGCTTATGGCAAAGTAATATGTTTGGTAAATCTTTAGAAGTGTTAGTTAAAGAAGGATTGCAAAATAAGTTATATAAAATGCCTGAAGATGTTCAAGTTAAAATCCAAAAAACCTTACAAAAAATCATTAATGAAGGTGATGGAGGATTGATTTGCATAATACTTTAAGGAATTAATTATACTAATTACAATAATGGCTATAAATAAAATAGAATAATTAGGTTAGTAAAAGGATTAAGGTAAAACTTGATCCTTTTTGTATTTAATTTATATTGAAACACTACAAAGAAAAAAATATAATTAATAAGAATTAAAAACTTAAAAAATAACTAAAGATGAGGTAAAAGGATGAAAAAAATAGCAGTAATATTTAATGGTGGAACAATATCTATGAAAATAGATGAAGAAATAAATGCAGCAGTACCATCTTTAAAGGGCGAAGAAATAATGAGAATGATTAAAGGAATTGAAAATTATGCAGAAATAGAAAGTTATAATTTTTCAACTCTTCCATCTCCTCAAGTTACACCTGAAATAATGTTTAATCTTTCAAAACTTGTAGAAGAATTAGTAAATAGGCAGGATATTTATGGTGTTGTAATAACACATGGTACAGATACTTTAGAAGAAACCGCTTATTTCTTAGATTTAGTGGTAGATACTAATAAACCTATAGTAGTTACTGGGGCTATGAGAAATAGTTCTGAATTAGGCTATGATGGTCCTTTTAATTTAGCAACTTCTATATGTGCAGCTTTAAGTGAAGAGGCTATAGGAAGAGGGGTATTAATATGCTTTAATGGGGAATTAAACTCAGCAAAGGATGTAACTAAGGTAAATTCAATGGCATTAGATGCATTCAAAACTCCATCCTTTGGACCTATTGGAATTGTAGATAATAATGTAGTTCTATTTTATAGAAAATCAGTAAAAAGTCAAAAATTAAAAATAAATTTTTTAGAAAGTAAAGTTGCTTTAATAAAATGTGGTTGTGGCATGGATTCAGACTTTTTAAATTTTATAATAGAGAACAATTATAAGGGAGTAATTATTGAAGGTTTTGGTAGAGGAAATGTTCCAAAGGAAATGGTTCCTGGAATAAAAAAATGCATTGCTGCCCAAATTCCTGTAGTTCTTGTTTCAAGATGTTTTGAAGGAAGGGTTTATCATGCTTATGGATATGAGGGTGGAGGACTAAACCTTAGAAATATAGGAGTAATATTTGGAGATAATATGCAGGGACAAAAGGCTAGGATTAAATTAATGGTTGCAATAAGTTACAATAATAATATGGATTTTGTAAAAAGCTACATGGAAGAAGGCCTTTATGAAAATAATTAAACCTAAATGTTAACATTCTGTGAACAAACTATTGACTATAGAAAGTAAGTGGAATATTATAGGTCTATAATTTTAAATAGGGTGTGATGATTGTGATTAAAAGTATGACTAGCTTTGGGAGAGCACAAGGTGAAGAAGGAAGTAAATACTTATTTTCTATTGAAATGAAAAGTGTCAATAATAGATATTTAGATATTAATATTAGATTACCTAAATTCATTATTTCATTAGAAGAGGAATTTAGAAAAATAATAAGTAAAAGGTTAAACAGAGGTAAGGTAGATGTTTTTATAAACTATAAAGCTTATGAAGGTAGCAATCTTACACCAAAATTAGATTTAAATTTAGCAAAAAAATATTATTCATGTTTATTAGATATAGAGAAAAACTTAAATGTACAAAATGATATTACAGTAAGTAAAATTGCAAAACTTCCTGAAGTAATTACATTAGAAGGTGAAGAAGAGGATTTAGATAAACTTTCAGAAGAAATTAGGCCTCTCTTAAATTCTGCTTTAGATATGATGGTGGATATGAGAGAAAAAGAAGGGGAAAAGCTTAAGGAAGATATCTTAATAAAGCTTAAGGATGTAAAGTCAGAAGTATGTAAAATAGAAGAATTATCTGTTTCTGTACCACAAAATTATAAGAAAAAATTAGAAGATAGAATTAAAGAATTAACAACAGGTATTACTATAGATGAAGAAAGAGTTGCAATGGAAGTTGCTATATTCGCAGATAAAGCTGCCGTAGATGAAGAATTAACAAGGCTTTATAGTCATATAGATCAAATGGAAAAAAACCTTGAATTAAGTGAACCTATAGGAAGAAAACTTGATTTTATAATTCAAGAAATGAACAGAGAGACCAATACTATTGGCTCAAAATCAAATGATATGAACATGACAAATCATGTCATTAATATAAAAAATACTCTTGAAAAAATAAGAGAACAAGTACAAAACATAGAATAAATGAGGAGGCAAAATAATGGGAATTAAGTTAATTAATATTGGCTTTGGGAACATAGTTTCAGCTAACAGACTTGTGGCAATAGTAAGTCCTGAATCAGCACCAATTAAAAGAATAATACAAGAGGCTAGAGAGAGGGGAATGTTAATTGATGCAACTTATGGAAGAAGAACAAGGGCAGTAATAATTACAGATTCTGATCATGTAATTCTATCAGCGGTTCAACCAGAAACAGTTGCTCATAGACTTACTAATAAAGAGGAAGTTGAAGATGAGGTTTTAGAATAATGGAGAACAAAGGTGTACTAATAGTAATATCTGGACCATCTGGTGCAGGAAAGGGAACAATATGTAAGGCTTTATTAGAAAAGAATAAGGATTTATATCTTTCAATTTCAGCTACAACTAGAGCTCCTAGAAAAGGAGAAGAAGATGGGGTAAATTATTACTTTTTAAATAAAGAAGAGTTTAAGAAAAAAATAGCAGAAGATGATTTTCTTGAATATGCCGAAGTTTATGGTAATTATTATGGAACACCTAAATCAAAAGTAAATGAAATGCTTAAAGAAGGTAAAAATGTAATTTTAGAAATCGATATTCAAGGGGCGCTTAAAGTTAAAGAAAACTGTAATGATGGAATATTTATATTTATATTACCACCTTCAATGGAAGAATTAAAAAATAGAATTATTAATAGAGGTAGTGAAACCCCTGAATCTCTTATAGAAAGATTTAATTCAGCTTATAAAGAAATCAATTATATATCAAAATATAATTATGGAGTTATTAATGATACAGTAAAAGAAGCTGTAGAAAAAATAGAAAACATTCTTGCAGCAGAAAAATGCAGGGTAGATAGAATAGATATGTTAAAATTTAAGGAGGACTAAATTATGATAAATACAATGATAAATCCATCAGTGGTGGAATTAATTAAAAAGACTGATGATAGATATTCTTTAGTAATTGTAGCATCAAAAAGAGCAAGAGAAATTATAGATGGGTCAGAAACTTATTCTGAAATTGATTCAAAAAAACCTCTTACAACTGCAATAAATGAGGTAAATGAAGGATATATTACTTTTGAAAGACCAGAGGGAATTAATAAGTAATTATGGAACAATCAAAATGTGTTGTAATTGGAGTTACAGGAGGAATAGCAGTATATAAAGCCCTTGATGTTATTAGTTTACTAAGGAAATCAAATGTTAATGTAAAAGTAATAATGACAAAAAGTGCTACTGAATTTGTATCACCATTAACATTTCAATCTATAAGTCAAAATATTGTTACATGTAATATGTTTGATGAACCAAAGGCATGGGAAATACAACATATTAGTTTAGCTAAAGAAGCAGATGTGTTTTTAGTTGCACCTGCTACAGCTAATATAATAGGCAAGGTGGCAAATGGAATTGCTGATGATATGCTTTCAACAACAATTATGGCTACAAAGGCTAAAGTAATATTTGCTCCTGCTATGAATACTAATATGTATGAAAATCCTATTGTTAAAGAAAATATTAAAAAGTTAAAATCCTTAGGATACGATTTTGTTGAACCAGCTTCAGGTAGATTAGCTTGTGGAGATACAGGAAAAGGAAAACTTCAAGATCCAAAAGTGATATATGAAAAAGTAATGATGGAGCTAGAAGAAAATAAAGATCTTTTAGGTAAAAAGGTAATAGTAACTGCTGGTCCTACAAAAACCAATATAGATCCAGTAAGGTTTATTACTAACAATTCATCTGGAAAAATGGGATTTGAAATAGCAAAAGAAGCAAGAAATAGAGGCGCAGATGTTTTACTTATTTCAGGTCCTACAAATGAAGAAAAACCATATGGAATAAATGTTATTAATATAGAAACAAATGAAGAAATGTATAATGCTTTATTGGAAAATTATGAAGAAAGTAATATTGTAATTAAAGCAGCTGCTGTTGCAGATTATAAACCAAAAGAATATTCTTCACAAAAAATAAAAAAAGGTGAAGGAGATTTACAATTATCTTTAACAAGAGATAGGGATATTTTGCTTGAACTAGGGAAAAAGAAGAAAAATCAAATTTTAGTTGGGTTTGCTGCTGAAAGTGAAAATCTTTTAGAAAATGCAAAGAGAAAACTAACTAAGAAGAATTTAGACTATATTGTTGCAAATGATATATCTTCAAAAGATATTGGATTTTCATCTGACAACAATAAAGTAACTGTAATTAGTAAAGATGGTTCTATAGTTTCCTTGGAAAAAATGAGTAAGAAAGAAGTATCTAAAAAAATTTTTGACATCATTTTGGGAAAGCGCTAATTGCGCTTTTTCTTATTCTTTTTGAGAATTTATAAAAGGAGTGAAGGTTCTTTGGATGAATTATATGCAGAAGTAATTATAAATAGTGAAGCACAAGTTATTGATAGACCCTTCACATATAAAGTAAAGGAAAAAGATTATGATATTATTCAAGTTGGTCATAGAGTTAAAGTATCCTTTGGTAAAGGTAACAAGCTTGTTGAAGGCTTTGTAATAGGATTAAAATGTGAATTAACTGAAGACATTAAAAGAATAAAGGAAATAAGTTCTATTTTAGATAAAGATCCAATTTTAACTAGGGATAATTTAAAGGTAATTGATTTTTTAAGATCAAATTATTTATGCAAGTATATTGATGCTATTAGAGTTATTATACCAACTGGATTACTTGAAGGTCTTAAAAATAAAACTAAAAGTGTTATTTCTTTTAATAAACCTTTAGATGATAAATATAGGAAGAAAGAAAATTATGTTGCAATAATGGATTTGATTTTAGAACAAGATAAAACTTTAACTAAAAGTGATGTTATAAACAAGTATGGATTATCTACCTATTCTTTAAATAAGTTAATTAAAGAAGGATATTTATCTATAGAAGAGCAAATAGAATATAGATATAATAATAGAGTTTACGATAAAATTGAAAGAAAAACATTAAATGAGGAACAAGTAAATGCTGTAGAGAAAATTAAAAATACAGAAAAAAAATGTGTATTATTAAAAGGGGTTACAGGCAGCGGTAAAACTGAAGTATATATGAATATAGTAGAAGATGTACTGAAACAAGGTAAATCTGCTATAATGCTAGTTCCAGAAATATCACTTACACCTCAGATGATAGAAAGATTTAAGGGGCGTTTTGGGAAAGATGTTGCTTTGTATCATAGTAAATTATCAAAAGGAGAAAGATTTGACGAATGGTATAGAATTAAAAATGGTGAAGTTAAATTAGTTGTTGGAGCAAGAAGTGCTATATTTTTACCAGTTGAAAATTTGGGATTAATAGTTATTGATGAAGAACATGAAAATTCATATAAATCAGAACAAAATCCTAAATATGATACTAGAGAAGTAGCAAAATTTTTAAGTGAAATAACAGATTGTAAGTTAATTTTAGGATCTGCTACTCCATCTATAGAAAGCTATTTTAATGCATTAAAGGAAAACTATGAATTAGTAGAAATTAATAATAGAGTACTTCATAAGGAACTTCCAGATATGCAGATTGTTGATATGAGACAAGAACTTAAAAGTAGTAATATGTCATTATTAAGTAGAAAGCTTCAAAGTGAAATAAGTAATGCATTAAACAATAAAGAACAAGTTATTTTATTTCTAAACAGAAGAGGATTTTCAACTTTTGTATCTTGTAGAAGTTGTGGATATGTTTTTAAATGTCCGGAATGTGATATCTCAATGACATATCATAAAAATGGCTATTTGGTTTGTCATTATTGTGGTAGAGCAATAAGGGAAACAAAAGTGTGCCCAAAATGTGGTAGTAAATATGTAAAATATTTTGGAGCAGGAACAGAAAGAGTAGAAGCTGAAGTAAAAAAAATATTTAGCAAAGCAAAAGTACTTAGAATGGATATAGATACTACAAGAAATAAAAATTCTCATGAAGAAATATATAACTCTTTTAAAAATGGAGAGGCAGATATATTAATTGGAACTCAAATGGTTTCTAAAGGATTGGATTTTAAAAATGTAACACTTGTAGGGATTTTAGCAGCAGATATTTCTCTAAATATTCCGGATTATAGGTCTGGAGAGAGAACTTATCAAATTATTACCCAAGTTGCAGGAAGAGCAGGAAGAGGTTGTAAAAGGGGAAAGGTAATAATACAAACTTATACTCCAAATAGTAAAACTATAAAATATGCTATAGACAATGATTATAATGGCTTATATAATGAAGAAATAAACGTTAGAAAAATAATGAATTATCCACCTTTTTGTAATATACTTTTAATTAATGGATTGTCATTGAATGAAGAAAGACTTAAAATATTCATGAATGAGGCTATTAATAAAATTAAAACAGAGTTTAAAAGTGATAACCTTGAAATTTTAGGACCTGTTCCATCTTTGATTTCTAAAATTAAGGATAATTATAGATGGCAAATAATAATAAAAGGTAATATTACTATTGAAAAAAGATGGAAAGTAAAAGAAATACTTTATGATTTATATAAGACTGTATATAATGAAATAAAGATAACAATTGATATTAATCCAAATAATATGTCGTAAGGAGGCTAGTTAATGGCTATAAGAAATATTAGAATAAATGGTGATGAAATACTAAGGAAAAAGTGTAAAAAGGTTGATAAGATTGATGATAGATTAAAAACCTTAATTAAGGATATGTTAGAAACAATGTATGAAGCAGATGGTGTAGGATTAGCAGCACCACAAGTTGGAATATTAAAAAGATTATTTGTAATTGATATTTATGATGGAAGTGGTCCAAAGGTATTTATTAATCCTGAAATATTAGAGGTAAGTGGTTCACAAATTGGTGATGAAGGATGTTTAAGTGTTCCAGGGGAAAGTGCAGTAGTAGAAAGACCAAATTATGTTAAAGTAAAAGCATTAAATGAAAATGGTGAAGAGTTTATTCTTGAAGGTGAGGAACTTTTAGCTAGGGCAATATGTCATGAAAATGATCATTTAGATGGAGTATTGTATATAGATTTGGTAAAATAAATGGAGGAATAACCTTATGAAAATTATATTTATGGGAACTCCAGATTTTGCAGTTCCTTCATTAAAGGCATTAATAAAAGAACACGATGTAGTATCTGTATTTACTCAGCCTGACAGACCAAAAGGAAGAGGGAAAAAAGTAGCTTTTTCACCTGTTAAGGAAGTAGCAATTGAGAACAGCATACAAGTATTTCAACCTGTGAAACTTAAAGATGATAAAGAAATGATAAAGAAAATAAAAGAAAGTGAACCTGATTTTATTGTGGTTGTAGCTTTTGGACAGATATTAACTAAGGAAGTCCTAGACATCCCTAGATATGGATGCATTAATTTACATGGATCTATTTTACCTATGTATAGAGGAGCAGCACCTATAAATTGGGCCATAATTAAGGGAGAAAAGGTATCAGGTAATACTACTATGCTTATGGATGAAGGCTTAGATACTGGAGATATACTTTTAAAGGATGAAGTTAATATTGATGAAGATATGACTGCTGGTGAGCTTTATGATATATTAAAAGACAGAGGAAGTAAGTTGCTTTTAGATACTTTGGATAAATTTTCAAAAAATGAAATTAAAAGAACAAAACAAGGAAGTGAAACCTTCTATGCCAAAATGTTAGACAAAAATATAGCACTTATTAATTGGAATAATCCAGTAGATGAAATTTTTAATCTTATACGAGGATTAAATCCATGGCCAATTGCTTATACTAACTATAATGGTGAAAAAATGAAAATTTACAAATCTAAAGTTTTAGAAAGAGATTCAGAAAATACACCAGGAAAAATAATAGAAGTATCAAAAGAGGGAATAAAGGTTGCATGTTTAAAGGGAACATTATTAATTGAAGAAATTCAATTCCCAAATGGAAGACCTTTAAGGGTAGGAGAATATATTAATGGACATGAAATAAAAATCAATGAAGTATTAAGTTAGGAGTGATAAATATGTTTGGTTATTATTTTGATCCTACAATGATAATATTAATACCTGGTATTATTATATCAATAATAGCACAAAGCATGGTAAGTTCAGCTTATAGGAAGTATAAAAATGTTGGAACTATGAATGGCTACACTGGTGAGCAAGTGGCAAGACTTATGTTAAATGAGGCAGGATTGTATGATGTTAGTATTGAAGTTGTAAATAGGGAGCTTGGAGATCATTATGATCCAAGAGACAGAGTATTAAGATTGTCACCAGATGTATATTCAGGTAGGACAATTTCAGCAGCAGGAATTGCAGCTCATGAAGTAGGTCATGCAATTCAACATAAAGAAGCCTATGCGCCGTTAACTATAAGAAATAGTATAGTACCAGTAGCAAACTTTGGGTCAAGTTTCTCTTGGATATTATTTTTTATTGGCTTATTTCTTTCTATAAAACCATTAGTTACAATTGGAATTATATTATTCAGTACTGTGGTAATATTTCAAATTGTTACATTGCCTGTTGAATTTAATGCTTCTCATAGAGCACTAAATATTCTAGAAAATAGGGCTATTCTTTATAAGGAAGAAATGAGCGGAGCAAAAAAAGTGTTGACAGCTGCGGCAATGACATATGTTGCTAGTGTATTAATGTCAATACTACAGTTAGTTAGACTAATTGCCATAAGTAATAGAAATGAGTAGAGGTAAAATGTATGAATAGTAGAAAATTAGCAATTCAAATATTAGATAGGATTTTAAATGAAGGTTCATATTCTAATATAACTTTATCTAACAAATTAAAAGAAAATCAATTACTAGATAAAGATAAAGCACTAGTTACTGAGTTAGTGTATGGTACAATTAGAAGATTAAAGACTTTAGATATGATAATTGCATCATTTGTTAAAGATATATCTATTATGGATAGAAATACTTTAAATATACTTAGAGTAGCAATATATCAAATGCAATTTTTAGATAAGGTTCCATCTTATGCTGCATGTAATGAAGCGGTGGAATTAGCTAAAGAAATATCTGAAAAAGATGGAAAATTAGTTAATGGAATCTTAAGAAGTTATTCAGAAAAAGATGGTATAATTGAACTTGATTTCAGAAACAAAATTGATGAAATGGCTTATGAATTTTCTTTTGAACCATGGATGATTAGAATGTTTATTAAACAATATGGTGAGCAAGAAACTTTAAGGTTATTACATGGATTAAATATTGTTCCAAAGGTAACGGTTAGAGTTAATGCATTGAAATCTGATTATGAAGAAGTATTTGATGAATTAGAATCATTGGGATACGAGGTTTTAGAAGGGGCTGTATGTCCAGAAGCTATTTGTATTAAAGGCGGCAAAAGTATTGAAGAGAATCCATTATTTAAAGAAGGAAAAATTACTGTTCAAGATGAAAGTGCTATGGTTGTAGCTCCATTACTAGATTTAGAAGAAGGAGATGTTTTAATTGATGTATGTAGTGCACCAGGTGGCAAAACAACTCATGCAGCAGAACTTCTTCAAAATACTGGTGAAATTTTAGCTTTTGATTTACATAAAAATAAATTAGAACTAATAAAAGAAAATGCTAATAGGCTTGGAATTACTAATATTAAGTTAGGTGAAATGGATGCTACTAAGTTAAATACAGACTTAATAAGTAAAGCAAACAAAATATTAGTTGATATACCTTGTTCAGGTCTTGGGATAATTAGAAAAAAACCAGAGATAAAATGGACTAAAACAAGAAAAGACTTAAAAGAATTAGTAAATATACAAAGAATGATAATGGATAATTCATGGGAGTATCTACAAAAAGGTGGAATAATGGTATACTCAACTTGTACATTAAATAAGGAAGAGAATCAAGAAAATATTGAATGGTTCCTAGAAAAACACAAAAATGCAACTATAGAAAAAATATTCATAGGGAAAAATGATAATATAAAATACGATAGACTAGGAACAATAACAATTTTCCCAGATGAAAATATGGATGGATTCTATATTGCAAAGCTTAGGAAAAATTAGGAGAAAAAATGAAAAATATTTTAGATTTTAACCTTGAAGAATTAGAAAACTGGATGATTGAGAATAAAGAAAAATCCTTTAGGGCTAAGCAAATTTTTTCATGGATTTATAAATTCAAATTTGATTTTGCAGAAATGAATAATTTGCCTAAGAATTTAATAGAGAAACTTAGTAATAATTTTTATATTGGAATACCCAAAATAATAGAAGAATATAAATCTAAAATTGACGAAACGCACAAGCTGTTATTAATGTATAATGATGGAAATATAATTGAAACTGTAATTATGAAATATAAACATGGTTATTCAATTTGCGTTTCTACTCAAGTAGGTTGTAGAATGGGATGTAAATTCTGTGCTTCTACAATTGAAGGGAGAGTCCGTGATTTATCTGGTGGTGAAATACTTGCAGAAATACTAGTAGCACAAAAGGTTTTAGGCTCTAGAATTTCAAATGTAGTTTTAATGGGAAGTGGAGAACCTCTTGATAATTACGATAATGTACTAAAGTTTTTAGAACTTGTGAATTCTGAATATGGATTAAATATTGGGCAAAGACATATAACTTTATCAACTTGTGGAATTGTTCCCAAAATATATGATTTAGCAGATAAAAATTATTCTATTACACTTGCCATATCATTACACGCAACTAATGATGAAAAGAGACGAGAAATAATGCCTATAGGAAATAAGTATTCAATAAAAGAAATTTTGGAAGCTTGTAATTATTATATAAATAAAACAGGAAGAAGAATTACTTTTGAATATTCATTAGTTAAAGATGTTAATGATAGTATAAAAGATGCTAGTGAACTAGGAATTTTATTAAAAGGTATGTTGTGCCATGTTAATTTAATACCTGTAAATGAGGTTAGAGAGAATACCTTTAGAAGATCCTCAGAAAAAGCAATTAATGAATTTGAAAATACTATAAAAAATATGGGAATTGAAGTAACTGTTAGAAGGGAAATGGGAAGGGATATTAATGCAGCATGCGGACAGCTTAGAAGAAGTTATATGGATTTAGCTAAGAAATAAGCATTAACCCATAGTAAAGGGGGAACGTATATGGTTAGTATGTTAAGTGATAAAGGAGCAATTCGAAGCTTAAATGAAGATTCATGTAAGTACTATGAATGTGAAAAATTTAAAATTTATGTAGTAGCTGATGGAATGGGTGGTCATAATGCTGGAGAAGTAGCAAGTAAAATGGCTGTAGATGGAATTGTTAATTTTATTAAGGATAACGTAGATATAGTAAGTGAAAATAAACTTTTAAAAGAAGCTATTAATTTTGTAAATACAATTATCTATAACTATTCATGTGAAAAACAAGAGTTAAATGGTATGGGAACTACCATTACTTCATGTTTAGTTATTAATGATATGGTTTATGTGGCTAATGTTGGTGATAGCTCTTCTTTTGGAATTAAAGGAAAAGAAATAAAAAAAATAACGAAAGATCATTCGTTAGTTCAAGAATTAGTAGATTTAGGAACGATTTCGGAATATGAGGCAATAAATCATCCTAAAAAAAACATAATAACACGGGCAGTTGGTACTAGTAAAAGTGTTGATGTTGATATATTTGAAGTTCCTAAAAATGATTATGATTTATTTTTATTATGTACTGACGGATTAACAAATGAGGTAACAAATGAACAAATAATTTCAGTAATGCTAACTAGTGAAAGCTTTAATGAAGCCTGTAGTCATCTTATTGAAATAGCTAAGCAAAAAGGTGGGCGAGATAACATAACAGTTTTGTTGTTTGGAGGAGAGAATTAATATGATTGGAGAATTGTTAGGAAATAGGTATGAAATACTAGAAAAAATTGGCGAAGGTGGAATGTCCACAGTTTACAAAGCAAGATGTAACAAATTAAACAGATACGTAGCAGTTAAAATACTAAAAAATGAGTTTGCTGATAATGAAGATGTAGTTAAAAAATTTAAAATAGAAGCTACTGCTATAGCAACTTTATCTGATAATAATATAGTTAATGTTTTAGATGTTGGAAGTCAGGATAAAATTAACTATATAGTAATGGAATTTGTTAAAGGAAAAACATTAAAAGAAGTTATAAAACAATATGGAAGTTTAAATTACGAAACAACTCTTTCTGTTGGAATACAAATAGCAAGAGCATTAGAATGTGCTCATAAAAATGGAATTATTCATAGAGATGTTAAACCACAAAATATTTTAGTAACAGAAGAAGGGCTAGTAAAAGTAACTGATTTTGGTATTGCAAAATCATCGTCCTCTGCAACACTTACAACAACAACTACAATTATGGGATCTGCTCACTATTTTTCTCCAGAACAAGCAAAAGGTAGTGTGGTTGATGTAAGAACGGACTTATATTCCTTTGGTGTTGTTTTATATGAAATGGCAACTGGAAAGTTACCTTTTGAAGGTGATTCTCCTGTAACAATAGCATTAAAACATATTCAAGAAGAAGTAGTCCCACCAAAGAGTATTAATTCAAAAATACCAGATAGTTTAAATGATTTAATTATGAAAGCAATGGCTAAAGAGCCTGATAAAAGATATCAAACTGCAAAGGAAATGTTAGGTGATTTACAAAAAATAAAAGATAATCCTAATGCTAAAATACTTGAAGATAATTTAAGTAATGATATGGATGGACATACAATCATTATGAATCCAGTAAATCAAGATATTATAAATAATAAAAATCTTGATGATGGTGATGAATATTATGATGATGACTACTATGATGATGACTACTATGATGATGAATATGATGAGGATGAATCTGTGAATAAAAAGAAAAAAAAGAAGAAGATTATAATTGGAGTAGTAGCTTCTATAGCAGCTGTGGTTTTATTATTTGTAGTTGGTTTTTTTGTTTTCGGGGGAGGCAATGCTCCTACAACAGAAAAGGTTAAAGTACCAACTATTACAGGACTTTCATTAGAAGAAGCTAAAAGTGTTGTTGAAAAGGCTGGACTTGAATTTGTAGATGCAGGAACTGAAAAAAGTGATAAAGAAGAAGGAACTGTTCTTGAAGTAGATCCATCAGAAGGTACAGAGGTAGAAAAAGGATCTAAAGTTAGGGTAATTACAAGTTCAGGTGAAGAGAAAGTTAAAATGCCAGAATTTGAAAATTCTGATTTAGATACAGTTAAAATATTTTTGAAGAAAAACAATGTTACTAATGTAAGTGAAGTTAAAGAATATAGTGATACAGTAAAAGAAGGATTAGTTATAAGAACAGAACCAGGTAAAGATACTGAATTAACTAAAGATACTAAAGTAACAATTTATATTAGTAAAGGTAAGAAAGTAGAGTATGTTAGCGTAGGTAAGTATTCAGGAATGAATGAAGATGATGCTAAAACTCAAGCACAAAAAGATGGGTTAACCGTCTATGCTGAATATGTAGATACAAGTAATGAAAGTGAAGATAAAAAAGTTATTTCTCAATCACAAAATTATGGAACTCAGCTTGAAAAAGGCTCAGCCATTACACTAACAATAGGTCGATATAAAGAACCTGAAAAGAAAAAAGTAAATTTAGATAATATACTACAACCTAATATGGGATATGAAGGAGCAATAACTGCATTAAAAACATATAATTTAAAATATAGTGTAACTGGAGACAAAACAGGAACACTTCAAAGTTGGTCTCCTCATGGAGAAGTTGAAGAAGGAACAACAATAAATTTAGTATTTTCAAAAACTCAAGAAAATGATAATAACAATGACAATAATCATTAATATAAGTGCTGTCGTTTTTAGATAAAAATCTATAAGCGGCAGCGCTTCCTTTTCTCTCTTTGTTCTTAGCTATTCACAAACTAATTAAACTTGCAATTTAACTATAAAATTGGTTATTATATAAAGTAGAAATAAAAAAAGTGGAGGTCTAATGGAAGGAAAAATAATTAAAGGAATAGGTGGATTTTATTACATACAAACTAAAGAAGGTATAATTGAATGTAAAGCAAGAGGGAAGTTTAGACATAAATCTTTAAAGCCAATGGTTGGAGATAATGTAAGAATAACTATTGAAAATGGAAAAGGCGTAATTGAGGATATTCATAAAAGATCATCTGAACTTATAAGACCAGCTATAGCCAATGTTACCTTAGCTTTTGTTGTGTTTGCTATAAAAAATCCTGATTTAAATTTTGATTTATTAAATAGATTTTTAGTGCTTTGTGAAATAAACAATATAGAAGCTATTGTTTGTTTAAATAAAACTGATCTTGTAGATGATAAGGAAAGAATGGAGATAAAAGAAAAAATAAATGATATAGGTTATGAAGTATTGTTTATTAATGCTAAAAAAGGTGAAGGCATAGAGGAATTAAAGGAAAAAATGGAACACAATGTTACAGTTTTATGTGGACCTTCTGGAGCAGGAAAATCAACTTTGATAAATTCATTGATTAATAGAGAACATATGGAAACAGGAAAAGTAAGCGATAAAATTGGAAGAGGTAAGCATACTACAAGACATAGCGAACTTATAGAAATATCTGAAGGTTTTTTAGCAGATACTCCTGGATTTACAACCCTTGATATATCTTTTATTAAAAAAGAAGAATTAAAAGATGCCTTTCCTGAATTTAGTGAACATGAAGGATTATGTAAATATAGAGGTTGTATTCATTATAAAGAGCCAGATTGTTCAGTAAAAAGAGCCATTTCAGAAAATAGAATAAATAAATATAGATATGATTTTTATGTAAGAACATTAGAAGAAATAATTAGTGGGAGGAAGTATAAATGACAATAATATCACCATCAATTTTATCAGCAGATTTTTCAAATTTAGGAGAAGATGTGAAAAGAGTATCCGAAGCAGGAGCAGAATGGATTCATATAGATGTTATGGATGGAAATTTTGTTCCTAATATTTCTTTTGGAATGCCAATAATAAAGGCTATTAGAGATAAATCTGATAAACTTTTTGATGTTCATTTAATGATAAATGAACCTGGAAGATTTATTGATGATTTTATTTCAGCAGGAGCTGATTTAATTACAATTCATTATGAATCTGAAAAACACATAGACAGAACTATTCAATATATAAAATCAAAGGGAATTAAAGTAGGGCTTGCGCTTAATCCTGGCACTTCAACCTCTCTTATTAAAGATTTGATCCAAGAATTAGATATGGTATTAATAATGTCAGTAAATCCTGGATTTGGAGGACAAAAATTCATTCCATATGCTATAAATAAGATTAAAGAAATAAAGGAATTTAGTAGATTGTATAATAAAAATCTATTAATCCAAGTAGATGGAGGAATAGATGCTAACAATATTAAAGAAGTAGTTGAAGCTGGAGCCAATGTAATTGTTGCTGGATCTGCAGTTTTTAAAAATAACAATATAGAAGAAAATATAAAAAACTTAAAGGAAGCAATATAATGAGAGCAATAATAGTAACTGGGGGGAATCCACCATCTAAGGAATTATTAAATAGATTTATAAATAAAGACACTGATATAATAATTGGGGTTGATAAGGGTTGTGAAGCCTTATATAAATATAATATAAAACCAACATTTATATTAGGAGATTTTGATTCTGCTTCAAAAGAAACTGTAGAGTATTTTGCTAATAATAAAATAAAAATCGAAAGATTTTCACCAGAAAAAGACTATACAGATACTCATTTAGGAATAAAAAAAGCTCTTGAAGAAGGAGCTAAGGAAATTTTACTGTTTGGTGCTACAGGAACAAGAATAGATCATACTTTAGGAAATATTGGGTTAATGCTTATGGCAAAGGAAAATAACATTAACATTGAGATTATAGATGATCATAACAGGGCTTTTTTAGTAAATAAACAGGCAGTGTTAAAAGGAAAATATGGAGAAGTAATAAGTTTTCATGCTTTAAGTAGTGTTGTAAAAAATTTTACAATAAGTGGTGGGAAATATGATTTAGAAGGCTATGATATGAAATTTCTTGAGCCAAGAGCAATTTGTAATGAGTTTTTAGATGGGGATATTAATATTTCTTTTGATTCAGGAGTAATTATGGTAATTTATCCTTTAGATTAAAAATAAAAGTCTAATTCAATAAAGTTCCTGCATAATATATAGTGTATATAAATTTTAAGGCAGGAGAAAATGAGAATAATAACCATAAAGTTACCAAAATTTCTTTCTAATTTTATAAAATTTTTTAGAAGAAAAAAATAACTACATAAAAAAATGCAATAGCCTTGGCAATTGCATTTTTTTATTTGAACTTATATTGCTCTTTGAACCTTTCCAGATCTAAGGCATCTTGTGCACACATGAACTGTTTTAGGTGATCCATTAACTAAAGCTTTAACTCTCTTTATGTTAGGAGCCCAAGTTCTCTTTGATTGACGATGTGAATGGCTGAATTGAGCACCTGCTACAACACCTTTACCACATACTTCGCATTTTCTTGACACTTGAAAACACCTCCTTATATACCGAAGATTATTCTCTTCATAGGACAAATAAGATTTTACCACAAATTACTCAGTACATGCAAGTAAAATATTAAATCAATGTTCATAATAGTAAAATTCCTTGAATAAATGTTTATTCTGGGCTACAATAGAGTATAGGAAAATTTAGAGGAGGAATAATCATGGTAGGTTTTTCTAATGAAAATGGTGACATCAACTACTCAGACGAAGTTATTGGAAAGATAGTTGGATTATCAACTATGGAATGTTATGGTGTAGTTGGAATGGTTTCTAAAAATGCAGGTGATGGTTTTTGGGAATTAATAAGAGTTGAAAATCTAAGCAAGGGTGTTAAAATATCTCTTGGTGAAGAAAATAAATTAAATATTGAATTATTTGTTATGGTAGAGTATGGTACTAAAATATCTGTAATAGCAAATAACATAATACAAAAGGTTCGTTATAGTGTGGAAAACTTCACTGGATTAAAGGTATCATCAATTAGTGTGAATGTTCAAGCTGTAAGAGTCTAGGAGGTAATCTAATGGAATATAAATCAATGAACGGCCAGGATTTTTATAATATGGTTGTAAATGCAAGTAACAGATTGGCGGAGGAAAGTGACTTTGTAAATGCATTAAATGTTTTTCCAGTTCCAGATGGGGATACAGGAACAAATATGTCTATGACTTTTATGTCAGCTGTAAAAGAGATACAAGGCTTAAATTCAACATCAATAGGTGAAGTATCAAAAAAACTTGCAAAAGGTGCATTAATGGGTGCTAGGGGTAATTCAGGAGTTATACTTTCACAAATCTTAAGAGGTATTTCAAAAGGATTTGAAGGGTTAGAAACTGCAGATGCAAGTCAAGTAGCCGTTGCATTTAATGAAGGATCTAAAGCTGCATATAAAGCAGTTATGAGACCGACAGAAGGAACAATACTTTCAGTTATTAGGGCAACTGCAGAGGCAGGGTTAAAGTCTGAAGCTACAGATATAGAAGTTTTATTTGATGAGTTTACAAAAGCAGCAAAAGTAATGTTAGATAAAACTCCTGAACTATTACCTGCTTTAAAAAAGGCTAAGGTTGTTGATTCAGGTGGAATGGGATTATATATTATTCTTCAAGGAATGTATCAGTCATTAAAAGATGGTTTAGTTTCTGAAATAAAGGATATTAATGTATCATCTTCAGGAAAAGTAGGAGCACAGTCTACAGAAGATATTGATATTAAATTTGGATACTGTACTGAATTTATCATTTTAGGTGATGCTAGTTTAGCAAAAGAATTCCAAGATAAAATTGAACATTTAGGTGATTCAATGATAGTTGTAGGATATGATGATGTTATTAAAACACATATTCATACTAATGATCCAGGATTAGTATTATCTACAGCTGTAAAATATGGAGAGTTATCAAAAATTAAAATTGATAATATGAGGGAAGAACATAGAGAACTTCTACGTTCTGAAATAGAAGAGGAAAAAGAAGAATTAGAAGAGCATGAAGTAGCAAAGAAATATGGCTTTATAACTGTTGCTATGGGAAAAGGTATATCTAATATATTTAAAGATTTAGGAGTAGATTATGTAATTGAGGGTGGTCAGACTATGAATCCTTCTACTCAAGATATATTAGATTGTGTAGAAAAAATAAAAGCAGATCATATTTTTATTTTACCAAATAATAAGAATATAATAATGGCAGCAACTCAAGCAGCTGAGATCTCAGATAAAGATGTTAGGGTAATACCTACAAAAACTATTCCTCAAGGAATTACTTGTGTTACTATGTTTAATGCTGAGGATGATGTAGAAAGTAATGTTAAAAACTTAACTAATTTAATTGATACAGTTAAAACTGGATCAGTTACTTATGCAGTTCGTGATACTGAAATGGATGGTATACAAATTAAAGAAGGTAACATGTTAGGACTTGTAGAAGGAAAAATTAAAGAAGTTGGAAATGAAAAATGTGATGTTGCATTTAAAGTTTTAGAAGACATGATTGATGATGATAGTGAATTAATTACTATATATTATGGTGAAGATGTAAAAGATGAAGAAGTTAATGATTTTGTTAAAAAATTAGAAGAAAAATATTCTGATTTAGATGTACAATGCTACGAAGGAAATCAACCTCTTTACTATTTCTTTATGTCAGTAGAATAAAATATAATAAAAGATATTTTTCATAATCCCATAATAAATTCTTATTAAAAAGAATTGTTATGGGATTTATTATTATAATTCTTTTAAGGAGATAATTTATGAATATTTATGATTCTATATCAACATTAAAAGGTGTTGGTCCTAAGGTTTTGGAAAAATTTAATAAGGCTTCTATTTTTAATATTTTAGACTTACTTTTATATTTTCCTAGAGACTATGAATATATTAATTCAAATATTCCCTTTAATGAAATTACTGGCGAAGAAAAAGAGATACTGACTTGTAGAGTTAATACTATAAAAAGGGACATTAAAACT